>DVDU01000027.1 GCA_015296065.1 Oscillatoriaceae cyanobacterium M33_DOE_052 | reverse complement strand
GTTGTGAGCCGCTGAGGAATTCAATTAAGTTTGTTTGCAGGGTGGGCAGGGATGGCGCTGTTGCAAGGCTTCGCCAGATGATGAAGTCAAATTCAGCTTGAATTTGTTGGACTAGCTGCACTGCGAGTGCGGTTTTGCCAGTACCGGTCAGTCCCAGTAGGGTGATGAGGCTGGTGTTTGATTCTAAAATCCACTGTTTAAGGGTGGTAAGCTCGTCGGTGCGGCTGTAGAAGATAGCCGGTGTCGGTGCATCTCTTAAATCTATTCTTGGCGATCGGTTTTCGTTGTGGGGCGAGTCAGGGGGAGAGGGGGAGGGTGGATTTCCTCTACAGATGTTGATGTAACCATTGATGTTGCTAACAATCTGTACCGGCTCACCCAGATGAGAAATATTTGAGATACCTTGGTTTTCTAAAACTGAGCGAACATTAGATTTTTTTACCTCTTCTCCGAGGATATCAGAGAGAATATGCCATAATTTCCAAGCCTGTTTTTTTACATGGTCGTAGGTGACATGATGAGTTTTGGCAACTTCTTCGTAATTATGATTATTTAAAATTGCTGATAATATAGATTTTTGTAAAGAATCGAGATGTTGTCCCGTATTTGCCACTACCCGATCGTCCGTCCATTTCAGCAGCTCTTCTAGGTCCATAGGTCAAAGGAGGGTGATGATGGTAATATCCCACTATATACCACATTTTGCCACTTTGTCAACTAAATCCCACTTTTGACCACAATTCCCGGAGAGGTTTTGCCCACTTTATGCTACGAAACAACAGTTGACAGAAGAATCTTACATATGAAATAATTTAGGTGTTAGTTGTGAAGGGCTGCTAGTTTAAGCAGACCGTCTTAATTTCCACAAGCAAGCATTACAAGATAAGAAGCTAGTGGCCAATCGCATCATCTATTTTGGCTTGGCCATAACAATAATGCTAGCGGTACTTAAACAAAAATTAAGCCCAGACTAAGCCGAAAGAGGCTTTGTAGGCGGCAAAAACGTCCAAGTTTTGCGTCAGCCACCGGACAAACCGGAAAGAAACTGCATTCCTCCAAGCTGATAAAGCTGCCGCAAAAGTGTTCAATTTTTGAGTCGCCCATCGCCGTCGGAGTCCACCAGTCAATTTCTGCCACAGAATGAAAGTGTAAGCACAGAACACTAAGGTAAAATGGCGCATAAGGCTTCTTTTGTCTCGCACCTGGTATTCTCTCCACCCCAACCAACCTTTAACTTCCCGGTAAAAAACTTCCACCCAATTTCGCCCAGAATATGTCCTGACAAACCAATCAGCTGTCGCCACTGTTTCTGGTGCATTAGTCATCAGATAATCAATTTCTGTAGCCGACTCATAGGACGCTGCATTCATGACGATAGCAAACGTCTTCATTTTCAGAGGCATCCGGGTTAGAGTGGCGCTAAAAACCGCCACCCATACTTGTTTTGGTTGGTCTAACTCCAAAGTAATTCGCTCAAAGAAGGCGGCTGGCCAACTCGATGCCACCTGCTCTAAACTTAAGGACTCGCACATTCCAGATTCTTTGAGCCACCGGACTTGACGATTTTTGGCCACGCCACCAATGTAGGTCAAATGACGTTCTTCCAGTCCTTGAATAAACTGGCCATTGTTGCCGTAGCCCGCATCCACAAGCACTACCCCTGGTCGATAACCCCGTTCACAGGTCACGTCAATCAGACGTAGTGCCAACTCCGTCTTCTTGAAAAAGTCTTTATCTTTTTTTCCTTCTGGTAAAGTATCGGCCTTATGATATAGAGCTACATCTAGGGGCAGGCTTTTTTTGCCATCCCACAGATGAGTTGTGACACTCACCACTCCATTATCAGTTTTGCCAATTTCGCCAATGTACTGTCTTCCCACACCATTGGTGAAGTTTCCACTTTTGCGGTGTCCAGTGTCATCCACTATCAGAGAAAAACCGCCACTAATTCGGGTTTGCCCACATTCAGCCATCAGGGCTAACCGTTGTTCATTTACCTCCTCGTCAGACCAAGACGCTCCGGTGATGTAGTGATGCAATCGGTTGTATTCTACTCCGACGGTGTTTTTCGCCATTTGAGTGATATTTTTCCGTTCGCTTTCTCCCAGCAATCCCCCCAGATAGTGACGGAATCCAGCCTTTTGTGCTTTGGTTTTGAAGCACCTGTCAAATTTTTGGCACCATCTCTCGAAACAGGGGGGCATTGCTGATGGGGTGGTCTCTCTCATCGGGAGTTTCTCCAACCTGAAACTATTGTCATGTCTTTATTCTAGCCTATTTTAGGGACTTTTTTTGTTTAAGTACCGCTAGTCAATTAATCTGAAAAGAGGAAAAAGCCATGATCAAATTACGCCAGAGTTTTCAAGCAACAGGAACTGCTTTGGCTATATCTTCACTATTATCGTTCCCAGCCAATGCAGGTTCTAACGGTCAGCAACTGGCAATTACGACTACTGCTACCGCGAGACAAATTACAGTAACAGGAAAGAATCAAAGGGGACAAACAGTAACATGGAGACAAATAGCTTCGGGAAATGGTCCTGCTTTGCACAATATAACTGTCCGTACTAATAATTGGTGGTGGCAGGGTAATGTAACAATATCTATAAGCCGGAGCAATGGACCAAACCTCCAATGCTCTACAAATGTACCAAAAATCCAAATAGGTAGCGATTGGAGATCGCTTAACTGTGGTGCATTCACTCTACCTCGGTAATGAGTAGAATTGTACAACTTTACGGTAACGCCACCAGTATGGGCGAGTCTCTTACTCAGAGGCTCGCCTCTTTGATCCATCACCCAACTCTATCTCCGATCGGTCATGCCTTCAAACATACATCGCCTCCCGTTCGACCTGGGGGCGAATTAGGGGTTTGAGCGATCGCCTACTCACCAAATCAACCCGCCTCCCCAGGCAGTCTTCCAGGTAAAATTTGACATCCATATAGCAGTCAAACGTCACCGGACCGTCAAACTCCACTAAAATATCCACATCGCTATCTGGTCTAGCTTCATTCCTCGCCGTGGAGCCAAAAATTGCCAAAGACTTGACACCAAAGCCTTTTAGCCTATCGCGGTGTTGTGCCAAAATTGCCAGGACTTCATCCCGCTGCATAGTTTATCACCTTGGTTGACCCTGTTTCAATACCAATATATTAACTCCTGCCAAGAATTTCCTTAATCCGACTGATAAAAGCAGCAGCAGCCTCGATCGCTTTTTGTGCTTCGTCAGGAGGAACGTGGCGAGTTTCGCCGTAATCAGCGATGCTGCGCAATTCAAACAGCCAGTTTAGGTCTTTCCCTAATTGCTTCTCCAACCGGTCTGTTTTAACAAATCTCTGGTGAATAGCTGCAATTACTCCCTTATGCTGGCTGAATTGCAAACCTTCTTGAAGAACCGCTGCTGTAGCGGCATAAAAAGCCCCATAATAAGCCCGAGACGCCGCAAAATCACAATAACCCCCTGTTTGCAGCACTCTAGCAGCCTGAAGCGACTCTTCCGCCCGATCGAGGTTGGCAACTATTTCCGCCTCATACGGATTAATCATGCGCTCAACCCTTCTTGTTTCGCATTGCGGTAGAGCTGGAGGCTGCCGCGTTCAAATTCATCCACCGCAGCGGGTTTGGCAGAAATCAGGCGCTCAGATTCTAATTGTATGGGGTACAGCAACTCTACAATTGTCCGTAATTCCTGAAAGTAATCAAACGGTTGTTTGAGCAACACGAGCAGGTCAATATCGCTGGAAGAGAGCGCTTCGTTACGAACCACAGAACCATAGAGGACTAGACCGGCAAAGCGATCGCCGTAGCCCTCGGCCAAGACTTTTTTACATTCTTCTAAGAGATTACTCATCTTCTTTCCCTGCGGTAATATCCAGGAGGAGTCAAACGTCTTTTTATGATAACACCTGACCCGTTTCTGCCGCAAAACAGCTTTTCCGGTTAGCCGATCGCGGTGTTGTGCCAAAATTGCCATAACTTCATCCCGCTGCATGGTTTATCCCCAAGGCTGACCCAGATTCAATTATGCCACGATTCGGCTTGGGGGAGCGCCAGAAGTCGCCCTCCCACAGTACCCCGCTGCCAAACAACTCAGGACTCTCCACCCCCATATTAATTTTATCCATCACCCAGCTCCACCTCTAGGGGATAGGTGCAAAATGTGATATCATTAGTTTGATTCAATTGCCAATCGGAGCAATAGGTTGAAACTTCCGAATTATGAGCGAGCCATAGTTCCCCAGAAAAAAATCACCGAATATTTACTGTCCCTGGTTCATCCAGATGGCAAAAGTAAAGCCAAATTTTTTTTGAAGTTTGGGTTTACAGTTGATGACTGGGAAATTATGGCTACATCTTTCATCAATCATGCAGCCAACCATGAATTAGCTAAAATAGAACCTTCCCCTTTCGGAACCCGTTATGTTATTGAAGGTGAAATCATCAGCCCAGATGGCAGAAACCCTGAAGTTCGTTCGGTTTGGTTTATTGCTACCGGAGATGATACCCCTAGACTGGTCAGCGCCTACCCACTAGACTAAACTGATGAAAATTAGCCGAACCAAATGATTACTGAATTAGAGCAAGTCGTTTTAACTACAGATTTACCCGAATATCGCTTAAAAAAAGGCGATATTGGCACAGTGGTATTAGTCCATCAAGAAGGTTTAGGATATGAAGTAGAATTTATCACCCTCACGGGGAAAACTGTAGCAATTGTTTCTTTATTTAATTCTCAAGTTAGAGCTATTGGTGACAGAGAAATTGCCCAAGCACGAGTTATTGCATAATAATTTATTGGACAATACAGCTTGTTCACCAGTCGCTTAACACATTGCCCTCACCCTAAATCCCTCGACCAGGTAGGGAGAGGGACTTTGAGATCCGCTCAGATTATTTCTGAACAGGCTGTCAATAAAAAGGATTTTTACAAAAAACCTTTTGGCGGCGCGGTTTCGGGGTGAAAGTGCGACGATCGCCCCTTTGATCCATCACTAAACTCCCCATCTCCCCATCTCCTATGGAACCCTGAACAATGGCGAAGGCAAAATTTTCCCACTCCGACCGATCGCCTGCTCTATATCCTCCTGCACTTCCCCACTTACCGCGTTAAGAGCATTTCTCAGAGCCAATTCTCCCACTCGCCG
>DVDU01000206.1 GCA_015296065.1 Oscillatoriaceae cyanobacterium M33_DOE_052 | reverse complement strand
ATTGCTATCTTTTCTTCAGATGGAATCTGACGGGCAATGGTAAGAGCTTCCCCCAGGAGTCGGGTAGCAGTGGTATTGTCGCCGTTTTGAGTAATTGCAGTGGCAATGCCACTAAGTGCCTCTGCCCGAGACGATTCATCTTGAATCTCACCGGCAATGGTGAGGGCTTTTTCCAGGCTTGAGATAGCAGTAGTTGCGCCGCCATTTTGGGCAAGAGCCACAGCGATGTAACCCAATAACATTGCCCGCAAGTTTTCCTTTTGAATCTCACGGGCAACGATGGTAGTTTTCTCCAGCCTTGATATGGCAGTAATCCCGGTGCAATTTTGAGCAATATCTTTGACGATTTGAAACAATAACATTGTCCGATGCAGTTCATCTTCAATCTGGCGGACAATAGTGAGGGCTTCTTCAAAGAGTGAGCATGCAGTTATAGAATCACCGTTTTTGGCAATAACAGTCGTGATATTATTCAGCGCAATTGCTCGTCGATTTTTATTGGGAAACTCGCGGGCGATGATAACGGTTTTCTCCAAGAGTGATAGGGCAGTTATTCTGTCCTCTATTTGCGCAATAGCCTGGGTAATCTCCTTCAATGCCAGTGCCCAATACACCTCCGATTTAATCGGACGAGCAATCTCTACCGCCGCCCCCAAATCACCATGATTAACCAAATATTCACACAACACCTTGCGCCCATCATCTGCTAAAATCTGCTGCGCTAAAGATAAACAGATTTCCTGACTTACCTCCCATAACCGCTCCAGTAACCATCCCCCATACTCGTCTTGCCAATTCGATAAATGCGGTAACGGTTTCTGTTGCAACATTACCAGCATTTCCCGCGCTTCATCTAATCTGCTCGTCTCTTTCAACTCCCACGCTAGCAGCAGATACCATAACACCGAACGCTCCGCATCATACAAATCCGCTAATTGGCGCGATCGAACTAAACTACCATTCCTTAGCGCCTGCAAGGGCGATTCTTGCAGAATTGCCCCCAGTCGCCGAGAGTGCAGTAACATAAACTCCGCCATTTTCCCCGCATCATCGGCAATAGCCGCCTCTTGTAGAGCTAATTGCACTGTTTCTAAGGATAAATCCACTGGGGTGGGAATTTGCTGCCTTTTGATAAACATAAAACTCCTATCTGGTACTAAGGAATCCAAAGGTTGCCATAGCATAATTAGGCTGGAGTGTGGGGATGTTTGATCTCGATCGCTGCTCCCTCCCCGTCAGAAGCTGCTCCCGGTACGTCCACTTTTGTCAGCCTGCTATCCACCGAATTTAAGATGACTTAGGATCCTACTAAAAATAACTGCTCGGCGAAGGAGATAATTAAGTCTTTGCCAGCAAGCCGATCGCGCCACTCTTCTGGTATCGCCGCCTCCCCATAAAAAGCCCCCGCCAACTGCCCATAAACCGCCCCCGTTGTATCCGCATCATCCCCCAAATTCACCGCCAACAAACACCCCTCAACAAAAGAACTACTTTTATAAAACGCCCATAAAGCCGCTTCCAGAGACTTCACCACATAGCCGCTCCCCTTAATTTGCGGCGGTTCTCGGTCTTTAAACGACCCCAAAGCAATCTCCATAATCTCCAAAGCCAAGGGATGCTCTTGCCAATATCCCAAAATCGGACAATAACCCGGTGAAAGCAGTTCCTCTTTACTCGCTCCCCGAACCGCTCCCACAATTAAACCCGCCAAATACCGACAAGCATCCACCGCCACCGCCACCGGATGCGTCGTTCGGGAACTATCCCCCGCTTTTTCTATTGCTTCCTGTGGATTTCTCGCATAAAATAAAGGCACTGGCGCCAAACGCATAATCGAACCATTCCCTGCCGTCCTGGGGTCAAGATTACTGCGGTAAGGTTCCCCGGTCTGCTCAAAATCTCGCAGCGCATTCGCCGTGGTAATGCCAATATCAAAACAGCGTCCCGTACTGCTCAAATGTCCTTCCCGCCACCACCGACAATAAGTTTCTAACTGATGCAGGGGGTCAAACCCTTTTCGACTAATCAAACTTTCCGCCAAGCACAAAGCCATTGAAGTATCATCAGTCCATTGACCCGGTTTCAATCCAAATGGACCGCCACCCACCATATCATCTATGGGGGTAAAACTCCCCGGTGGTTTAAATTCTAGGGTTGTCCCCACAGCATCACCCACAGCCAATCCCAACAAACAGCCGCGATATAGCTCGATTTCCTGCATATTTGCTTTTCCCAACCTGATTTTAATTGATTTTAGCTGAAAAAACAATTGGCGCCACAGGGGTAGGGTGGGCAAAGCTAAATCTCCAGATTTAACTTAAAAAGTTAAATCTGCCTTGCCCACCGGACAAATTTACTCCAAATTTACTCAGTGCGGGATGTGGGAATTTCTATCACAAATGTGGTGCCCTGACCAGTTTCAGAAAAACATCGGAGCTGCCCGCGATGAGTTTCGACGACAATTTGATAGCTAGTTGATAGACCCAACCCTGTACCCTTACCAGGTTCTTTGGTGGTAAAGAAGGGGTCAAAAATTCGGCTGAGAAGGGTTTCGGGAATGCCAATGCCGTTATCAGCAATTTTAATCACTGCCATTTCTGCGACCAATTCCGTGGTAATTGTAATGGTGGGATTTTCTGAATTTTGTACGGCATCAATGGCATTGCCCAAAATATTCATAAACACCTGATTGATCTGGGCAGGATGACATTGAATCGTGGGTAAATCTCCGTATTGCTTCACTATGGCTATTTCTTGATTTTGCCCATTGCTTTGGAAGCGATGTTGGAGAAGTAATAAAGTGCTTTCCAGTCCATCATGCAGATTTACCGGCTTCATCTCGGCTTCATCCAGACGGGAGAAAGTGCGCAGGGATAGCACTAATTGACGAATGCGCTCTGTCCCCATCTTCATGGAAGCCAAGGTATTGGGCAAATCTTCCATAATATAGTCTAAATCCATGTCCGCTGCATACTTTTGCATCTCCGGTAGCGGTTCATCATATAATTGGCGGTAGATCTGCACAAACTCCAGCAAATCCATCACATAATTGCTCAAATGATGGATATTCCCGTGAATAAAGTTGACAGGATTGTTAATTTCGTGAGCCACACCTGCCACCAACTGACCCAAACTGGCCATTTTTTCGCTCTGAATCATCTGGGCCTGAGTTTGCTGTAGATTTTTCAGAGTTTGGGATAATTCCGCTGCTTGCTTGCGGGTTTGCTCTAAAAGTTCAGCTTGCTGCAGAGCGACCCCCAATTGGTCAGCGATTTGGGCGAGTAGTTCCACGTCCTCATCTTGCCAGTGGCGCGGGCCGGAATTTTGATAAACTGCCAGCAAGCCCCAGAGTTTGTCACCTTGATAAATTCCAGACATAGCATATGCTCTGGCTTGCACCTTTTCCAAGAAGCGCACATAGCACTGAGTAAACCCAGCCTTGTAAATATCGTCACAAGTGCGGAACCGTTGCCCTCTGGTGAACCGACCGCCCTGGGTTTCTTGGAGATAGGTATCGGGGACGGTGGTGGCGAGGGATTTGAGGCTGCAGTCGCTGATGTTTTCCCGTAACTCTGGCTGCTCTAACTGCTGCAGCATTAGGGAATTCCACCCCTCGGCGATCGCTTCAAATTTAAATTCCCCACTCCAGTCGGGGTGGAAGTGGTAAATTACTACTCTGTCGGCTTGAAGCAGTTCTCGCACTTCTAAAGCTGTGGTGCGAAAAATCGTTACTAGGTCGAGGGAACGGCGAATTTTGTTGATGGTGGTGGTGAGGGTTTTCTGCCGATCGGCTGCTCTTTCCCGCTCAGCGGCTTTGGCAAGTTGCCCCGCCTGCACCTGCACTTGGGCGATATATTCCGCTTGCAAAAGCGCTACTCCCAATTGAGCCCCAATTTGAGCGAGTATTTTCACTTCGTCTTCTTGCCAATGGCGCGGACCGGAGTTTTGATATGCCGCCAGCAGTCCCCACAGTTGCTCTCCCTGAAATATGGGAACCACCACATATGCTTTAGCTTGAAACTGCTCTAGTAGCTGGATGTGACAGTTGGCGTGTCCTGCTTTGTAGATATCATCGATGGCGAGGGTTTCGTGATTGACATACCTACCGCCTCGGGTTTGCTGTAAAAAAGTATCTTCAATTATTGGGGTATTTCCCACCAGGGGAATCCAACCTTCAGTGAAGGATTCCGCCACAAAAGAGCCCGTCCAGTTGGGGTGAAATTGGTAGATGGCTACTCTGTCGGCGGCGAGCAGTTCCCGAATTTCCTTGGTGCTGGTGTCGAATATGGCTTCAATTTCTAGAGACTGGCGAATTTTGTCTGCGATCGCCCCCACAGTTTTCTGCATTTGGGCAGCTCTTTCCTGTTCTACCACCTTCGCCATTTCTCTGGCTTGAATCTGAAATTGCTCTAAATATTCCGCTTGCTGTAGCGCTACCCCCAGATGTGCGGCGATTTGCTTGACAAATTCAATCTCGTATTCTTGCCAATATCTCTTACTGCGGCACTGGTGCAGGCAAAGCAACCCCCATAATTCTTTTCCTTTCACCAATGGGGCCACCAGGTGCGATCGGACTTCCAGTCTGGTGAGTAAATCTAAATGTGCATCGCTCAAACCCGCCGTTAAAATATCTGGCGCATCACTGACCACTAACTGGCGGTATTTGGCCACAAACTCCTGCCCAAAACAATTCGGTTCTACCCCTAGATTTTTCGCTTTTGGCCAGTTTTCCCCCACATCTTCAAACAGGAATTCTCCCGCACCATCTAACTTGCCGTAGAAGCGTAACACCGCCACCCGATCGGCTCCCAGGAGCAAGCGCATTTCCCTAGCAGTGGTTTGGAAAATAGATTCTAACTCCAATGACTCGCGGATGCGAGCTATCACCGCCGCCAGCGCTTTCTGCTGCTCTAGCTGATGGCGGGTTTGCTGTAGTAGTTCTGCGTGTTCTATCGCCACTGCCAAGTGTTCGGCAATATCAATCACAAATTCGATTTCTTCTGCTTGCCACTGCCTCGGAGCTATACATTGATGAATGCAGAGCAACCCCCACAAATTTTTAGCATTCAGCAGGGGCACCACTAAGTTAGCTCTAACTTGAAATCGGGCGAGGATTTCCGCGTGACAAGGACTCAAACCCGCTTCGTAGATGTCCGCTACCGCTTGCACTCTCCCCTGTTGATAATAAGGAGCATATTGCTCGCCAAAGCAGTGGTCATTGACTCTGGCAGCGAGGACGGAATCCCAAGGGGGCGCCACATCTTCAGAAACGAATTCTCCTTCCCAGTCCAGCTCGGGATAGAAACGAAATACCCCCACCCGATCGGCCTCCAACAGCAGGCGCACTTCTCTAGCGCTGGTAGTAAAAATGGTTTCCAAATCCAGGGGTCTTCTAATCCTGGCAATCACTCCGGCTAAGGCTTTTTGTTTGGTTAGTTGCTCGATAAAACCGGTGTTACTGCTGGTGGCTGTGTTCAATTCTTGCTGCTCAGGTTTCATTTGGGGATTTGGCCAATTGGTTTCTGTCATAATTTCGCCTCTTATCGATGAATCAATTAAAAATTTAACCCGCACAATTTTTAATTGCCAATGTTTAATTTTTAATTTTTAATTATTAGCAGCCAATACCAAAGCCCAGCATAAAAATCGGGACAAGTATCTACCAGTCCCATCATTCAGCTAGGCACCCAATCACCCAGTCCCCCGGCGCAGCGGTGGGGGGTTGAACCCTTGTGTTGTCCTCTGTTGGTGGCAGGAACCTGCCTGGTGGCAGCGAGAAAGCCTTCAGGCGTCACCCTAGCATCGAATGCTTTTGGCTTTACATTCTCACCCTGTGGCCTACAGCATTCTTGGTCAGGTTAGCACAGAAAACCCATCAGCCCAGGATAGACCTCTGGATTAACCCCTGTCTCGATCGCCCCATACACCGATCTCCCCGGGGCTTCTCCTTTTCGCCTTTGTTTCTCGCCCCAGAAACCCAGTTTCTACTCCTGTATCCCATTATTCGACCTGAGAAACCGGGTTTTTGCTGCAAATTCCTCGTTTTTGCGCAGATTCACCCTTTGAACAACCCGGTTTCTACTCCAGTTTCTGGCATCCCATGAGTAAATACTCTCACCCCAATGTCAATTATATTTAATTTTTGGTTTATTCTCGCAGGTAGCGGTAGGTAGCAACTACTAATCCCAGCAGCACCGCTGTCCCGGTCCAACTGGGCAACCCATTAAACACAGAGGAAAACTGGCTCGCGGCAAAGCCCATCAATTCTAGGATATAGGCGATCGCGATCGTGGCTAGAGGCAGAATGAATACAGGTAAAATTTCCGACATAACACTATCCCTGGTAATTAACTTCTTACTACCGGGGTCAACCGCAAGGAACCGGGTTTCCATTCCCTCTCCTGGGTGTCCCTTCCATCCGATCGGGGCAACACCATTATCCTGGTCAAGGATAGCGACTCCTATCTAGTTATTTCCGGTAGAGCCTAATGTAACAGATTCAACCGCAAAGTTTACGAAGTTATATTAAGTTTTTTAATAAATCTTCATATAACTTCGCCACCGGCTCCCGTCCGGCTCCGTGTCGGTGCCGCAACCAATTAGAGACCAGGCAATACTTTTTCCTGAAAATGGGGGGACAAGGGTGGGGAGACGGCAAAAACAGTCTCTACAAGTTCATCCGTGCAGGGGATCATCTCAGACAAAACCAAGCCGGTGGGCATTTCGCATCACCAGCTAGAGCGCTAGAACCCGGGTTTCTGACCTCGGTTTCTCCCTACTCTGGGCAAAATTTTCGTTATCCTGAACTAGCACTGGTGGAGAAACATATTTCATTAACGCCGATGAAAACAAAACTTTTAGTGCGATGGCTATCAGCACCGGGTGACGATGAGCCAAATATCGGCCATCAACTCTATCAGGGACTGATAAATTTTGGCCGCTCAGTTCTGTTTATCGGGCTGTTATTGATTTCCCTCTTACCATTGACCCTGATATCTTTACTGATATGTGGTGACGAGGAAGCCGATGGCGATGCTCCCGAAGCTGAAGCCGCGCCACGCCACCGCTCCCTAGACTAAGAGAGGATCACTTTCGCTCGCTCCACATTCTGGCGCACTACCGAGCCAGAAGCCGATAAAGCCTCTAGTTCCGCTGGGGTGAGATTTAATTCCACCACTTTTTCCACTCCCTGGTATCCCAATACACAAGGAACGCCGAGAAATATATCTTGCAATCCATATTCACCTTGAAGATACACGGCTGCTGGGATTAACTGAGATTGATTGTGCAAGATAGATTCAACCATCAGCGAAATAGAAGAAGCTGGGGCAAAATAGGCACTGCCTGTTTTCATCAGTTCCATCACTTCTGTGCCACCATTGCGGGTCCGCTCCACCAGGCGATCGATGGTGGCACTATCCATCAATTCCGTGATCGGCACCCCCGCCACCGTGCTGTACCTCGGCAAAGGCACCATCAGCTTGCCGTGGTCTCCCATCACCATCGCGTTGATTTCCTGTACCGAAACCCCCAGCTCCATTGCAATAAAGGTTTTAAAGCGAGCGGCATCGAGAACCCCCGCCATCCCTACTACCCGCCGCTGGGGAAGACCGCTAGCCTCCCAGGCAAGGTAAGTCATCACATCTAGGGGATTGGTAACGACAATTAAAATCGCATCGGGAGACTGGTCAACGGCCTTTTGGGCAGCATCGGCGACGATGCGGGCATTGGTTTTGATTAAGTCTTCGCGATTCATTCCTGGGAGACGGGGGCGACCGGCGGTAATCACCACCACATCAGAGTTACTGGTATCGGCGTAGTTGCTGGTGCCAATCACGAGGCGATCGTGGCGCTCCACCCCCCGCGCCTCCATCAAGTCCAAAGCAATTCCCTGGGGCATTCCCTCCACAATATCCAGCAGCACCACATCAGCGATGTTTTTCTCCACCAGCCGCTGGGCAAGGGTACTGCCAACTCGACCAGCACCGATAATCGATACACGGTGGCGGCGATCGGTGGGGGAGTCAAAGGAGGAATAGCTCATAATTTGTCCTTAGTCATTTGTCATTTGTCCTTTGTCATTTGTCCAAGAGTCCTTTGTCCTTTGTCATTTGTCGGAAGGTCGCAGGGTCGGAATGTCCTTATATAAGCAGCGGTCTAAGACGCACGCCACTAACACACATATGAATATTATACTCATAAGTGATAATTGACAAATGACCAAGGACAAGTGACAAATGAAAAGTGACAAATGATAAGTGACAAATGACCAAGGACAAATGACTAAGGTTTATTTGAATTCTTCTAGCTGGTCGAGGCGCAGCCAGATGTTTGGGGTGGGCACTTGACCGAACTTGACCAAGGCGTAATCGCCCCTGGTGTCGAGGATTTCGCCCTTGGTTTCAAAAATGTAGGGCGGAAAACGCCGATCGCTGGCTGTGGCTTCTATACTATTTTCCAACTTTTCGCGCACAGCGCGCACAAAAGAACCTTTTTTTACGGCCATAATTTGCTTTGGGAAGTTGCTCTTTGATATCCGTTGTCAATCTTAATCTTTTCCCGGGCAGGTTTCACATAACCCTGGTTTCCTGACAATGGGGGCAAAAATGGGTAGAGCGTCCCGCGAGTTTACACCGCTCGATCGGGGTGCCACAGACCCGACAAGGTTGGCCAGTGCGCTGGTAAACCCAAGCCACCCCAGCATAGTTGCCGTTGACGCCGTGGAGATTGAGAAAATTGCTGAAGGTGGTGCCACCGAGGCCGATCGCCTGGTGCAACACTTCCACAATACTGCTGTGCAACCGGCGGATTTCCTCTGGGGTAAGGTCGCCAGCAAGTTTGGTGGGGGCGACTCGGCTGAGAAACAACGCTTCATCGGCGTAGATATTGCCAATACCGGCGATAAAAGTCTGGTCTAAAAGTGCAGTTTTAATGGGGCGGCGGCAACGGTGAAGTTTTGCCCCTAGGTACTCTGGGGAAAAGTCCGGCTCTAATGGTTCTGGGCCTAATTCTTGTAATCCAGTGATGATGGTTTCTGGTGCTACTTCCGGGGGCACCCACCACATTTTCCCGAATGTGCGCTGGTCAACGAACCGCAGTTCCTGGTTTTGGGTGAAAAACAGGCGGACTCGGGTGTGTTTTTGCAGGGGTTCAGTCTGGGAGAGCCAGAGGAGCTGACCCGTCATCCGCAAATGAACTCCCAACGTGCCCCCAGGAGCATCGGGTTGATTGGCCGCTGTATTGCCAATTTGGAGGGAGGCGAGTAAGTATTTACCCCGGCGGTGCCAACTTTTGATGCTTTTACCTACCAGGGAGGTAATGAAATGGGCAGCATCTGGGTGGGCGATCGAGCGTTCTAACAACACTTCTGTGGCAGTAATCACCGCTCCGATCGTGGCGCTGCTCAATCCCCGCCGCACCGTTTCCACTTCTGGCAGTTCTGGCATAACGTTCTTAATTGGGCTTTAGCCCTCAAGGTTCGTAGTTGGGCTT
>DVDU01000267.1 GCA_015296065.1 Oscillatoriaceae cyanobacterium M33_DOE_052 | reverse complement strand
CTCTTCCCCCTCTTCCCCCTCCTCCCCGTCTCCCCACACTCCCCTTGTCAGGACCGGGTGACGGGGTGACGATGTGACATCTGTCACTGATTTTTGTCGTTCTGCTCACAGGCTCTTATCGATGCCGATCGTCTTGGCGTTTGATGGTTATCACAGGCTCTGAGTAAGTCCGATCGCTTCTTTTTTTGATATATATCACTTATTTTATTAATCAAAATCACGTATTTTAGTAAGCAATATCACTGATTTTATGTGAGCTATATCGTTGACTGGAATATCCCTCTATTCCAGAGTGATTATTAGTTTGGCTAAATTTATGGACATAAATTGTAGCTCACAGCACAAAATCAGTATGGCTAAACTTTTTTTTCAGATATATCGCTACGGATATATAGACAATAAAAATTCTCAAGATTTGCAAAATATTTTGTTACAAGAATCTGTTACTCAAGAAGAAAAAATCTACGTTGATCGCATTTTATACGCAGTCCGTCAGGGTTGGGTAAGAATTGTCAAAAATTTTTAGTTATATATATATATAACTAAAAAAATATTAAAAAATTTGTATATAGATTGAAACTGCTACTTAATTAACTGGCAGAGCAATTGCAATTAGATAGAGAAGAGTATAGCTCAAAATTTTTACAGAAGCTAGGTTAGGCATTCTGGTTGGTAGCCATTTCGCCATTTAAATATTTATTTCTCACTAAAGTGAGATAAACCTGTCCCCACGGGAGAGCGCGGTTGACAGCGGGAACCTGCTATAACTCAGAGAAAAGCCCTAAACCGCACTTGAGGACGGATGGCACGATAGCCACCTCTCGCCTGACGCGATTTCGGGATTGTCACTATAGCGAACTAAAGATGACCGAAGAATTAAAGCACATTGCCGCTTGGGTTCGAGAACGATTTCCTGAAGGGTATCTCCTGACGTGGTTGCTGACGCAACCGGGATTATGGTGGTGCGATGGGGAGGTGTATCAGGCGGCGCTGCTGAAAGATGGCGATCGCCTCAAATCCCAAATCCAGAAAAACGAAAGCAGTTTCCTCCTCGATGGCATCACCGACAAATTAACCCAAGATGAAAACTGGGAAGCCGTCGCCGCCAGTCTGACCAGAATTTTCGAGGTTTACCAAGAAGAGCTGGCCATATTGCAGGAGCAGCGCCGCCAGCGGGAAGCTAGGCTGCGCCAAGCCTTGCCCAAATCATGGGGGGCATCACCCACCGCGATCGAAGATTCCCTCCCCACTGGTGATACCCTGACTGGTCATCAACCAATCAATTAACCAGTAACTGTCATTTGTTATTTGTCATTTGTCATTTGTCATTTGTCATTTGAGCCAAGTCGAAGCCAAGGACTTTTGACCAAGGACAAATGACAAATTGTCAATTCTCGGCTTGCCCCCGTCTGTGTGAGCCGATAAACCCGCGATCCCCAAGGCTCAGAGAAATATTAATAAAATCTTAAGATTGCTAGAGAGATTGTAACAAAATGTTAATGTGAAAGTGAGATTCCCAGTGGTTACCGATTTCGCTCTTATCCACCAGAAGGTCCCAATCATGGCTCAAATCCTAGACCCCATCCCAACAAATTGCTCCCATCATATTCTCTGCTGCTACGCGAACACCACCAGTAAGATGCAGATTGCCCGGATCGCCAATATTGACAACTGGTATTTCGAGCGAGTGGTGTTTCCTGGCCAACGGCTGGTGTTTGAAGCACCCCCAGAGGCGATCTTGGAAATCCACAAGGGATCGATCGCCAGCGCGATCGTGGCCGATCGCATCCCCTGTGTCAGCCTCCAGGTGCAAGAAGCACCCCCACCCAACTCCAAAGAACTAATCCTCTGTTAGCGACACCCAAGGCCAAACCACCAATTTTGCCCCCGCCGTAGCGGTTGCTGGTCATGGGGAATATATCGTAGGTGAAGAACCCCTCCCCCCGTGATATATTCCCCATGACGGCGTAGCGGAAAGAGAGCTTTTCACATGGGGAAAAAATTACAAGCCCTGATTTTTGACGTTGATGGCACCCTAGCAGATACAGAACGAGACGGACACCGGGTGGCCTTCAACCGTGCATTTGCGGAAGCCGGTTTAAACTGGTCTTGGACGGTGGAACTATACGGAAAACTGCTCACAGTGGCTGGAGGCAAAGAACGAATCCGGTATTACCTGCAAAATTACTTACCAGATTTTGAGCTACCACCAGACGCCAGCGGCTGGATCGCCGGTTTACACGCGGCCAAAACCCAACATTATCAACAACTGCTCTCAGAAGGTGCCATTCCCCTGCGTCCGGGAGTCAGGCGGTTGCTAGAAGAAGCCAGGGACCAGGGAGTGCGCTTGGCCATAGCTACCACCACTGCACCAGATAACGCCGAAACCCTCCTGAAAGCAGCGATCGCCCCCGAAGCCGTATCCTGGTTTGAAGTCATCGCCGCCGGTGACATCGTACCCGCCAAAAAACCCGACCCGGCCATTTATCATTACGCTCTCAAAGCTCTAGACCTATACCCCGAAGAATGCCTAGCCTTTGAAGATTCCCATCAAGGCGTACTGGCGGCCACCCGATCGAACCTCAAAACCATCATCACCTTCAACGACTACACCCGCCAGCATGACTTTAACGGTGCGGCCCTCGTATTAGACCATCTCGGCGAACCAGACCAACCCTTTACCGTCATCGCCGGAGATGCAGGTGACGCTACCCACTTCCACCTAGAATTAGCCCGTAATATTATTGGCTAATGTTCTCCAAAGTTCATAGCACCCTCCTTCAGCCCTCTTCAAAGTAGCCCAACTACGAACAAAGAGGGCTAAAGCCCAACTACAAACCTTGAGGGCTAAAGCCCAACTACAAACCTTGAGGGCTAAAGCCTAACTACAAACTACCGGATAAATTTATTCATAGTTTTGATGCTCCAATAGATAAACCGAAACCGCCAATGAAGACAAATTATACCCAAAGTTTGACCGCCTTAATCACCGGCGTTATTACATCATTAATCATCCTCATTAGTCTCAGCTCATTCGTCATCATCAATCCCGGAGAAGCCGGAGTAATCAGCGTTTTGGGGAAAGCTCGAGACGGGGTAATCTTAGAAGGAATTCACATCAAACCGCCTCTGATTTCCAAAGTAGATGTGTATGATGTCACCGTGCAAAAATTTGAAGTACCCGCCCAAAGTTCTACCAAAGACTTACAAGAGCTAACCGCCCGGTTTGCCATCAACTTCCGCCTCGACCCCGCCCAAGTAGTCTTAATTAGGAGAACCCAAGGCACCTTAGAAAACATAGTTTCCAAAATTATTGCCCCCCAAACCCAAGAATCATTTAAAATTGCCGCCGCTCTGCGCACTGCGGAAGAATCCATCACCCAGCGAAATCAGCTCAAAAATGATTTCGATAATGCTTTAAGCGAACGATTAGCTAAATACGGGATTATCATCCTCGATACCAGCGTAGTTGATTTGAACTTTTCCACCGAATTTGCCCGCGCTGTAGAAGATAAACAAATTGCCGAACAGCGAGCCCAGCGAGCGGTGTATATTGCCAAAGAAGCGGAGCAAGAAGCCCAAGCAGAAATCAATCGCGCTAAGGGGAAAGCGGAGGCGCAAAAACTGCTCGCCGAAACCCTGAAAGCTCAGGGTGGTGAGTTGGTATTGCTGAAAGAAGCGATTCAATCTTGGCGCGAAGGTGGCGCCCAAGTGCCCCAAGTCCTAGTGATGGGGGATAAGTCTGGGATGTTACCCTTTATCTTGAACTTAGATAAGGGGATGGCGAAACAGTAACCGATTTCACCCCAGAAACCGGGTTTCTGGCGTCGAGTTTCCGTCTGAGTACGAGAAACTGCGTTGAGAAACCCGGTTTCTTTACCCCTGCGCTTGCCCCGCCCAATAGGAGGAAATGTTTATGCCAATCACCATCCAGGAAATTTACACTCAAGTTGTCTCTAAGCTGTCACCAACAGAGCGGTTACAGTTAGCATCTCTAATTCTTAATGATTTGGTGCAGGAAAATGAGCCGGTTGTTGATTACAGTGATACATGGACAGCGCAAGATATAATAGACTTATCTAGTTTTTCTCTGCAATACGCCGCCACAGTTTATTCAGAAAGGGAGGAATTTGAGTGACCTTTAATCCAGGTGATTTAGTTACAGTTGATTTTCCTGGTGTCACAGGTATCAAACGTCGTCCCGCTGTCGTGTTGTCTTCAGCAACATATCATGCCAATCGTCCCGATGTTATCATCGGGCTAATTACGACTCGGAGGACTGAATTAGGAGTAACAGATTATGTGCTTCAGGATTGGGAAGCAGCCGGTTTACGGGTGGCGTCTATTTTTAGGAGTTTTATTGTGACATTACCTCCCGCTGCTAATCTGATTTATATTGGGCAGCTATCAGAGACGGATTGGCAAGGAGTGCGGGATTGTGTCAAGATCGCTCTTGCGGATATGAACGATTTGTAGTCTATCTATAGTTAGTAGTAGGGTGGGCTAAGAATCTCGCTTTTTGCTGGTTAAAAGGCGATCGCTCTTGTTGGCTGTTAGTTGGGGTAGTTTCACCCCAGAAACCGGGTTTCTGGCATCGAGTTTCCGTATGACTACGAGAAACTGCGTTGAGAAACCCGGTTTCTTTGCCCCGGTTTCTGTCTCCAGAAGATTAATTATCGGGTTTTAATTGAGTAAACAGGTTTTCCCAGTTGTTAGGGCCGAAATATTCGGTTTCTTTGACTTCAAAGGTGCGGTTCATGGCGGTGGGTGATTCTAAGGCGGCGATACAGAGTTGGGCGATGTCCTCGCGGCTGACTTTCCCGGTGATGTTGTCCCCTTGGTCAAAGAATAAGGCTTTACCGCCCGGTTCTTCGGTGAGGGCGCAGGGACGGATAATGGTGTAGGGTAAACCGCTGGCGCGGATGGCGTTTTCGCCGCGCAGTTTCCAGGTGAGAATGCCTCCGAGTTGGTCGTTGAGTTTGACGATCGGGATTTGGTCTTGGGGGTTATTTCCGGGACGACCGGGACGGGTGACGGCGGCGGAACTTACTTGGATAAACTGGGGTAATTTCTTGCCCCCATAGGCTTTGATAGATTCGATTTGCAGTTGAAAAATGCCCGGTTTGAAGTTGGGGTTAAGCTGGCCGTCATATTCAAATTTACTCAGCATAATTTGGAATGAGTAAATTTGACTGGGGTCTAGGGGTGGGGCGTTGGGGACGGTTTTGGCACGAAATACGGGAACGAATTCAGAAAAGGGAATGCGCACGGTAAAGGGGATGTTATAGGCGGTATCGAAGGAGTAGGAGTAACCGATACCATCCCATTTGGGGTCTGTGCGGATGAAGAATTTGTAGCGGTTGCCATCGCCTTTGATGCGCAAGTCAATGCCAGTATAATCGGCGAGGTTGAAGGGGGGGGCGAAGTTGCGCGATCGTACCGACGCAAAACCCCCAGAGTTGGCAGTAGAGACATTCCCGGAGAAAAAAGCCGTCCCATTCACCAACCGGAGATTACTTTCGCTGACCCCACCCATCACCACATCATCCAACGCGCCCCAGTTTGCCTGCATTTCGCGAGTTGGTTGTGTGAAATCGCATAAAGTTTTTTCTGTGGCGGCGGTGGTGACAGCAGTTACCAGGTTTTTCACGCCGATATATTCCACCATTTCCGGGGTGTCGATGACTTCCGGGAGGTAAAATTTGATGCCTTGGTAGTATTTTTCCCGTTGCGGGGTGTCGCCTTCTTGGGGTTGGACCCGACTACCAATACAGCAAATCACCGCTTTGAGGTCATTAGTGACTGGGGGGGTGAGAGTTTGCGGGATGGTAATGTCGCCATCGATAAGCTGCACGTCTGGACCGAGGATGGGTCGGGTTTTGTCCAAGTCGCGCACGAGACTGCGCACGTCATAACCCCGCTGTTGCAGTAGTTTTACCACCCGTTTCCCCACACCGCCAGTAGCACCAACCACCAACACTGTGCCTTTAGTGCGTTTGGCGGTTTTTTCTGGTTGCTTTTGGGGACCGGGAATGCTGATGGTGTCGAAGCTGCCAAGAAACGGGATCGTGCGGAAGAAGGCGAGGGTACGGAACAATCTGCCCAGATCCCATTTTGAACTGTTTGGACTGACCATCATGGTTTGTAGTTGTGGTTGTGTCGTGAGCGGGGACGCCCACAATACTATTTTTGCCACATTTTTTTAAGAAGGTGGGGGAGCTGGCTTGATTTTCCTGCCCAGTTGTAGGATATTAGGCAGTAGTTGAATTTTATTTGCGCACGCTGGTTGCACCAATGACGATTACCAAGGCGTTTGCAATTCTGTCGCCGGTTCCCGAAGTCCACCTGCTCTCCGGTTTGGAAACCTGCGACCTCCAGGGTCAGGTTGCCTTCGGCAGCAATGCCTGGGAGTTGTTTCGCCAAGTGGATGAAATGAGAAGGGGCCAAGAAGTGGAGGTATTCATATACCCGACGATGGCTGATTCCCAGAAACCTCTCCAGATGAAGGCTACATGGCACGCTTTATATGTATGCCACATTCTTTCCCGTCGGGGGCGGTATCCGGGGGATAAGCGGTTTCGCCCCGAGTCTGCTGTCCACGATAAACCGGATTGGGCAATTTTTTGGGAAATTTGCGAACTGACGCAATTACCGGAAGCGGAACAAATCCCCCTAGGGGATTTTCGCGGTTGGGATAAAAAAACTGATTATGCTCTGCGATCGGTTCCCACCGTTCCGGTGTTGGTCAAGTATCCGTTGTCATCGGGGAAAAGTTTAATTTGAGAAAAGAGATGTAAATCTCAAATCTACAATCTACAATCTAGGTGCATCCTGCTCTAAGATAGCGGCGTCTAGGTTGTTGTTCGCTTGGAGTAAAATCCCGGCGGCGGCTCGGTGTTGGTTTTTCAGCCACCAAGCGGCGGCGGTGAGCCCAGTCATAGCCTGGAAGATGTAGAATTTGGCGGCGGGGGAAAGTTGGGAGATGGCATCGCTCTGGTGGAGATAGGCGATCGCCTTTGCCCGAATTTCCTCCCCTTGCTGCACTTGTGCCCCCTTCCCTGCTAATTCCGGTCCCCTAGTTCCGGCAAAATCGGCAATTTCGGGAGCATCCCCTGACGGCGGTGTTTTCAGCATATGGGTTTTCAACTGAATTAACTGGCTAGCAGAAGCTACTATCACTCTTGCCATTAATTCCAAACAGGGGTGCAATTTGTCGATAACTTTTAAAACATCGCTCAATTCCACATAATTCATCTCCACAAATAAAGTCGCCTCGGCATTAAAAGCCTGTAACGGATTAATTCTGAGGGTTTTTATCGGCAGACTTTTGATTTGTCGTTCGGCTTGCTGCCATAGCAGCTCCGGTAATTGAGTTAAACCCCTTAATTCGGGGTCTAACAACCATTTTTTTACCAATTCCAGCACATCTTCTACCTTGACCAAGTGGATATAACTATCCAAATAAGTGCCCACAGTGCCGGGGTTTTTTAAAGGCAGTTTTTTAATCTCAAGTTTTTGCAGTAGATGCTTTAAGTGGGCAGAGTCGTACATGGTTTTAGTTGGACTGGTAGCAGTGCGGGAAAATCAACTAGAGGCACTGGTATAGAAGCGGAGGGCAAACCGCCAAAAAGCCATTGATGCCAGCAGCAGTCCTGCAGCCAAAACACCAGCCGCAGCGACTGAGATAACCTCAACCCGACCCAGTATCGCCTCAGCGGGGATGGTGGTGAGGAAGGCTACGGGGACAACAAAGGTGAAGAAAAACCGGTAAGCGACGGGATATGCAGCCATCGGATAGCGTCCGGCTTCGAGTAAACCGCGCAAAACTTCGGTGACGTTGTAAATTTTGACGAACCAGATGCTGGTAGCACCGAGCATAAACCAAAGGCTGTAAAGGCTAATGGAGCCAAAGAGCAAAGGTAAGATGCTGTGGAGGTAGGCGGTGGGGGGTAAACCCAGTTTGGTGCCTGCGTAGGTGATAATCATCATACCAAAGAGCAGGTCTGGCAATCCCCAGAGGGAGATGGTGCGGGTGGATAGCCAAAATTGGGAGCTGATGGGTTTGAGGAGTACGAAGTCTAGGGTGCCTTGCTGTACTTGGGTAACGATGCGGTTGAGGTTGGGGACGAGACAGGTGGTGGAAAACCCTTGTAGGAGGGTGAAGGTGCCAAGGACGGTGAGGGCCTCTTCCCACCGCCAACCGGCGAAGGTGTAGCCGGTACGATAAAAGAGGAATAGTCCGAAGATGCTACCGCTGAGGTTGCCGAGGCTGGTGATGGCGGCGATCGCGAAGTTGAGCCGGTATTCCATCTCGGCGGCGATCGCTGCCCCCCAAAACAATTTCAATAACCGCCAGTATTGCTGAACCACCATATCCTTAATTTTCCTTTCTCCCTTAACGCTATCATATAAACCATCCTCACCACTAGCTGTGTTGGGGTTCGTCTGTTCTAGACGGAGGCATTAATGCTACGTAGTATCACCATCAAGAATTATCGCTGCTTTGAGAGTTTTCACGTTGATGGCTTAGCGCCAATCAACTTGATAGCTGGTGCCAATAATAGCGGCAAAACCAGCTTGTTAGAATCCGTTTATTTGGTAGGCAATCAATTACAGCCAGCTAGTCTATTTGATGTCATGTCCCACCGCCGGGAAATAGTCGATCGGCCTGTTTTTTCTGAAGTAAACCCGGAAAACACCAGAGTTTGGTCGCTGAGAAAAGAAATAGCCATAAAGCAGCTATTTTTTGGTCATCATCTAGATTATAACCAGAAAATTTCTATTGCATCCGAGTCAACAACCATAGAATCGCCTCTATTATTTCACATTTCCCTCCGCCCCGCCCAAAACCAGATATCGGTAGGGCCAAATTGGGACAAGCACCATATCAATATGGATATGGTAGTTGATTATGGCAGTCATGGCAACACCGCCGTGGGTCAATGGTCAACTCCTGTCATCGATGATGGTTACATCGGCGCTCAGCTAGTTTCACAGCTTCCCATAGCTGCTCCATCCCAACCGCAAAATCAGGCATTTTTTTTGACCCCACGCCGACCAGATTTTTATGAAATGGCCAGTCAGTTATGGCCAAAAATCACTTTAACCGATAAAGAGGCAATTGTTATCGAAGCGCTGCAAATTATCGAGCCAGATTTACAAGGTATAAACTTTACCATCAATACCAGATTGACATCCCACGGTTTGGTTAAGCTGGGCCGGCAAAAAGAACCGATTCCTCTAGGCACTATGGGTGGAGGTATTGGGCAGATTCTGAATTTAATTTCTGCTGCTGTTGTCCTAGAGAATGGCATATTGCTGATTGATGAAATTGATACGGGATTGCATTATCAAGTTCAAGCCGATATGTGGATTTTGCTTTTAAAAATCGCCAATCAGCTCAAATTGCAAATTTTTGCTACCACCCATAGCTATGATTGCATTGCAGCTTTTTCTGAAGCATTGCATAAATCTGGGAATAGCTCACAGGGAAAATTATTTCGCTTAGATTGGCGCGGCGAGCAGGTGCGAGCTATTGAATATCCTGCCGATTATCTAGGAGTTGCCGTTCGCCAAGATATTGAGGTACGCTGATGCCCAAACAATCCAAGCCTCAGCAGCTATTAGTTGAAGGCAAAAATGACCAACACGTGATTTGGGGATTGTGCCAGCAATATCAACTCCCAGAGTTATTTGATGTAGCGGTAGCATCAGAAAAAAGTACAGAAGGAATTGAGGCTCTTTTATCTGGGTTGCCAGCTAAACTAAAGGAAGCTAATTTACAGACATTGGGAATTGTGGTTGACGCTGATGATGATTTGGCAGCGCGATGGCAATCTCTTACAGATAAGCTCAGGGAGAGTGGCTACCAGGATATTCCCCCAATTCCACCACCAGAAGGCTGGGTTTACCAGCCGAACGACCCATATTTACCCAGAGTGGGAGTTTGGATAATGCCAAACAATCAATTACCGGGAATGCTAGAGGATTTTGTTGCCGCTCTTATCCCTGCTGATGATGCCTTGAAGGCAAAAGCAGAGGCAATTTTGACTGAAATTGAACAGGAGGAATTGAACCGATATACATTAACTCACCGTCCTAAAGTCCTGATTCACACCTGGTTGGCTTGGCAGAAAAAACCAGGAATGCCAATGGGACAAGCAATAACGGCGCGAGTATTGGATGATGGCTCAGAAATAGCCATAGCCTTTGTGGAATGGTTAAAACGCTTGTTTAATCTATAGTGATTATGCCAACCAAGGGATTTCACCCGTTCTGTAGGGGCAATTAATAAATTGCCCCTACCCAATCTCATAGCGTAATTTCTCAACTAGAAACAGCTAACCGCCATGACACCTCGGTGGATTCCGTGTCTCTGTGGTGAAATTCAACCACAAAGACACTAAATAACCCAAAAATTGTATTTTAATTCAGCACATCTGCCTGATTAATTTCTTTTAGAGGCACCTCCTCCCCCAGCCATTTAAAAAATCCCTGATTTACTGATTCAATTGGAATTTCAGCAATCAAGTTAGTCCAGGACACATATTGGTGAATTACTTTCTCGATTTCTTCTCGATAACCCGCCTGAGTTTTAATTAGTAACACTGTTTCTGGTTCCTCTACGAGTTTGCCTTCCCAGCGGTAAGCGCAACTGATAGGAAACCAGTTAGTGCAGGCGGCCAGATTCTGTTCCAGCAATTCCCGACTGATTTTCCTGGCTTCTTCGGCTGTATTCAGAGTCACGTAGTATATTTTCATGGTAAAAATTCCCTCGCCTATGGGATAATGTGATTATATCCCATACCCTATGCTCCCATACCAGAATAATGCCGCAAACCGCGCCGCCATAGCCAGCGGTTACAGACGAAAATTATAGCACTCCAAATGAACATGACGAGTAAACCCCGTCCCACATTTTCTGGGAGTCCGACTAACAAGGCGGCGGGAAAGTGAATGAAGTAGGGAAATGGCGTCCACATAATGATTTCGCGCACGCGATCGGGGAATACTTCTAAGGGAGCAACCATCCCGGAGAGGAAGAGATAGAGCAGAAACCAAAACTGCTCGATCGCGGTGGCGCGTTCCATCCAAAAACTGAACATGGCAAAGGTGTATTGAATCAAAAATCGGAGAAAAAATCCTAATATTGCCACGAATAAAGCTAGCAAAAAGTTCGGCAAACTGGGAAACCATGCGGCTTCAGGATAGAGGGTGAAAAATAATAGAACTAATCCGATAATAAAGGGAATGCGGGCGCCCCGTTCGGCGGTATGTGAAAGGAGATGATGCCAACCTGGGTCTAAAGGTTGGAGGAGTTTGGGCGATAGTTTGCCTTCTACTACTTCTTTCTCGAATTCCCAAATCACCCAAACTACATTGAGCTGGCGGACGAAAAAGACGGCGATAAAATAGCGGGCAAAGTCGATGGAGCTGAGGCCAAATTCTCCACTGCTGGCGGCTTGAGTCCAGATGCCCATCAGGATGATGGGGAGGGAACCGGACAAAACCCAGAATATGAGTTCGGCTCGGTATTCTACCATGTAGGCGTAGTAAACGCTGAGGAGGGTTGTGATGATTCTGAAAAAGCGCATACCCTGTTACCCTACCTTTGGGGAAAAATCGGAGGATCCGGTTTGAAAAACGCGCCCGATGATTTCTTCTACGGGGGGGTCGGTGATGGTGAGGTCGAGGATGTCCAAATCGGCGATAATTTTGCCGATCGCCCCGGTCAGCTGGGAGCGCCGGACGAGAAACCGCACCGACTGACCATTTACCGATTCTACTTCACCATAGGCACGGAAAAAATCCGGCTGATTGATTTTGTCTGGAGACAAAGGATGAGCCAGTTCTACTTGGACCTCACGATAGGGAGCAAACCGCTCGATTAAACTATCGAGATTGCCATCATAAATGAGCTGTCCTTGGTGGATGACAATCACCCGATCGCACAACTCCGTAATATCCGCCATATAATGACTCGTCAGCAAAATTGTTGCCCCCGTGCGGCGGTTATACTCCCGCAGAAACTCCCGCACTGCTACCTGAGCATTCACATCTAAACCCAAAGTCGGCTCATCCAAAAATAGCACCTGGGGCTCATGGAGCAAAGCCGCCATCAACTCCGCTTTCATCCGCTCCCCCAAAGACAATTTCCGCACCGGTTGATTCAGCTTTCCTTGCAAAGATAGCATTTCCGTCAATTCCCCGATGCGGCGACGGCTCTCGGCTTCCGGGATATTATACACCGCCGCATTAATCTTGAGGGAATCAGCCGCAGGTAAATCCCAAATCAACTGCTGTTTTTGCCCCATCACCAAAGTGATTTTGTGCAAAAAAGCCTCTTGGCGGCGATAAGGGATATGGCCCGCCACTTCCACTTTACCCCCGGAAGGGTGAATCAAACCCGTGAGCATTTTCAGAGTGGTAGTTTTCCCGGCGCCGTTGGGACCCAAAAATCCCACCACCTCTCCCGGTTCAATGTGGAAGGAGACCCCCTTAACGGCTTCAATTATCGTGTAGGTGCGCCGCAGGAAATGGCGGAGCGTCCCTTGCCATCCCGGCTCTTTGATGGCGACAGGGTAAACTTTCTGGAGATTTTCGGCTTGGACTGCGAACATAAATTTATCAGCTTTTAATTTATATTAGTTCTGCTTGCCGTAGGGGTCAATCCCCCGGCAAAATATTAGGATGTGCTATGCCAAATATTTTCTAAGTATTTGAATTTTTCCATTAATTCCTTCAGCCGCAATTACTTTGTCAATCAGCTTCTCCCTATCCATAGAACGAATATCAGCGATGCGTTCTTCCCCAAATTTTATTTGGTCATTAGCTAAATGGCGAATTTTTTTTAAGTATTTATCCTTATACAGGATAATAGAATCCGGCGTGCTATTGCATATCTCAGTGACTGTCGTATCAATCATACTCCAGTAGGAATTCCCACTTGATCCAGATGGTATGGTTTTCCCTATATTCCACAGGGGGTACATATCTAGGGATATCCCGCGTTCTAAAGCAGTCTTTAGCATTAATTCTATATGAGCAAATGAAATTAAAGTTACATTATATGTAATTGCTTCCTGATAGAGCCTACTTTTATCCCCAGGAAATTGAGTATGGGGAGCCACAATAAAAGCATAATCTGCCTTTTCTGGCTCGCGCCACTTATGAAGTGCTTCGATTTTGTAATCTTTAGGATTGAGCGCCGTCCTACTCAATCTAAATGCCTTAACATCGCCTACTGCTTTAGATCGCGCCCCTTCTCCTGTAATTTCTAGCCAAATATCCGCCCGGTCAATTGTGGTTTCTATAACATCAGACCGAAATCCCATTTTCTTGAAAGATTCAGACACGAGAAGTTCGCAGTATTTGGCATACAGTTTTTCTTCGGCGGAATCGTGGTCGTACATTTCGGGAATTACTCCCGCAGATTCCAGGCGTTTTTGGATTACAGATGGCTCCCAAGGACTGAGCCGATCGCGCAAGCTATCCAGCTTATTCTTGCTCAATTCTTCGTCTCGACAAATTTCGGCCACTATCTGCCATATATTTTCATCATCCACATTCGCACCTCACAGCATCTTACGGCTTGTCAGTTGGAAATCTGGGAGCAGATTTCGGGTAAATTCGTAACATTCTTTAATCATATAAACGATTTCTGCCCTGCTGTCAAGCCCTCTCAGGCATAAAGCAGTGCGGTGGACGAACAATGCCATACCGATGTCGGCATTATCCCAGCCGTCCGCTGCTAAACTGGCCGATAAATTAGCCACCTGCCTTTCTATAAACAGAGAATCTGGTTTTGGGTAATCCCCAATTTGCTTAGCAGCAACGATGACACAAGAAGCATTAATCGCACCTTTGGCCATACCACGAGGGCGAGCTTTCCTTTCTATACAAAATGGCCAAGCAGTTACCATGTGAAATCCTGCTCCCAGGATAGCGGAAAAAATTGTGATCCAGCCTTCCAGGGTGCTGTGAGTGAATATCAAGCTGAGGATGCCGTCTGGTTTTAATAACCTGTAACCTTCAGCCAAAGCTGCTTGCAGCTCATTACGATAAAAAGACATCGCCGCCTCAGAACTGCCTTGGCGTTTAGTAGAGGCAACTATTTCTGATGCCGTAGGTGAGGCAGGAGCCTGAAAATCTTCGGGGAATATATGCTGTAAACCTAACCGTTTCCAAGTGTAGATACAGTCAGCTAAGAGGGAATAGTAAAGGTTATCAGCATAAGGTGGGTCTGTGACAATAGCATCGACACAAGCATCAGGTAAATCAATCTGAGTAGCAGTCCCAGAAATTACCACAGGCACTTGGGCAAATTTGGGGATATTCGAGACTGCTTGCACGATTCTTTTTAACTTATCCCACAGATTTGCCGGACCAATGCCGAGGGGATTGATTTCCACAAAATTCCACTGCATCGGTAAACCCGGCCCCGCGAGCGATCGTCCCACTTGCTCATTAGTCGGTAGCCACACGCTCAAACCACAATTCCAATCTACCAACTGGTCTATCAGTCCCGATAAACAGGCAGTAACCGCTTGAGCAGCATCAGAATTAACCCTAGTAGATATCTGATGATAAACAGTTCTCAACCCCCGCAGTAACCGTAACAGTACCAATAACTGACGAGGTGCAAACAATGAGCTGTGTTTTGTCATCCCATAGAGGGTGGGATTGGTAATTCCCGACCATTTGGGCAACTCAATCTCTGGCAGTTCCTCTTCCAGCAAAGATAGCTCAGCAGCAATTAAGTTTTGAATCGGTAATTTATCCCCTTCATAGGCAACGTATTGTTTGCCAGCTTTGGTGACTAGACAGCAAGCCACCGGCAATATAGTCTCAGGTTTGTGATGCTGACGTAGGTGATTTTTTTCTATCATCTGGCTGCAAAACTGACATTTTAGCAGCTCCTTTTCCCCGGAAAACGCTAAACTTTCGCCCCGGATAATCTCAGTTTTAAATGACTTAGTGGCAGCAACTGGTATCAGACGGGCGTAAATATTCTCTTTCCGGCGAGATTTGAGAATAAATAGAGGTTTTACTGGCAGATTTGTCCCGCAGTTGGGACATGAGATACCTCGCGCCCAAAAATACGCTGCTGGCTGTCCTCCATTGGCACCACCAGTCCATAATTCTTCAGTATCGGCTTTGAGCTGGTTGAGGAGTATTTTACCCCAATATTCCACCATTTGAGGGAGATTAGTCACTTTCTGGCTGTAAACCAGTAAAGTTTTTTGTACAAAACTAGCGAGGGGGTTTAATTCTACAGAAATTGCCTGACAACCGAGCTTTGCTGCTTCTAAAGATATCGTGCCGCCACCGCTAAATAAATCCAGTACCGATTTATTTTTACCCAGCACAATCCTGGCCTGCTCTATGGCTTGATTGGGATATGGTTGAAATTTGGCGATCGCACCACAGAGGTTTAACAATTCTTGGCGAGATTTTCCCGATTCAACTTTTGCTAATGTCGCCCAAATAATCGCCCGCATGGCACTGAGAGGTCGCCGCCCCCACCACACGTGCATACTGTGAGGTGTCTGGCCGTGCCCATATCTTTCCGCAGTGCCTTCTATACTGATAGTTCTTGATGGCAGAGCCAGGGTAATTAAATTTTTACCATTGTCTGCTTTGTTTGGCGCTGCTGACTCCACATATTCAGGTTTAGCTAGCTCCTCAATGTTATCCCCGATCGGGAATAAGGTGAGCTGTTCATATTCCATTGATGTTTGGCAAAAAGGTATATTAATTATAATCTGATTAATACCCTTTGTCAAGATAATTTTCTGATTGATTGGAGCGCCAGCAAAAAACAGCGTCCTTGCCTTTCCCCATCCTCACCATCCCCCCGTCTCCCCGTCTCCCCGTCTCCCCAGCCCTGACTCTATCCTACCCGATTTCACCGTGAGGATTTGGGAGTCCGTGAGCCAATTTTGGTCAAACCCAGTTAAATGCGTAGTAGTAATTATCGTCTGAAACCGCTCTTGAATCGCCTCAAAAAGCTGGTATTGCCGATTTGGGTCTAGTTCCGCAAGCACATCATCTAGCAGCAGGATAGGTGGTTCCCCCACCACAGTTTCAATCAATTGTAGTTCGGCAAGTTTCAGCGCTAAAACTAGGGTGCGTTGTTGTCCGCCAGAGCCATATTGTTTAGCACTTTGCTGGTTGAGGAGGAAAGCAATCTCATCCCGATGGGGGCCAACCACTGTACTGCCTTGATATTGTTCTATATGAGCATATGAGTGCAATTTGGCTAAAAATTCCTGCTGTCCTCGCTGCGGGTCATCTCTAATTGCTGGTTCCTGCATTGCTTCCACATTAGGCAGATAGTGGATGTCCAGAACTTCGGTTTTACCACTAATAGCAGCGTGCCAAGTTTGAGCCAGGGGGCCCAGACGCGCAAGAGCCCGAGCGCGGCGGCGGCTTACCTGCACCCCTGTAGCGGCTAATTGCGCATCCCACACCACCAATTGTCCATGCACATTTTCACTGCCAAGAACCTCCCTTGACCCCTTATCTCCTTGAGATTGCCGCAATTCTTTTAATAAAGCATTGCGCTGGCGTAAAACTTTATGATACTGTTGTAAAAGGTGAGCATAAACTGGCTCTAATTGCACCAAAACACTATCAATCCAACTGCGGCGCTGTTCGGGACTGCCCCGCACTAATTCCAAATCAAAACTAGAAAATTGGACAGTGTTGAGAATGCCTAAAAAATCCAACTGACGGCGGCAATTTTCCCCATTGACAGCACAAGTACGGCGTCCGTTACTGCGGAGAGTCAAGGATAGTTTGATATCACTGTGGCGCTGTAAATAACCAGTAATTTGTCCGGCGGCTTCTCCCATCATCACCAATTCGCGATCGCGCCCGCTCCGGCTACTCTTCAGGGTCGATAGCAACGCCACCGCTTCCAGCAAATTAGTTTTACCCTGAGCATTATCACCCACCAAAATAGTTTTAGGCGCTTGAAATTCCACCCGTTGCTGGGTGTAATTTCTAAACTGGCTCAAATGTAGGGTTTTTAAAAACATAATTTGTCATTTGGAGAAAAAACCGAGACCGGGCTGCGGATCCAGAAACCGGGTTTCTGCGGAAAATCCCCGTCTTTGTACGAGGAATTTCAGAGAAACCCGGTTTCTCACCGAATTTCTGCATAGAAACCCGGTTTCTTGCCGGGAGTCTAACGACGGGAAAAATACCAGCGCAAGAACAACTTTTCTAAATCCACCCAGACAAACAGTAAAGAACTAAATCCCAAAACCACGAGTAGTTCGGTGGTATTTAGTAACTGCATCCCGAAAAATTCCCGCACCGGGGTGATATAAATCATGGCGATTTGGACAATCACCGTAATCACAGCGGCGGCGAGCAGGGACGGATTAGAAAACAGGTTCATCTCGGCAATCAAGCGGTTTTTAGAACGCACCGCCAAGGCGTGTCCCATCTGCGCTACACACAGAGAAGTAAACACCATCGTTTTCCAAGCATCTGGGTCGCCCGCGTAATTCTCTGAGTGGGTGTGATGATATCCCCAAAGCATCAGAGTGATATTGATGATGGCAAAAACAATCCCGATTCTAATCGTATAATAACCCATGCCTCCAGCGAAAATGCTTTGCCGGGGATTTTGGGGTGGTTGCTGCATCACATCATTAGTGGAAGGTTCCACCGCCAAAGCCAAAGCGGGGAAACCGTCGGTGACTAAATTCATCCACAGAATTTGCAGTGGGATGAGGGGTACGACTGTTTCCGGGAGGATGAAGGGAGCTAAAACAATCGTGAGCAATTCGCCAATATTGGAGCCAAAAATATATTTGATGAACAGGCGAATATTGTTGTAAATTACCCGTCCTTCTTCCGTAGCGGCGATGATCGTGGCGAAATTATCATCGAGCAAAATCATATCGCTGGCTTCCTTGCTCACATCAGTACCAGTGATACCCATCGCAATCCCGATATCCGCCTGTTTCAGAGCCGGAGCGTCGTTCACTCCGTCCCCAGTCATCGCCACAAACTGACCGCGACTTTGCATGGCTCGGACGATCCGCAGTTTATGTTCTGGGGAAACCCGCGCATAGACGCTGGTCCGGTCAACCACCGCCTCTAGTTCGCTCTGGCTGAGTTTTTCCAATTCTTGACCGGTGATGATGACATCGCCGGGATTGGCAATACCTAGCTCCCGAGCGATCGCCTCCGCCGTCAGTTGGTGGTCCCCAGTAATCATCACCGGACGAATTCCCGCCTGACGGCATTTTGCCACCGCCGCTTTAGCCTCGGGACGGGGAGGATCGATAATCCCCACCAACCCCAACCAGACCAAATCTCGCTCGGCAATATCTTCGGTAGTTTCAGGTGGGAATAGCTCTGATAAAGGTTTGCACGCGAACCCCAGCACCCGCAACCCTCCACCAGCCATTTGGTTGTTAAGTTCGAGAATGCTAGCGCGCATTTCCTCGGTGAGCTGTAGCATTTGCCCCTGAAGCTGAATTTGGGTGCAACGCTCTAAAGTCAGCTCTGGTGAACCCTTGGTAAACATTAAATAATTTGGTTTCGCCCCATCAGAGTTATCAGCAACACCTATATCACCTTGACAAACCACGCTCATCCGCTTGCGCTCGGAGGAAAAAGGAAACTCGGCAAGACGCTGAGTCGAGCCCTGCAAATTTTCCCCCAGGATATTTGCCTTACCCGCCAGGGACAGGAGCGCCCCTTCTGTGGGGTCCCCCAGAATCGTCCAATCCGGTTTGCCATTAACCGGGGGGTCAAGTACGGCATCATTACAGAGGACACAGGCGAACAGGAGCGATCGCAAATCCCGATTTTCCCTCCAGTTTTGATCAACCCCTGATTGCTGGTGAAGTAGGAATTCCCCCACCGGGGCGTAACCAGTACCAGTGACATCGAAGATGGAGTCACCCGTATGCACCTGCTGCACCACCATCTTATTTTGGGTGAGCGTACCGGTTTTGTCAGAACAGATCGCAGAAACAGAGCCAAGAGTTTCTACCGCTGGGAGGCGGCGAATTAAGGCATTACGCCGCACCATTTTTTGGGTGCCTAAAGCCAGAGTCACGGTGATGACAGCGGGGAGAGCTTCCGGGACCACCGCCACCGCCATACTCAAGGAAATTTCTAACAGGTTTTTAAAGTTGCTGGGGTTGACGATCGTGCCGCCGATCACCACCACACCCACAATGATTAAGCAGGCTTTAACCAAGAGTTTGGTTAACTGGTCCATGCGCTGCTGCAGGGGAGTCGGCTCATTTTCTACCGACTGAATCATCTGGGCAATATGGCCGATTTCAGTAGCAAGCCCCGTACTGGTGACAACGGCTTTGCCCCGTCCGTTGATCACTTCCGTACCTTGAAAGACGAGATTGAGACGATCGCCCAAGGGGGCATCTTCCGGGAGCTGCAACATTGCCTGCTTCGTCACCGCTTGGGCTTCTCCCGTCAAAGCAGATTCTCGGACCTGCAAATTTTGGGCTTCCAACAGCCGACCATCGGCGCTCACCTGTACTCCCGCTTCCAAGAGCATCACATCTCCGGGGACCAATTCTTTCGCGGGCACTTCTTGGACTTTGCCATCACGGATCACCCGGACTATGGGCGCTGCCATGTTTTTGAGCGCTGCCAAGGCTTTTTCCGCTTTGCTTTCTTGCAGATACCCGAGAACGCCATTAAAGATCACCAGGGATAAAATGGCGAGCGCATCTTTCGGAGGTTCACCGGCTTGAAAATCCAGGACCCCCGACACCAGCGCCACCGCCATCAACATCAGCAGCATCACATTCGTGAACTGCTCCACCAAAATCTGCAGGGGAGTTCGTCCCCCCTTATCTTCGATTTGATTAGGTCCGTAGCGTCCCAGCCGCTGGGCAATTTCTTCGGCATTCAAACCACTATTCACATCAGTGTCCAGGGCTTGCACCGTATCTGAAGCCGTCAGAGCATGCCACGCCTGGGCTGAATTTGTTTGATGGTTGCTGTTCATATTCTTAATTTTTGGTCATTGGTCATTGGTCATTGGTCATTGGTCATTGGTCATTTGTCCAAAGGTCCTTAGTCCTTAGTCCTTAGTCCTTAGTCCTTAGTCAAATGACAAGGGACAAGTGACCAATGACAAGGGACAAATGACAAGTGACAAATGACCAATGACAACTGATAACATTTGTAGGTAGTCCCAACCCCTTTGTATGGACACCGGACGGCGCAGACGTGCAGATATCCATTGCGCCACTTTGCGACTGTTCCAGGAGCCCCCATCAGGAGCAGGACCAGACAAAGCCCGGGCCAGTTCGGCTACTTGAACATCATCCAATAGGGGTTGAGCCCCAGGGTTTTCGTGGCGGCGATCGGCCAGAGATTCCGGCCCATTCCGGTTATAACGGCGAGCCAACCGCCGAATCCAATCCCGACAGTACCCCGTTACCACCGCCACCTCTTCCGTGGGATATAAGCGCGCCAGCAACCAAATAATTTGATAATGACTGCGCTCTACTGGGTCTTTCGCCTTGCGGTAGCGGCTTTCCAGCTCTGACAAACTTATGTGAGTTTTGATTGTAATCCTTTTAGGCATATTGGTTTTATTCCTTTCAATCTTGCCGTCCCTAGTAGGGTTTTTGGTAGCCCAAACCCCTACTAATGACTAATGACCTTCCCACCAATGACCTTTGGACTTATGACCAATGACCAACTACAGGTCTGATTCTGCAACCTTGCCCTGAACACCCTTCACAATCCGGGATAGCTCGCTCTTTTCATCCACAGAAATGCGCGAAGGCGAACCACTAATAATCCGCTCGTAATTGCGGAAAGAATCCTTAATTTCTGGACCTTTTTCGCTGATACTGTACTCGCGAATTCCTTTATCGTGCCAAGAGCCACGCATTTTAAACACGTTAATCGCCCGCGACATTTCCCCTCTAATTTCTACATATTGCAGCATCAAAATCGTATCTGTAATCGTAGAAATATGGGATTCAGTAATCGAATGGGCGCCCATAAATTGGTCAGTAGTATTCGTAAAGAAACCGGTAATTTCCTCCTGTTTGGCATAGCCCGTCACCCCGATGACGAACTGCCGGAAAGCATTATTGCTCACCCCTCTAGCCAAAGCACTCAGAGAGTCGATCGCCATCCGCGACGGTTTGAAATCTGCAATTTCCGACTTAATAATTTGCAAATGGTCTTCCAAACCCGCCGACTCAGGATAAGCGCACATAATTTTCAGCATCCCCCGGTTTTCCAACTCTTCAAAGTCAATGCCCCAAGAATAGGCATTACGGAGTAGCTGGGCGCGGGATTCTTCATAAGCAAACAGCATCGCCCGCTCAGCATTCATGCAGGCATCCTCGAGAAACTTGCTGACCAGCAGAGTTTTCCCCGTACCGGTTGCCCCAGTAGCCAGAATAATCGAATCCTTGAAGAAACCGCCGCCGCACATTTCATCAAGAGTGGTAACTCCCGAGGAAACCCGCGCATTGGAAGACCTTTGGGTCAGACGCATCGCGCCCAAGGGGAAAATATTGATCCCCTCGGAAGTCATGGTGAAAGGGTATTCCCCCTTCATATGAGTAGTACCGCGCAACTTCAAAATCTCGATCGTGCGGCGGCGGCGTTCCCCTTCCAACACGTTGCGGACAATGACGACATTATCAGAAACAAACTCTTCCACACCGAAGCGAGCCACCGGACCATATTCCTCCACCCGCTCTGTCGTCATAATCGTAGTGGCTCCCAGTTGTTTCAGGCGAGCCACCAAGCGAAAAATCTCCCGGCGTACCACCGACACCGCATCGTACTGCTGAAACACCGCCGTGATCGAGTCAATGGATACCCGCTTTGCCTTGTACTTGCGAATTGCGTAGTGGATCCGCTCAATCAGCGCCGATAGGTCAAAATTACCCACCACGTCCTGGCCTTCTGGGTCCGGGGAAGCATCGAGGATAAATAGTTTGCCCTGATTGATTAATTTTGGCAAATCCCAACCAAAACTGTAGGAATTTTTAATAATATCCTGTGGGGATTCTTCAAAAGTCACAAAAATTCCTGGCTCATCAAAGTAAATGATGCCGTTGTACAGAAACTGAATCGCAAATAAAGTTTTCCCCGTCCCGGAAGTCCCACTGACTAAGGTGGTGCGACCCACGGGCATTCCCCCATGACTGATGTCATCGAAGCCCTCAATCATGGTGCGAATTTTCTGCACCCCTCCGGCTATAATTTCCTCTCGTTCGCTTGGCTGATGCGGATTCATATTTATCTGTTAAAATTTGTCAGGTCATAAATTAAAGTTTATCCCAAATGAGGAAATATGTTTGAGGGGTTTTCAGGTTTTCAAATTCCCGAATCGGATTCGCACAATTCCTCATAGAGCAAGTCCAAGCCAATTAACACTTTTTCCCGGTCTGACAGGTCGCCAATAATTTTGCGCACTGGCGGGGGCAGGATTTTGGCTAAAGTGGGGGTGGCTAAGATTTTATCCTCCTCAGCGAGCTGGGGATTTTTCAGCACATCAATCACTTTCAAGGCATATACGCCTTGAAATTCCTGCTCTAAGATATTTTTCAGAGTTTTTAAGGCTCGCACTGAGTTGGGAGTATTGCCAGCCACGTACAGTTTGAGGACATAAGTTTTTTTGGGCGGGTTCATCATAATCGATTGGGATATTTGTGGGTCAGCGCCATAATGAATGAGGGGGGTTTCCCTCCATCCATTAAGCATCTCTGGGGATGGAACGCCGATACATTTCGCATAAATGGGCGATGACATCAATCAGAGTCAAGCGATAGTCGAGGAGAATTTCTTCGCTACGCCCTTCCAGCTTTAAATGCTTAGAGAATTCATCCATGAGTTCCATATGAATCTCGACTATCTGGGTAACGGATATATCGGCAAAAAAAGCATTATACACAAATTCATCTATTTTTTGATTTTGGTCATTGCGGGAATCAAAATAGTGTAAAAGAATTTCACAGTAATCTAATTTGAGTGATTCTAAAAACTCTTGTCGTTCCTTCGGAGGTAAATTGCGGAGAAAACGTTGATGATTGCGTTTATAGTACACACCTAAGTATCCTAATCGCTCCCTCAACTTTTCTGCCAAGCGACGCTGCTGGAGCTGGAGGAAGTGAGTTGCTGGCTCGGGGAGGGAACTCGGAGGATCCGAGGGCAGGGTGTCGCTGCGGGTGGGAGTGAGGTTGAGGAATTGGGTGATGGCTTGCTCGATGTAGCGAGCGATCGTGCTGATTTCATCCTTGGTGATGTGAACTTCGGCGCTGTGATAGATGGGCTCTGGCGCCGCCGCTTCTTGGTTAGGGAAGGATGGGGTCAGCGGTTGTGACTCATCCACGCTCCCAGTCTCACCCGCTGGAAGTTCTCCCATCTGGGAGTCTCTCAGAGGACCAGAGTCGGGTTTTTGGGGTGGGCTAGAGTCAGATCTGGAAGCCGAAGAAAGGATGACAGCGGGTAAGAGGGTGCCTTTCGCTTGCAAGCGTTTGGCGATACCAATAACGGAGTTACCATCCAAGAGCAGGCAGTCAATCTGCTGTTTTTCCTGTTCTAAAAAAGTAAATAAGGCTTTTTCTGACTGAACGTGGGTCAGCAAATAGCGATCGCTGGCCAAGAACTCGCTCACAGCTCCAGCCATTGCATCAGAAAACAGGAAAGTACAGATAGATAATTGGGGGCGCAAAACCTTAGAATAGTATTAAACAACAAACAAACAGCGGTATGGAAAACCCGGATCTAGCGGTCCACCAGCCGTTCCGGAGCTGGGCGCAGCAGATTGAAACTCAGCAATGGATAAGTTGTAACTAATTGTAATGAACACACCCCAGCGATCCCCCTTATAGAGGCATAATTGAGCTTGTACCTCCAAACCCAACCATGAGCCCAGCCGAAGGCTTAATGTGGCAGATAGGGCTGGCGTTTGTCTAGTCAGGGGTTGGTGGCGAAGCCTAACGCCTTTAAATCCAGAGAAACAAGATTACCAGATCGTCGGAACGCTTTACCCCCACTGGCCTTTGGGCCGAAGAACCCCCCCACAACACCAAACTGCCGTATAGTGCGCAATTACCCATCAATGACATATTACCCCATCCCAGTCTATGAAGATCCCACAGCTTTGGCTCCAAGAGTTAATCTCTCCAGTTCCGTGCTGTAGGCTGACCGCTAGTTTAGCAGAAGTACGTAGGCTATTAACCACTGAGCCCCACTCTCAATCTGCTACCATTGTCGTCCTTAACGATCGGGAATTTCCCTTGGGAAAACTCCACCTGGCCAGCCTGCTCCCCCACTATATGCCCCCAGAGAGCTACTCCGGTGCCCCAAATCTGGTCACTGCCACTTTAGACCAGCCCCTTTCTACTATAGAGCCGCTGCCCCTTCATCCGCTAGCAATCCTGCCTGCGTCCCTGGATCTCGCTGAACTTTGGGAATCCCTACAAACGAATGATGCCCAAACCTTTGGCCAAGATTGGGCGATCGTCAGTCGGGAGGGAAAATTTTTAGGTTTGCTGGAAAGCCACCGCCTGCTCAAATTCCTCTTGGGGAGAGAGGGGAGTGTGGGGAGTGTGGGGAGAGAGGGGAGTGTGGGGAGTAATCTTCCCCCTCCTCCCCATCTTCCCCCTCCTCCCCCCCCCCTCCCCTCTCTCCCCCATCCTCTCTCTGGCAATTTCGGCCTCAGCTTGCCAATACCGTGGCTGGTGGCTGTCTTGGATCAGATGCCTTGGCCATTGAGGTTACAAACTGATGATGGGATGAGTGTGGTAGATAATCTGGTCTGGCGGTCTGTGGTGGGGGCAAACGGTAGAGGCGGGTTTACCACCCATGATGTGAGGGAATCGATCGCCCCAAACCCTACGATCGAGAACTTCAGGGATAGGGCACTTAGGGGCAGGGAAGCGAATCATCACGATCGAGAAGATATTGCCCCAAAGGAGTTCAATTTCCCGGTTGCCGAAACCTGTGCCTTGCCAGGGGAGGTAGAGCCCCTATGGCAATTTATCAAAATTCCTCTGCCCCTAAGATTATCTCATCCTCCCGGCGCCGACCCAGAGGTAGTAGTGGAAATCCCCCTACATCAGGAGCCCACACCAGACAACCAGTGTCCCAAATTGCGGGACCCACCCCAGGGGAGTGTGGGAAGTGTGGGAAGTGTGGGAAGTGTGGGGAGTGTGGGGAGTGTGGGAAGTGTGGTCAGCAATCTTCCTCCCTCTCCTCCCACCCCTCCCCATCTTCCCCCTCCTCCCACCCCTCCCCGTCCCCCCGTCTCCCCCTCAGCCCCCGAGCTTGTGGAAGGGCCCTCGCTGTGGTTGGTATTGGCGCGGGATGTGGCAGAGCAGCAGCAATTGGCTACAGAATTGGCGGCCAAAAATGCCGATTTAGTGCGGCTAAACCGGCTCAAAGATGAATTTTTGGCCTGTATCAGCCACGAGCTGAAAACCCCCCTCACTTCGGTGTTGGGGCTGTCCAGTCTGCTCAAAGACCAGTCAGTGGGGAAACTTAATGACCGTCAAGCTCGTTACGCGGAGCTGATTCACCGCAGCGGTCGCCACTTGATGGCGGTGGTGAATGATATTTTAGATTTGACCCGCATCGAAACCGGTCAGATGGAGCTGATTGCCGAACCGGTGAAAATTGACGAGGTGTGCTACCGAGCTTTTGAGCAAGCCACTGGTAGGGAACATTTATCTAGTAGTGCGGCACCACCGGGTACTGATGACGGGCGACATTGGCACTTAGAAATTGATCCCGGTTTGGAGACGATCGTCGCTGACGAATTGCGCTTAAGACAGATGCTGTCCCATTTGCTCTCCAATGCCCTGAAATTCACCCCCAAAGGACGAGATATCGGGCTGAAAGTCAACCGGTGGGAAAGCTGGATTGCCTTTACCGTCTGGGATAATGGCCTGGGTATCCCAGCGGAAAAACAGCATTTGATTTTTCAGAAGTTCCAGCAGCTAGAAAATCCCTTAATCCGCCAATTTGAGGGCACTGGGCTAGGACTGGTATTAACCCAGGGAATCGCCCGCGCCCACGGGGGAGACGTTACCTTTATTTCTAAAGAAGACCACGGTAGCGAGTTTACCATTCTCCTGCCTCCTTGCCCGCCATCGGCCACCACGGCAGGGGTGCCGGTAGTCCGGGATAAGCAATTGGTGTTGCTGGTGGAAGCCGTGCCTCGCTTTGTGGAGAGCGTGACGGGGATGCTCAGCGCTTTGGGGTTGCGCACCTGCATCGCTCGCGCTGGCACTGATGCCCTGGAAAAAGCCCGCCGCCTCCAACCTGGTGCAGTGTTGATTGACCCCCTGCTGCCCCTGCTTTCGGGCTGGGATGCTCTCACTTTGATCAAGTCCGACCCCCAAACCCGCCATATTCCCGCAGTGATGATGGGGACTTTGGCAGATAAGAAACAAGCACTGGAGCGTTACGCTGATGGCTTTTTGCTCCTGCCAGTGCAGGAGGAGGCTTTGCGGGATGAACTGACCCGCCTGCACTGCCTCCATGTGAACCGAGAATCAATTCCTCCTACTAAGTTAACGGTGTTGCGATTGATTCCCACGGAGAACCCATCTCCCAATCCTTTGCTGGCAGACAATATGACCTCTGATCATGGGGATAGCCTGCGGCTTTTGGAGGCTTATGATTTAGACCAAGCGGAACTCCTGGCGAGAATTTGGCAACCTAACGCCATCTTGCTCGATGGGATATCTTTGATGAGTGAGGATGTGAATGGCTTTTTGCAGGATTTGAGTGAATATCCTTCTCTCGGGTCGGTGCCAGTGGTGACGCTCGATCGGCAAACCACTGAGGCTGCCAATAAAATCTCTGGTCTTAATGTGTTTCCCTGCTTGCTGCCTTTGGCGGCTGATGGGGCAAACCGGTCTCCATCCAGTCAACTCATCGATGTGATTAAACTGGCTGCTGGTATGCACGAGAAGCCAACGATTTTGGTGGTGGATTTGTCACGGTTGCCGGAGTTTTCCCCACCGGAGACAGGGGACCGTGGGGAGGGTGGAGAACCACAGCGGTTATTCGGGCACCGCGAGATTGGCAGGGAGCCCACAGGGTTATCGGTGGCATTCAATCCCGGCAGCAGGATTCATCGCTCGTCAGAGGTAGAGGCTTGGTCGCCAAACCCCTACCCCAATCCCCAAGGTAATCAAAACGATGGCGCTTGGCTACCCGCTTTGATTCAGTATCTGCAAACTGCGGGGTTTAAAGGGACGATCGCCAGCTCTTGGTCAGAGGTTTGGCAGCAGCTACACCATCAAGGTGTAGATTTGCTCGTGCTGTATTGGCGTCATGGTCTAAAACCTAGTCCCAGCCTGCTAGAGGCTCTGAGGGATTTGGGGCAGGTGCATTCTTTACCACCGGTTTTTGTGCTGCGAAGTCGGGGCGAACGGCTGTTCTCCCCAACAACTCCGGTGGAGAAAAAATCGGTTTTGCCCCTGTCGGGTGGGGTGGCGATCGACGAAAAAGGTAGTTTCGACCTCCCGGAAATCGAATCACCTCTGGAAAACGGCATGGAGGATTTGGACAATGGGAATATCGGGGCAGATTTCCATTCGGTGGTCAGGTCGATCGCGACTAAAATTTTGCCCTCCTCCCTCTCCATGTCCCAACTACTCCATGAAATCATTTTGAGCCTTCAAGGGTAGTTCTTGTCCTTTGGTAGGGGCGATTCGCGAATCGCCCCTACCAAAGGACAAATGACCAAGGACAAATGACAAATGACCTACTTAAACCTCTCTTTGTCAACCCGCACTAGCTGATAATTCCCCACCTGATACACCAATTCTCGGTCCCGTTCTCGATGCAGGCGCACCCCCACGCCGCGCACTTTATTCGGCCAGCCGAGAATTAAAACCGACCCTCCCTCATCCGCTTTGGTCGCCAGATACTCTCTAGCGTCCAAAGACCTACGAAAAAAGGTCACATGCGCTTGAGAATAAAACACCAAACTCGGTTTCTCAAAGGCAATCATCACCACCTCCTCTCCCGGTTGCCTCACCTCGGCGATAATTGCCGCCAACTCCCGTATCGGTAGCTGACGATGGGCATCCAGCAGCAGATATGTGGGCATCACCGTCAGCACAAAACAGGCAATAAATCCCACCCCATTAACCGCCCACAGGAGAGAGGAGGATCGGGAGACGCTAATGGTTCGTAGTTGGGCTTTAGCCCAAAAAAACAATGGGGAGACGGGGGGAGGGGGAGACTGGTCCGGTGGGACACCAGTCCCCCGAATCAACCAAAGGACGCCACCACCAGCCACAGCAGTCAGCCCCAATATCAAACCCGCCACCGTGGGCAAACCAGACTCAATCAGTGCATTCCGAAAATCGGGCATTGCTGGGTCCCGTTCCATCTCCTGGGGCAAGTAAACCACCAATACCGCAAACACCAACAACAAAACAGTGTTTGCCCATCCACTCCACCGCAAACCTTTGCTCAACCCGGGGGATGCTGCCAACCCCAAAGCTACTAAAATCGCCGCTCCGGGAATAGCCGGGAGGATATAACTCGGCAGTTTGGTAGCAGCAACGGTAAAAAACCCAAATATCACCACCAGCCAAATCAGAGCAAACAAACCCAAATGTTCTTCTCTCGGTTGTCGTTGCCAAAACCGCCGCCGCCAAAACTCTAACCGAGCCATACTCCACGGCAAATATGCCGACCAAGGCGCAAACCCCACCAATATCACCACAAAATAAAAATACCAGGGGGCACCGTGGCGGTTAACCACGCTGGTAAATCTTTCTAGATTGTGATAGCCGAAAAAAGTGTTAATGTAATTTTCACCATTGGCCAAAATTACTAATACATACCAAGGCAGAGTTATGAGGATAAAAATCCCCATACCCTGCCATATTTTCATCTCCCTAATTACTTCCCTAAATTTGCCCACATAGAGCAAAAATCCCCCCACAATTAGTCCCGGCAAAACAATCCCTACGGGGCCTTTGGTCAAAACTGCCAATGCCATCAGGATATAAAATGCCCAATACCAACTGTGGGCGCCAGCATATGCCAGAAAAAATGCCAGCAACGCCCCACAAGTGCAACCGGTGAGCAGCATATCAGATACCCCGATGCGCCCCCAGGTAATAGTTTCCATATTTAACGCCATCACAGCAGCGCCGATAAACGGTGCTGGGGAGATGGGGAGACGGGGGGACGGGGGGACGGGG
>DVDU01000235.1 GCA_015296065.1 Oscillatoriaceae cyanobacterium M33_DOE_052 | reverse complement strand
CCCTCCTCCCACCCCTCCCACCCTTCCCCATCTTCCCCCTCCTCCCCCTCTGCGCCGTCGCATTGTAGCAGGGCTGGCAATGCCCACCCTACATCCTGGGCGCTCTTGCTTCGCCCCTAGACCCTACGCACACCTCAAAATTTGCTAAAGTTAATTGAGAAATTACGATTGATAGGGAATGTAATGAGGGATAAGGTTGTCGTCGGTCTTTCCGGGGGGGTTGATAGCTCCGTAGCCGCCGCGAAACTTCACCATCAAGGATATGAAGTCGTGGGAATGACCCTTTGGCTGATGAAGGGAAAAGGCCAATGCTGCTCCGAAGGGATGGTCGATGCGGCCTTTATCTGCGAACAGCTCGGCATTCCCCACCATATTGTCGATACGCGAGAACTATTTCAAACCCACATTGTGGATTACTTGGTGGCTGGTTACACCAGTGGTGTCACGCCTCTGCCCTGCTCCCAATGTAACAAGGCGGTGAAGTTTGGCCCGATGCTGCAATACGCTCGGGAAAATTTGGGCACGGATAAAATCGCCACCGGTCATTATGCCAGAGTTAGTTATGACCGGGATGGGGGGCGTTACCAGCTATTGCGGGCATTAGACGAGAAAAAAGACCAGACATATTTTTTATATGACCTGAGTCAAGAGCTGTTAGCGGCTTGTGTGTTTCCTTTGGGGGAAATCACCAAGAGCGAAACCCGACAACTAGCGGCCCAGTATGAGCTAAAGACAGCAGACAAGCCGGAAAGTCAGGACCTGTGCTTGATTGAGGCTCACGGGTCCATGCAAAAATTTTTAGAACAGTATATCGATCGACAAAAAGGCGATATTGTGGATTTGGAGGGGAATGTACTGGGACAGCATGAGGGCATCCACCGTTATACCATCGGTCAGCGACGGGGTATCGGTTTGGCTGCAGCGGAGCCGCTGTATGTGATTGCCTTGGATGCGGTGAAAAATCGGGTGATTGTGGGCGATCGGGCTCGCGCCACCCAATCCAGTTGCACCGTGCAGAGAGTCAACTGGGTATCTATCCCACCCCCCAGCGGTCCAGTCCGTGCCGAAGTGCAAATCCGGTATCGGACGCCCCCAGTCCCCGTCACCGTCATTCCCCTATCGGATCAATCCGGTGATGGCTCCCGGGTCAAGCTGGTTTTCGACGAAGATCAGTTTGGCGTCACTCCCGGACAAGCTGCCGTTTGGTACGACGGCGAAGTCCTCCTCGGCGGCGGCGTGATTGAGCCAAAAGAGACCTAAATCTCACTCTCTGGGGGGTGATGCAGGGTGTCACCCCCCAGAAGGATTACAATATCACAGGCAAGTAAGACAAGAGGAATTACCTTGAGCAAATATCCCGACGGCATCCCGGCCCACGGCGGCCATCTGATCGATCGTATCGCTAGCCCTGCCCAAAAACAGGAATTTCTCGCCCAAGCGGATACCCTGCCTCGGTTACAGCTAACCGAGCGCAGTTTCTCCGACTTGGTGTTAATCGCGATCGGCGGCTTTAGCCCCTTAACCGGCTTTATGAGCCAGCAAGACTACGAACCCGTAGTTACCGATATGCGCTTGGCGAACGGACTCCCCTGGGCCGTTCCCGTCACCCTCCCCGTCAGCGAAGAAGTCGCCACCTCCCTCAAAGAAGGCACCTGGGTGCGCCTAGACGCTCCCGATGGCAGATTTGTGGGTGTGTTGGAACTGACCCAAAAATACCGCTACAACAAAGCCTTAGAAGCAGTCAAAGTCTATCGCACCGAAGACGGCAACCATCCAGGGGTAAAAGTCCTCTATGAACAAGGACCGATTAACCTCGCCGGACCCGTGTGGTTGCTGCAACGGGACGCCCATCCCCAATTTCCCACCTACCAAATCGACCCCGCCGAATCACGGCGTTTATTCCAAGAAAGAGGCTGGAAGACGATCGTTGCCTTCCAAACCCGCAACCCCATCCACCGCGCCCACGAATATATCACCAAGTGCGCCCTAGAAACCGTAGATGCCCTATTCCTGCATCCCCTTGTTGGCGCCACCAAAGAAGACGACATCCCCGCCGATGTGCGGATGCGTTGCTATGAAATCCTGCTAGAACATTACTATCCCAAAGACCGGGTGATTTTGGCCATCAACCCCGCCGCCATGCGCTACGCCGGACCAAGGGAAGCCATTTTCCACGCCTTGCTGCGGAAAAACTACGGTTGCACTCACTTTATCGTCGGGCGCGACCACGCAGGCGTTGGCAACTACTACGGCACTTACGATGCTCAATACATTTTCGACGAGTTCCAGCCAGAAGAACTGGGCATCTTACCGATGAAATTTGAACACGCTTTCTACTGCACCCTCACCCACGGCATGGCCACCACCAAAACCAGCCCCAGCAGTCCAGAGCAGCGGATTCACCTATCAGGAACCAAGGTGCGAGAAATGCTCCGCAGCGGTCAATTACCCCCACCGGAATTTACCCGCCCGCAAGTAGCAGCGGAACTCGCCCGCGTGATGCGAGTACCGGTAGAATCTTATTAAGTTCAAATGTTTATTAAGGACAGGTTAATGCCTTAATAAACGGCCATTAGGACACGGCAATGCCGTGTCCATACAAAAACGCGGGAAACCGCGTTTTTCATATTTCCACCAACAATTATGGCCGCCAAAAAACACCCTAATTGCGCCAATTTTAACGACAAAATAATAGCTCATTAGCTGAGATAAAACCCGCCGTGGGGTAAGTGATTTCCACCCAATTGCGAGCCTCGCCGCTTTTATCGGGAATCAGCTTATATCCTTCTTTGAGGGTTACTCTGCCTTCTGGCGGTATTCCCCCCCTGTAGGTAGAAAAGGTAGAGGCGTCCGCACGAATTTGCAGACCCCGAGGCGCCAGTTGCGGGTCCACGATGCGGCAAAGACTATCGTTATTGGCCGTAGTGGGAGGGTTGGTGGGGGGAGTGGTTTGGGGGGCAGCCTGAGCCGCCGCTCCCTGACATTGGATGAGGTTACTCGCTGAGACAAACCCACGCACCGGCGAGGTTATTTCTACCCAGTTGCGGTCTTCCCCATTTCTATCCCGCACTGCCTGATAATTTGGCACTAGGGTGACGCGCTCGCCGGGGCCAACGCCACCCACCCGATCGGCGCGGATGGAAGCATCAGCACGCACAGCTATCCCATCGGGCGCCGCCACCCGGTCCACTTGACGGCAAAGGTTAGCGTTAGGGGTGGGGGTGGGGGTGGGTTGCGTTACTGGTTCCGAGCATAATTCCAAATTGCTCGCCACAGTGGGGAACCCGTTGGTAATAAATCCCCGCACCGGACTGTTGATTTCCACCCAGATGCGCCCGTCCGGTCCATTAATTCCCCGCCAATCTTTGATCAGCGTGACTTGGGTGTTTGGTGCAAGGCTGCCGATTTGGGGGGAATTTGGGTCAGGTCGATCGCGCACAATCAACCCATCAGGCGTCCTGACTCGACGACAGAGACTCCCCATATCCTGGGCCACCTCAAAAGCATTTGGCAATGATAAACTTTCCGGCCCTTCACGTCCCACCGCAACCCTGGGGGCCACCCCAGAAATGACCGGGCTGGCCCAGCCTAACATCGCTATTGCCCCCCAACTACCTAGAGCAGTCCACCACCGATGACTTACCTTTAACATCGCTTTTCCTCCTCATTACCGGAAAAATTCCCTAACAACTGTATTTAGAACCAATCACAAAACCAAATTGTTCCCGCCGGAGAAAAAAAATAGAAACCGGGTTGATCAGAAAAATTGAGTTTCTCTATGTGGTTTCTCTAGCTGTCTTGAGGAAATTAAATTGCAATAACCATCAACTACCAACCTCTACCAGCATAGATAGCAGCTTCTTCTCCAGCTCCATCCTGACTCGAAAGTTATTTACTCCCTTGATTATAGAACTTGTAAATAGTTTCGGGGCATAATTGCGCCTGCTAAAGCGATTTTTTTGATAACTAAATGAGGTCCAAGAGTCATTGGTCATTTATCATTGGTCATTGGTCATTGGTCATTGGTTGGCCATATCATTTCTGGCTAAAAATAACGTATTACCAATCACCAATAACCAACAGTCAAGAAATATTGCCACTTGTCCCCGCCTCTCGTACAGGGTAAGATGAGAATGGTGGTAAGATTGCTACCACCACCCCATCACCAGCCTGGGGATGCCAATTGCGGAAAAAAGGTTCTCGATGGTTATAAAAGTGCAACCACAACACCTGCAAGCGATCGGCAACCATGCCGCCAACACCTATCCCGAGGAATGTTGCGGGTTGCTGTTGGGGGTTGTGGGAGAGGGTGACAAACAGGTGGTGGAAGTGTGGCCCACGGCTAATGGTTGGAATGAGGAGACTGCCGCCGAATTTTCCGACGCTGCAACCTTGACAAAAGAGCGAAGATATGTTATTGCGCCAGAAGAAATGCTGCGGGCACACCGGCAAGGACGAGAACGGCAATTGAGTATTATCGGCATCTTTCACTCCCACCCAGACGGTACGGCGGTGCCGTCAGAGTGCGATCGCGCCTTGGCGTGGCCGGAATACTCGTATATCATAGTGTCGGTGGTGCAAGGGCACCCCTCCGAGATTCGCTCTTGGTGTCTGGAAGCAAATCACCAGTTCCAACCAGAACCAATTATCGTTGAACAGACCGGTTCAGTCCCTTGACCTTAGTCATTTGTCACTTGTCACTTGTCCGCAAGTCCGCTTGTCCGTTGTCCGTTGTCACTTGTCAAATGACCAAGGACAAATGACAAATGACAAATTAATGGTTTTTGATAGGAGTTACCAAGTAACGCCCAAACAGTTATGCTAAATCCGAATTTGGAAGAAATCCAACTATCATCTGACGACTACGATCGCTATTCCCGACACCTGATTCTCCCAGAAGTGGGAGTGGATGGGCAAAAACGGCTCAAAGCCGCCAAAGTCCTTTGCATCGGCACTGGTGGCTTGGGATCTCCCCTGCTACTATACCTAGCCGCCGCCGGTATTGGCACCCTAGGCATCGTTGATTTTGACATCGTAGATAAATCCAACTTACAGCGGCAGGTGATTCACGGCACCTCCTCCCTAGGGAAACCCAAAATCGAATCGGCGAAAAGCCGCATTCTGGAGATTAATCCCTACTGCCAAGTTAACCTCCACGAAGTCCGCCTCAGCTCAGAAAACGCCCTAAACATCATCGAACCTTACGATATTGTGGTGGATGGTACGGATAACTTCCCCACCCGCTATCTGGTAAATGATGCCTGCGTCCTGCTGAACAAACCCAACGTTTACGGTTCCATCTTCCGCTTTGAAGGTCAGGCTACCGTGTTCAACTACGAAGGCGGTCCTAACTACCGTGACCTGTACCCAGAACCCCCACCGCCGGGGATGGTGCCCTCCTGCGCAGAAGGTGGCGTTTTAGGGATTTTGCCAGGAATTATCGGTGTGATTCAGGCTACGGAAACGGTGAAAATCATCACCAAAACAGGCAGGACCCTCAGTGGCCGGCTGCTGCTATACAATGCCTTGGAGATGACTTTCCGGGAATTGAAACTGCGACCCAACCCGGAACGGCCCGTAATCGAGAAATTAATCGATTATGAGGAGTTTTGCGGTATTCCTCAAGCGAAAGCAGAGGAGGAGAAGCAGAAAACAGCGATCGCGGAAATGACCGTGGTGGAATTGAAGCAATTAATCGATAGCGGTGCCGATGATTTTGTGCTGGTGGATGTGCGCAATCCTCACGAGTACGACATTGCCCGCATTCCCGGGGCGGTATTGGTGCCATTGCCAGATATTGAAAATGGCCCCGGTGTGGCGAAGGTGAAAGAATTGCTCAACGGCCACCGGTTGATTGCGCACTGCAAGATGGGGGGACGATCGGCCAAAGCATTGGCTATCCTAAAAGAAAAAGCAGGCATTGACGGGACGAACGTCAAAGGCGGCATCAACGCCTGGAGCCAAGAAGTTGACCCCACAGTGCCGCAGTATTAATTAGGTTGACGGGGTAAACGCCAAACGCCAAAAACCCCAGAAATAGCCTAGAAACAGCCGCTTGAGCTGAAGAAACCGGGTTTCTTACCAAAGAAACCCGGTTTCTCTCAATTGCCAACAAGATCGCACCTTGGAGGGTAAAACCGATGTCCGATCGAGTTTCTCCATCTGGTCATTACCCACCGCCACCAACCCAGATTATGTGGCGGCAAGTTATTGGGTTAAGCGGCTTATCCGCCGCCATTACCCTCACTTGGGTAATTTACAACGCTTATCTGGGTAAATTGCTAGTTCAATTTGGGTTTACACCCCAAGCCGCCACGACTGTGCTGGTAGTGGAAAATATCCTCGCCTTGGGGATGGAACCGCTGTGGGGGGGGCTGTCCGATCGGGCAGAACGCTGGTTTGGCCATCGGTTTTTGCTCATCTCCTTTGGGGTAGTCACTGCCTCCGCCATTTTTGTGGCCATCCCAGCTTGCACGATTTTGATTAAGCCTTTACCCGGGGTGAAATTGCTCCTACCAGTGTTGATGGTAGTCTGGGCACTGGCGATGACCATCTTTCGGGCTCCGGCTTTGTCCTTATTGGGGAAATACGCCACCACCCCCCAATTACCCAAAGCCGCCAGCTTCCTCACATTAGCGGGCGGAATTGTGGCGGCGTTTGCCCCAAGGTCACAAGAATTGATTTTGAATTTAGGGCCTGGGGTAACATTCACCATTGGCTCTTTAGTCCTGTTAGCCACAGCGGCGGCGTTAAGGGCGCTCGACCCCCCGGGCGGGCTACCACAGACAAGACCCCAAACCACTGCTACCCCCCAGCCCGTGACCAGCCCAATTTTGCTGCTGCGAGTAGGGGTAATTTTGGCCACTGGTGCGGCAATTTTTTGCAGTTCCAGTTTCCTGATGAATGTTTTTTCTCAGCTCCTGAAAGCACAGCTACCCCAACAAGATACTAAATTGCTGATGTTTTGGTTTACTTTGGGTTCCGCCGTAGCCGCATTGCCCGCCGGTACTTTGGCCACCAAAGTTGGCAACCGCCAAGGAATGCTAGGGGGGATGGCGGGGACAGTGGCAGGTTTGCTGTTGCTGGGGTTGGCACCCAGTCCTGGTAGCTTGTTACTGGCTGGGATAATTTGGGTGGCAGGCTTAAGTTTAGTTAATAACGGTGCCATTCCTTTTGCGATTTCCTTGATGCCAAACCAGTGGAAAGGCTTAGGAGTAGGGAGCTATTTTGGGGGGATCGGGGCAGCAAAAGTGTTGTTTGGGGTCGTATTTCCCACGGGTTTGGCTCAAATGGCGCCGACGATCGGGGTGATTTGGGCGAGCATTACCTGCCTCGCGGCGGCCATTTCTGTGGCCCTGAGTTTCCGTTTCCCCCCACACCACGAGATTTAGGATAGGGCAGGGCTGTATCTGTGGTATTGATTTGGGGTAATGACCCTAGTAATCTCACGGACAGGGAGCAAACTATCAGTAGTTTCCTCAGCCCGGATATGTTTTACCGCGATCCCCAATTTAGAAAAATCAATATCAATACGGTGGTAATTTGATCACCAACCCGGGCATAATAAGAATAGGGAGCAGAGAGAGGTGATACCAACCCCTGCTCCCCAGGCTTTGAGTTGAGGATGGGGTAATGCGATCGCCAAAGTTTGAGGTCAACAGGCATCAATCCGCCTTCAGGAACAACATGGAACTTCCCACAAGTGAGGGAGGCGCCCCTGCCTCTGGCGGGGGGTTTTGTCGCCACATTTCCAGCCCCCGGCCCAATGATACGGAAAGAGGCTTTGATGGACTAGCAGATCTGCTGGCATCATTAGAGAGTGTTCAGGAACGGGGCTTTAGCAGAGATTGAGAGAGATTCCCGGTAACGGGCTAGGTGATTTTTTGGTCAGATGCTGTTCTTGCCGCCGCTTCCATATAACTAATGGAGGCGGCGCGTCCTTGTAAAGCATCGGCGAACTGGGGTTTAATGGCTAAGGCTTTGTCAAAAGCACTCAAGGCTTCTCCATATCTGGCCAAATCATTGAGGACCACCCCCTGCCCATACCACACATCGGCAAAGTTGGGGTCAATAGTGGCAGCTTGACTATAAGATGCCAGAGCTTCTTCATACATCCCCAAGTCTCGCAGGACAGCACCTCGGTTGAGCCATGCTTGCAGGAATGAGGTTTCCAAGGCAATGGCTTGGTTATAAGCGGCGAGGGCTGGTTCGTATCGGAGCAGTTCTTTGAGGGCATTTCCCAAACCGTTCCAAGCATAGGCCAAGTCGGGTTGAATGGCTAAGGCACGGTTATAGAAAGTAATCGCGGGTTCATATCGGGCAAGCTCCGATAGGGCTACGGCTTGGCCGTACAAAGCATCGAGGGAATCTGGTTCTAAGGCGAGGGCTTCTTGGAAATAGACGATCGCCCCTTCAAAATCGCCAACTTCCCAAGCATCCATCCCCTGGTTAAAAGGGGGAGAGGGGGTGGGAAGAGTGGGAGGGGTGGGAGGAGAGGGAGGAATATCGCTGACCACAGTCCCCACAGTCCCCACAGTCCCCGTCCCCTGGTTGTCATTACTGCCCGAAAGTGCGATCGCCATATTATTAGCTTCGATCGCCTCGGTGTAGCGTCCCAGCTTTTGCAGTGCGACGCCTCGGTTTACCCAAGCTGGTTGAAAGTCCGGTTTCACTTCCAGGGTTTTATCCCAACTAGCGAGAGCTTCTGACCAGCGGCTTAAGTTCCCCAGAGCCAACCCCCGGTTAAACCAGGCTTCTGGGTCGTCGGCTTTGAGTTCTATGGCTTTATCCCAACTGGCGATCGCCTCTTCCCAGTGGTTAGAGCCCGCTAGAGCCAAACCGCGATTGTACCAAGTCTCGAAGTCCTCCGGCTGAATGGCTAGGGCTTTGTCCCAACTGGCGATCGCTTCCCGCCGCTTACCCATATCAAACAGCACATCCCCCCGGTTCGTCCAAGCCGTATGGGAGTTGGCTTTCAAAGCCACAGCGCGATCGTAACTCGCCAACGCTTCGGGCAGTCGCCCCAAATTCGCCAAAGCATTGCCCCGGTTGATCCAGGCGCGGTAATTTTCTGGCTCTAGTTGCACCACCCGATCCAAAGCAGCCAAAGCCCCCTCATCGTCAGAAACCCGCAACCGCTCCATCCCATGCTCAAACAATTCTGCCGCCGTCTGGGGCAAGGGAGAAGCAGGACCAATCGGAGTCTCTGGCGCAATTTCTACCCCCACCAGCAACCCCGAACCAATGTCCCGCGCCACCACCGCCAATTCTGTCCAAGGCTCTAGCTCCCGAGCCACCTCACTCAAACGCAACAACCGCCGCCCCAACTCCCGGTTGGGCACTGCCGAATTTAGCACCTTTGCGCCAAACCGTCGCAACCAAGCCACCCAAGCACCCACCGCCGCCAAACCCAGCAGCTTGGCCAAAAACTGCTCTACTTGGGGAGCCTGCCAGCCGTGGTATAACCCTTCGAGCAACTGCATGAACTTTTGCTCATACTCACTATCGCTCAAGGGGGACGCCACTGCCGCCACCTCTGACGCCGGAGATGATTTCATTAACAATCTCCACCAGCGCAATACTCGCCTGACCAACCAACGCCAAATCCGCCTGAGCATAGCGATTTTCCTGTAAACTCGGGATAGCGGCAAAGCCTTTGGTTGTGATTTTAACCCACTCAGGGGACTTCTGTAACCCAAAGATACGGGAACTGTTGGTTGAAAGTCGGTTCTTTATGGAAGGGGCATCTCTCGCCACAAAATTATCCCGCTCCAGGGGCGTTGGTATTGATATCTCAGACTATGGCGTTCTTCTCGGGTAAGCATCACCATTTTTTAGGAATCATCTCCTCGCGAAATCGCTATTATCATAAACGGCAAGAGAAAATCTACCTCTGAGGCTGTCTGTATCAACCCTTAAATTCTTAAGGCGGCTGCCTAAAAACTGGCAGATTAATATTTCCGCTGAATTTCCGATTTCCCGAACTGGCGGTCAGTCGCTCCCCGGAGCCGAACGCCTTCCGGCGTCGCATCAGCATCCTACTATCAGGTCGGGGGAGCTTTCCCGCAGTTTCCCTTTATCCGTCATCCCCACACATTGCATGAACAAGCAAGATATGAAATTTAAGATTTTGGCGGTGGCGTTTCTGCTCGCCCCCTTTTGGTTCCCTTCATCTCTGCGCGCACAAAACGCCGAACATGTCAAGCAATTGCTGGAAACCAAGAAATGCCCCAAGTGTGACTTAAAAAATGCTTCCTTGATCAATGCCAAGCTGGAAGGGGCTATCCTCACCGAAGCCGCACTCGATCGGGCAAACTTATTTGGCGCTAATTTGTCCCAAGCCAAACTCAACGGCGCCAATTTAACCAATGCTTACCTCACCAGAACCAACCTCACCAGTGCCGATTTGACCAATGTTAACTTAACTGAAGCCAATCTATTTGATGCCAACTTAAGTAGTGCCAACCTCACCGGTGCCCGCCTCAATAATGCTTACCTCAGTCGCGCTGACCTCCGAGGTAGTAACCTCCGCAATGCCGACCTCCGAGGCGCTTATCTGATTGAAGCTAATTTGACTGACGCCAACCTTCAAGGGGCCAACTTATGCGGTGCCATCATGCCCAACGGTAGGCAATCGCGACAAGGTTGCAATTAAGCAGCCCCATCTTGGTTTGTAGTTGGGCTTCAGCCCCATCAATCAAAAGAGGGCTAAAGCCCAACTACGAACTAGAACCAAATTAAACTCGCCACTCATCGGCAAAGATGCTGGCCACAGATGCGGCGATGCGCTGCAAGTCTTCTTTTAATAAAGGTGGCCAGCTAACCCCAGCACTGCGCCCAGCTTCAAACAGGCGCTGGCTTTCAAAGGCTAAAAGATGTAGCGCCAAAACTAGGTTTCTGTCTAAAGTATTCTGGTTTGGCAACTCCTCAAAGACGATTTTTAACGCGAGTAATATCGATGTTACTTCCCCTGGTAAGGGGGGTTTTCCTTGTTTCAGCCGCTGGAGCAAATTCTCATCTTTGCCCGAATTTTGCAGGGCAGTTCCCCGCGCTATCAATAAATCATAGGCTTCTTGGTAATTCATAATTTAGATGTTTTAATGACGACAAATCGTGGTTTATGAAGATGAAGCCCAGAGGTACAGAATCCCCCTATTCCTCTGTGCCTCTGTCATTAGTATGTAAGTGATTGCTAATATGCAATGTAATTTAGTCAGACTGGGCGGTTAAAATGCGAGACAAAGGGCATTGAGGAATCAAGGATGGAACTCAAATCAGTGGCAATGGAAATCCCACCGGGAGGGAATCTGATTTTAGGACATTCCCACTTTATCAAGACGGTGGAGGATTTATATGAGATTATGGTAGGGAGTTCGGGGACTGTCAAGTTTGGCATCGCTTTCTGCGAGGCGTCGGGGCCTTGCCTAATCAGGGTGGCCGGGAATGATGGAGAATTAGAGGCAGTGGCCACGAAAAATGCCCAGGCACTGGGGGCGGGTCACAGTTTTGTGATTGTACTCAAAGAAGCGTTTCCGATTAACTTTCTCAATGCGATTAAGCAGTGCCAAGAGGTTTGTACTATCTACTGCGCTACCGCTAACCCCGTGGAGGTAATTTTGGCAGAAACAGCTCAGGGGCGAGGCATTCTGGGAGTGGTGGATGGGTTTTCACCCCAAGGGGTAGAAGTCAGCGAAGATGTGCAAAAACGTAAAGATTTTCTGCGTCAAATTGGCTACAAACTCTGAACTGCGCATGGTGTGCGAGCAATTGATGAATTACCTCTAGGGGATGAGAGCGCTGTTCGCCTTGGAATTAGCTGGCAAGTAAAACTGCAGGTGCTTTGGATATGACGCAGGTTTGGGGTGCTGTCCTGATTTTTACGGTTTGTCCCCTGTTGGGGGGATTGCCTTTTGTGGCGCTGGTGCTGCGCATCCTCACAAAACGGGATTTGCGGGAACTCGGCACCGGTAATATCGGTGTGCAGGCGGCTTTTTACCACGGGGGAAGATTGGCGGGAACGGTGGCGGTTCTCTTGGAGGCGCTCAAAGGTATCGCCGCTGTCTTGCTGGCGCGGTATTTCTTTCCCCACAACCCGGAATGGGAATTAATCTCCCTATGTACCCTGGTGATGGGTCGCTACTGGATGGGCCAAGGAGCTGGGACTACGAATGTGGTCTGGGGTTTTTTTGTCCATGACTGGGGCGCTGGTTTGATGATATTGCTGATTGGGGGAGTTAGTTTTACGATTTGGCGAGAGCGTCGCCAGGGACGGACGGCGGTGTTGGTGCTGATGCCTTTGATTTTGGGGCTGCTGCACCCACATCAACCGGAAAGATTGATTGTGGCAATGGCTCTGAGTTTGCTCCTCTATTGGATTTATCAGAAAATGCCGGATGATTTAGAATTGAGTGCGGCGGGTAGTAAGGCGGAAACGCAAAAGTTGTTTCGCTTTTTCCAAGGACGCGGTGTGACGCTGATTCTTGACCAGCCTCTGGAAGTGCGCAAAGTGGGGGCGAAGGCGGCGACGCTCTCGGAGCTAAAACGATCGGGCTATCCTGTGCCGCCGGGATGGGTGTTGCGGGCGGGAGATGACCCGCAACCGCTGCTGGAATTACTCCAACCATCGGGAGAATCACCTCTGGTGGTACGATCGAGCAGCTTATCAGAAGATTTGGAAACTGCATCTGGGGCGGGACAATATGCCAGCGTGTTAAACGTCACCAGTCGGGATGAGCTGATGCGTGCCATCAGCCATTGCTTTGAATCATATTTCCGACCGGCGGCCCAGCAATACCGGCGCGATCGACATATCCCCGAAGCATCGGCCCTGGCGCTATTGATTCAAATCCAAATTCGCGGCGCTTTTTCTGGCGTCGCTTTCAGCCGCGACCCCCTACACCAAAACCCGGAAGCTGTAATTATTGAAGCACTTCCCGGCGATGCGGCCCCGGTAGTTTCCGGACAAGTGACACCAGAACGCTATCGAGTCACTCTAGAAAATCCACCACTTATCGAAGGCAAAGGCAGAGTACCGCCGGAAGTCCTCGAGGAGGTAGCAATACTGGCGCGCCAGTTGGAACAGCGCGGCGGCGGCATTCCTCAAGATATAGAGTGGAGTTATGATGGCCAGCAATTGTGGCTGCTGCAAGCCAGACCGATCACCACTATGCTCCCCATTTGGACGCGCCGCATCGCTGCGGAAGTGATTCCCGGGTTCATCCCGCCCCTCACTTGGTCAATTAACCGCCCCCTCACCTGTGGGGTTTGGGGTTCACTGTTTACTCTGGTATTAGGAAAAGGGGCGCGAGGGCTCGATTTTGAGGAAACCGCCACTTTGCACTACTCCCGGGCTTACTTTAATGCTTCTTTATTGGGGCAGATTTTCCGGCGGATGGGTTTGCCCCCAGAAAGTCTGGAATTTTTGACCCGGGGGGCGGCGTTTACTAAACCGCCTTTGGCTTCCACCTTGCGATCGCTTCCGGGGTTGCTCCGGTTATTGCGGCGGGAGCTATATCTGGAAAGGGATTTTTACTACACCTACCGATATGACCTCGCCCCAGCACTGGCGCAGTTGCGCGCTACTTCCCCACCCTCACCCTCCCAACCAGGGAGAGGGGCTTCTGGCGAGGTAGAAAAAGGGGGGGAAACGGTTTCCCCAGAGGCGCTACTGGCAAGAGTAGAACAGATTTTGGTCTTACTGGAAAAATGCACTTATTACAGCATTTTGGCCCCCCTGTCAGTGGCTCTGCGTCAAGCACTTTTAGGCGTGGCTGATGAGGAGCTGGATTTCAGCCGCAACCCAGAAGTCGCCGCAACGCGCAGTCTTCAAGAAATCGTGAATGCCGCCCGGTTGTTGTTACCAGCTTTGCAGGATTTGCGCCCGGATTTGGGGCCAGGGGATAGCTCGCAACTGTTTGCGACTTTGGCGGAAATTCCCGAAGGGCAAATGGTGTTTCAAGAGTTCGATCGCTTTTTGCTCCGTTACGGATATCTCAGCGCTGCCGCCACGGATATTGCCGTGCCTCGGTGGCAAGAAGACCTCCGGTATTTGCGCTCTCTGTTCGCCCAGATGTTGTTTGCTCCGCCACCGCCATCAGCTACAAACGAGAACCGCCGCACCGTCAAGTCAGCCAAGCTATCGCCCCCCCGCGTCATTCCGGTGCAGCATCGGGTGAACCTAAAAGGTAGAGTTGCAGAAATTTATAGCAGCTTATTGGCACAGTTACGCTGGAGTTTTTTGGCTCTGGAGAATTTGTGGTTACAGTCGGGTTTACTAGCAGCACCTGGGGATATTTTTTACTTAGAATTGTCGGAAATTAGAGCTATTGTGGCGTCTCATGTTTCTGAATTACAGGGGGATGGGGATAATTTCAGAAAATTAATTGAGAGTCGCAAACAGCAGCTCCAAACCGATGCAGCGTCTGAGTTCTTGCCTCCAGTGGTTTATGGCCAGCCACCGCGCCATATTTCGACTTATCAAACTCCGGCGAAATCACAACTGCGGGGGATTGGTGCTAGTCCCGGGGTGGTAGAAGGACGGGTTAAAATTGTTAATCAGTTGGGGGAAGTGGGGGATATTGACAAAGAAACGATTCTCGTGGTGCCTTATACTGACCCTGGTTGGGCGCCCCTATTGTCCCGGGCTGGCGGGTTGATTTCTGAAGTGGGGGGGCAGCTTTCTCACGGCGCGATCGTCGCTCGCGAATACCGTATCCCCGCCGTTATGGACGTTCCCCAAGCCCGCCAATGGCTTCGAGAAGGGCAAAGAGTCCGCCTAGACGGTGGACAAGGCACTATTGATATTTTATAAGGACAAAGGACAAATAATTTTATGCCAATTCAACTAGAAAAAAGACTCTTTACCGTTGAGGAATATCACCTCATGGCTGAAACCGGTATCCTCAAAGAAGATGACCGCTTAGAACTGCTCCGAGGAGAACTGGTCAAAATGTCCCCCATTGGCACTAGACACGCCGCTTGCGTCAATCGACTGCTGAGGTTATTCAGTCAACGAGTAGGAGATATGGCTATAGTTGCAGTCCAAAATCCTATCCGGTTAAATGATAACTCAGAACCGCAACCAGATTTAGCTGTACTGCAACCGCGTGCTGATTTTTATGCCACGGCTCATCCGCAACCGGGAGAGATTTTGCTATTAATAGAAGTAGCAGATACTACAGCCGATTTTGACCGAGATGTGAAAATCCCTCTCTATGCTCAAAATCAGATTACTGAGGTTTGGCTGGTGGATATCACCGCTCAAACTCTGGCGGTGTTTCGGGAACCCACACCCACCGGTTACAGGTATCAGCAGCAGTTGACTATGGGGGATAAAGTCGCAATGGCGGTTTTCCCTGACGTGGAAATAGGGGTGGCGGAAGTTATGGGGTGATTGATGATTGGTCATTGGTCATTGGTCATTTGGTTAGTCATACAAAGGACAAAAGACCCTTCGACTTCGCTCAGGGGACAAAGAACAAAGGAGAAAGGACAAAGGACAAAGGACAAATAATTTTATGGCCATTCAACTAGAAAAAAGACTCTTTACAGTTGAGGAATATCACCTCATGGCTGAGACCGGTATCCTCAAAGAAGATGACCGCTTAGAACTGATAAGAGGAGAACTGGTCAAAATGTCCCCCATTGGCACTAGACACGCCGCTTGCGTCAAACGGTTAAATCAGATTTTATCCCAAAAACTGGGTAAATTAGTGATAATTGGCATTCAAGACCCGATCCGGTTAAATGATAACTCAGAACCTCAACCAGATTTAGCGCTGCTGCAACCGCGTGCGGATTTTTATGCCACGGCGCATCCGCAACCGGGAGATATTTTGCTATTAATAGAAGTAGCCGATACTACAGCCGATTTTGACCGAGAAGTAAAAATCCCTCTCTATGCTCAAAATCAGATTACTGAGGTTTGGCTGGTGGATATCACTGCTCAAACTCTGGCGGTGTTTCGGGAACCCACCCCCACCGGTTACAGGTATCAGCAGCAGTTGACTATGGGGGATAAAGTCGCAATGGCGGTTTTCCCTGACCTGGAAATAGGAGTGGCGGAATTTATGGGGTGATTGATGATTGGTTTTGCTGGCGAATCGGAATTTCTACAACTATTTCTGTACCTTCGCGAAAGGCACTATGACATTTTAGCTCGCCTCCGTGCATTTTAACGACAATTTCATAGCACACAGAAAGTCCCAAACCCGTACCTTTGCCTACTGGTTTTGTTGTAAAAAATGGTTCAAACAGACGCGATTGCACTTCTGGGGGCATTCCGATTCCGTTATCTTTAATTGTAATAGCGATTCGCTCTGATGGTAAGATGGAGGTACTAATTTTGATTTCTCCTGGTGCTGGTCTGGTCGAATCGCCGTTTAACCATAATTCTTCTATGGCATCAATGGCATTGTTTAGCAAATTGAGGAACACCTGATTTAGTTGACTGGGGTAACATTCGACTAAGGGAAGTTGTCCGTAATTTTCAATCACTGTAATTTCCCCTATTTTTTCTCCCTTGAGATTGGGGAGCGGCGCTATTCGATGATGGAGCAGCATAATACTGTTTTTAATCCCTTCCCGGATATCTACCAGTTTAATTTCTGATTCATCCAGGCGAGAAAAGTTCCGCAGAGAAAGGACGATGGTACGGATTCTCTCTGTTCCTGATTTCATTGAAGAGAGGATGTTGGGGAAATCTTCCAAGATAAAATCATATTCGATTTTATGTTTGATTTCTTCTATTGGTTGCGGGGGATGAGGATAAGTTTTTTGGTAGGCGTCTAGCAGCTCCACCAATTCCTCAAAATATTCTTGGACAAATGTAATATTGGTATAGATAAATCCGATCGGGTTGTTGATTTCATGGGCAATACCCGCCGCTATTTGTCCCAACCCGGACATTTTCTCACTTTGAATCAATTTGGCTTGGGCTTGTTTCAGGTTCTTAATCGCCTCAGCTAGTTGCTCGGACTTGGCGCGCTCTCTGGCTTCGCTCTCCCGCAAGGCTGCCTCGGCTTGTCGGCGTTGGGTAATTTCGCGCTGGAGCTGCTCAAATGCTTCTAATTCTCGAAAAACTGCATCTAAAGTTTGCGCCAAAAATCCGATTTCATTGAGGGGGATAATTTCTGGGAGGGAAAAACTGCCCGTTGCTTTGCTGGCGGTAACGGCTTGGTTGAGGTTTTGCAGGGGTTTGATAACTTTGTGGTGAATTAACAACCCCATAAAGAGCAAAATTACACCAGTCCCGCAGAGCATGGTGAGGGTGGAGGTGGAGAAGGTTTGCCACAGTTCGGCTTCGAGACGGTGAAGGTCGATGATGGCTAATGCCACCCCCCGCTTTCCCGTGGTGCCAAACAGCACGCTGGTGAAGGGGAGGATCTGCACTAACACCGGTTTTCCTTTTCTATGCAAGCGGACGTTAGTTTCCACCCCTGTGGTGGCGGCTTGGTCGATCGCTTCTCGCAGTTGGGGGTATTTATAGGCATAAACCTGGTTTTTGAGCAAACCGGAGCTATCCGCGATCGTCATACCTTCAGGAGAGACGATCGCGATTTCTTCTACCGCTGGGAGGGTGGAATAATTCTGGACCACTCGGTCTAACAAGCTGATGTAGCCAGCTTCGATTGAGCCTTCTGTGCCAAATTGTAGCGATCGAGTGATGGATAAGGCCCGCTCCGCTACCTGCTCCTTTAGCTGCGATCGAAGTAACGCATAATTCACCCCTAAAGTCGCTCCACCTACCATCACCAACGCCACCCCAAATCCTCCTAACAGTTGTTTCGACAGACTACGCCGCCATAAATCACCATAACTGCCACCTGTTGATAGCAATTTTTGTAAATTAATATGTCTGAGTGCTTTTGTCATCTGTCATCTGTCATTTGTCATTAGTCGTTTGTCATTAGTCCTTTGTCCTTTGTCCTTTGTCATTGGTGACGCGACAAGTTACCAATGACAAAGGACCAATGATTCTTTATTTATCCTCCACCGGTTGCCATTGAGCAAGAGCAGCATTTACCGGTTCCCGCGCAATACCCAAATCTTCCCGAGGTATCCGGCCATGCCGCATATCCTCCCGCAGCAAAGCTACTATTTTTGCTTTCGCTTCCACCAACCCCCCCTCCTGAGCAAACATCTGCCGATTCATCTCTATATCTCCCTTTTTCAGACCACTATAATCTGCCCCAAAAGCCGCCCCAGTTTGCCCCAGTTGCTCTCCCACCTTCGCAAATACTGCTGTAGGGTTAGTTTCCACTGCGTGCATAATATCAAACCAAGCCAGAATAAATTGAGTCAATTCTGCCTGTTTTTCCTTCACCAACCCTGACCGTGTTACCAGCACATCAATCACCAGACTATTCAGATCCTTGGTTGTGTAAGGGATATTTCCCTTAATCTCCTTGGCCGTCTCACTCAGCAACGGCTCCCACAACACCGCACCATCCACCTTCCCTTGCTTGAGCAAGTCCACCGCAATTTCATTAGAAATATCTTCTATCTCCACTGTCTTGGGTTCCACCTGATGCAGGTTGAGCGCTTCTAGCAAAATTAGGTGATTTACCGTCCCCAGCTTCGCCGCCACCTTTTTCCCCTGTAGCTCCTTCACCGACTTAATCTCGGCTTGGGTGACAATTCCATCGGCTCCACGAGAAACATTCGTTACCAGGACTAGCGCCGGAGTGTCGTTACCCGGATCCACCTGCAGCGCATCCCAAAAAGAGACAAACGCTGCATCCAATGAACCCCTCATCACGGCTCGGGAGGAGTCTTGCTGATTTTGAAACCGCTGGAACTCTACCGCCAATCCCCGCTTCTCGAACAGTCCCGCCGCTTGCCCGTATAAGGCAATATCAAAACCAGGCCAACTGGTAATTCCTATCTGCAATTGTTTTAATGGTTGCTCTTTTACTCCCTCACAAGCATGAATGAATGTAGCCAGCAGAAATCCCATGATCAATATCAGGGATAATTTTAACACATTTCTAGACTTTAACATAATTTTTCACCTGCCCTGCATCGGTTCATAGTAGGGCTTTAGCCCTCTGAGGTTCGTAGTTGGGCTTTAGCCCTCTTTGGCTCGTAGTAGGTTTGAGGAAATGGAGGGCTAAAGCCCAACTACAAACTTATATAATTCAGCTCAACTGCCATTTTTAATCCTCATCTTCATATTCACCCTCATCCTCATCGTCGTATTCTTCCTCATCCTCATCGTCGTATTCCTCCTCATACTCGTCCTCATTATTCAAGGACAAATTATAAAAGTCGGAATCGAAATCAAACTCAAATTCTCCCTCGGATTCTTCCTCATGATTAATTTCAAAAGGTGAATAAAAATCAGCATCGTAGTCGAACCAGACACCGGAGCTAAAGTCTAAATCCGACACATTCCTAATCGTCCAGCAGTCGTGGCAAAGTTCGGGATTAGTCATGTAATCATAGGGAATATAGCAATAGCCTTTATCTCCCCACTTTTCTCCCCAGGAATTGCGTACCACAAAGACTTGATGTTGGTCTGAATAGCCGACACAGAGCATGGCATGACCGCCCAAATCCTTTTCATCGTCTGGGTTGGGCATGGGAATAGTCTTGTTGCCCCGTTTCATAAAGGACTCAAATAGTAGTAACCCAAAAGCGAAGGGGAAACCTTCAGCGAGACAATGTTTCATGGCATAGAGGTCAACCTCTACCCGTTCCGCTTCTTCGATGAGGAATTTGGCGGCTTCTTCATAAGCGTCTTCGGAGGGTTCTTCATTCACCATTTCCACATCGTAAGGCCAAATATCTTCGGGACAGGTGCCCATTTCGCGCAAAACCTGGATGCAGTTGCGCAGGTAGGTGCCTTCGTCCTTGTCTTCCTCGCCGTCAACGGCGCGAGCGTTGTAATAGACAAACAAGCGGCTGACATCGCCGGATTCGCCTAAAATGCGCTTGGCGAGGTATTCATAGGCTCCCGCCATTGCGTTGGCGGTGCAGCTACTGAGTTCGCCTTGGTTTTCCACGTCGGTCATAAATTCCCGCAGGTCAACTACTGGCGGTAGTTCTTCAGCGGTATAGCGACTGGGGTCATATTGTTTGTCGTTGGAGTCAGGACGATCGCGAAGATAGCCGCCGAATTTAATCTGCTGACCGGTAGTGCGGTTAACTGCTACCACTTGTTTCCGGCGCTGGGGCATAAAAAACCTTCCTTATTGGGCTAACTGTTTTGGAGTTGTTGGGAACTGAAAACATTATAAAGACCCTGAGTCAAGAACAGAGGGTCTGGCAAAATTAAGACTTAATAAAGGTTTTCAAATTTCCTCTGGCAATTCTTCCTCCCGCTCTGGGAGCCAGCGAGATTGGGCTTTGATGGCGAGGACGTAAAACACGGGCACCACATAGAGACTCAAAAAAGTCGAAACGAACATTCCCCCCATCACGGACATCCCGATCGACACTCGAGACGCAGCACCAGCACCGGTGGCAAACGCCAAAGGCAGCAACCCAAAAATGGTAGAAAAAGCCGTCATCATAATGGGGCGGAAGCGGATTTTCCCTGCCTCCAGGGCGGCTTTATTCACCGGTAAACCCTGCTCACGCAGTTGGTTGGCAAATTCCACAATCAAAATTGAGTTTTTCGTAGCCAAACCGATGAGCATGATGCAGCCAATTTGGCTATACACATTCAGGGGTAAACCGGCGATAAACAAGGCGCCAAAAGCACCTAAAAGCGATAAAGGTACGGCCAAAAGGATAATTGCCGGGTCGAGATAGCTTTCAAATTGCGCCGCCAGGGTTAAGAAGATAAACGCCAAAGCTAAGGCAAAGATAAATAATGTAGCTTGGCCGGATTCTTTAAACTCCAAAGCCTGACCCGCTAAGGCGGTGCGCATATCTGAGGGCAGCACTTCTTTGGCTAAAGCCTCTAAAGCCTCTATGGCGTCTCCCAAAGTGTATCCCGGAGCCGGGGTAGCAGAAATTTTGGCGGCGCGAAACCGGTTGTAGTGACTAATAGAGGGAGGAGTAGTAGAAGGGGTGACGGTGACGAATGAGGCTAGGGGCACTAATTCGCCAGTGCGGCTACGGACGTATATTTCTTTGATGTTTTGGGGACTGGCGCGGAAGGGTTTATCGGCTTGGACTATGACTTCGGCGCGGCGGTTGCCCCGGTTGAAGTTGGTAATTTTTTGGCTGCCCAGGAAGATTTGTAAGGTGCGGGAGATATCGGAAACGGAAACTCCTAAGTTGGCGGCGCGAGCCCGATCGACCGTAATGGTCAGATCGGGTTTGTTAATATTTAAATCGCTATCCACGTTAGCCATTTGCGGCAGTTCGCGGGCGCGATTCGCAAAATTTTCAGCGACTTGGGCAAGTTCAGTTAAATCGCTCCCTTGCAAGACAAATTCTACCGGTTGGCTGGAGTTAGAGCCAGGAAGAGAGGGGGGATTGAGGGGCAATACAGAAGCATCAGTGATGGTGGCAAAACGCGGGAATAGTTTGCCGATGATCGCTTGCTGGGATTGTTCCGGTTTGGTGCGTTCGCTCCAAGGTTTCAGCCGGACAAAAGTAGAGCCTTGATTGACGGAACCGCCTGCACCACGTCCGAAAGCGCCGACGCTAAAGTAACTTCTGACTTCCGGCACTTGGCTGTAAATTTCTTCCACTTGCCGCATAACTTTATCGGTGTAGTTGATGGTGACACCTTCTGGAGCGCGCACGAGGGTAAAAATAGAGCCCCGATCGTCTGTGGGCACTAATTCTTTGGGAATGTTAATAAAGAGAAAATAAGTGGCAACTAGGGAGAAGAAAAAAGTGCCAATGACGATGTATTTAAATCCCATCAACAGGCGCACTGAGTCGGAATAAATTTGCTCAATTTTCCCTAAAAACCACTCAATCCAGTTAAAAGGCCACCCAGTCATTTGGGCATTTTGACGCAGGATGCGAGCGCAGAGGGTCGGAGCTAGGGTCAAAGCCACAAAAGTAGAAATCACCACACTCCCAGCGAGGGTGATAGCAAATTCGGTAAATAAGCGCCCCGTATTGCCGCCGGAGAAACCCACCGGGACAAATACAGCAATTAGCACCACTGTGGTGGCGATGACTGCCACTACTACTTCCGATATCGCGGACATTGCTGCCTGGTAGGGCCGCATATTTTTTTCTTCAATGTAGCGGACGACGTTTTCCAGTACCACAATGGTGTCATCTACCACCAAGCCAGTGGCTAAGGTCAGAGAAAATAAAGTCAGGGTATTAATTGAATACCCCAGCATGAACATGATGGCAAAGGCGCCGATCAGGGAAATGGGGATGGTGACGGAGGGAATGAGGGTGGCGCGCCAGTCTCGCAGGAAAAAGAAAATAATCAAAATTACTAGGAAAATCGACAGGTAGAGGGAACCCCATACCTCTTCAATGGCTAATTCTACGAATTCTGAGCGATCGAACGAGACGCGGTAGCTGACACCTTCGGGAAAACTGCGGGCGAGTTCTTCCATTTTGGCTTTCGCGCCGCGAGCCACTTCTACAGTGTTGGCTTTGGAGATTTTCACCAATCCCAATCCTAGGGCGGGTTGGCCATTGAAACGGACGAAAGAGCGTTCATCTTCCGCCCCCACTTCCGCTCGCCCCACATCTTTAAGGGTGACTTGCGAGCCGTCAGAGTTGCGTTTAATAATCAGGGCTTCGTATTCGGCGGGGCTTTGCAGGCGTCCGAGGGTGCGCACGGAATATTGGGAGGTTTCACCCTCAATTAAACCGCTGGGAATTTCCACATTTTCCCGCCTCAGAGCTTGTTCTATGTCTAAAACGGTGATGTTCCGAGCGGCGAGGCGCACGGGATCTAACCAGATGCGCACAGCATAGCGGCGTTGCCCTCGGATGTTGACGCTGCTCACCCCGGGGACGGTTTCTAGAGCGTCGATGATGTAGCGATCTACGTAGTCGGTTAGCTCTAGGGTGGAGAGTTTATCGCTGTAGAGGGAAAACCAAATAATGGGGGAAACATCCCCCTCCTGTTTGCTGACTATGGGTGATTCGGCGTCTTCGGGAAGGCGGCGAATGGCGCGGGCGACTCGATCGCGCACATCTTGGGCCGCCGCATCGATATCCCGATTTAACTGAAATTCGACGCTGATGTTGCTCCCACCTTCGCGACTATCAGAGGTGAGGGTTTTAATGCCCTCAATCCCGTTGATTTCGGCTTCTAAAATTTCGGTGACTTCTGTTTCTACCACCTGGGGGTTAGCACCAGGATAAGAGGTATTGACACTGACCACCGGTGGGTCGATACTGGGGTATTCTTGCACCGGTAGGCGGGTATATCCCACCATTCCTATCAGAATAATCATCAAGGAGCAGACGGAGGCAAATACCGGTCGTCTGATAAAAAATTGAGCGAACATGAGTTTGGGTGAGGGTTGTTTGTTTAGGTTCGTAGTTGGGCTTTAGCCCATCTTTTCTTCGGTGAAAGCAGGGTGGGCAATGCCCAAAATACAGGACGATGCTGGTAACAAAGCTAGTATTGGGCATTGCCCACCCTACAGGACTTGTCCTAGGTTTGTAGTTGGGCTTCAGCCCACAGGAGTTTGGGCTAAAGCCCAACGACAAACCCTTTCTGACTAATGACCCATGACCAATGACCAATGACCAAGTTTAAGTTTTGTCGGTTTGACTGGGTGGGGCAGATTCTTTACTATTTGGCGGCTCTTTCTCCACAGGTGAGAGGGGAGCGTTTGGCCGGATTTTTTGCAGACCAGAGATTACGATTTTGTCGCCGGTGGTGAGACCGTCGATAATTTCCACTCGATCGCCTTCGACTACTCCCAGTTTCACTGGTTGTTTTTTGGCCTGTAAACCCGGTGTTTCTGTGGCATTTTCACCAGTTGCTGGTTGCGCCAGATAAATAAACCGCTGCTCTCCTTCATAGATAATCGCTGTGGCGGGCACCATGATGCTCGATCGCTGACGCCAAATCACTTTAGCCCGCACAAACATCCCATTAATTAACTCGGAGCGCTGATTTTCAAAAGTGGCCTTGGCGAGAACGTTTTGGGATTCAGTGCTAGCACTGGGAGAGATAAATGTGACTTTTCCCTCACTTAAAGCCTTGCCGCCACTGTCTCGAATTTCCACTGGCAATCCTAATCGCAATTGAGGCACGCGCTCTGTAGGAATCCAGAGGCGCATTTCCAAATAATCGTTTTCCGTGAGAGTGGTGATGGTTTGTCCTTTGGTGACAAAATCCCCCAATTTAGAGGGCACATCGCCGATCGTGCCAGAGAAAGGGGCGAGGACTTCCATCTGGTTGAGTTGTACTTCTGTGGCTTGGACTCGGGCTCTGGCTTCGGCGACTTCCGCACGCGCCCGATCGATTTCCTCCGGGCGAGTGCCGTTTTCCATTTGGCGCAATTCCTGACGGCGTTCTTCCACTTCCGCTTCCGCCCGGGCGATTTCTTCAGGACGCGGACCACGCTCTACCAGGGTGAGGGCAAGGCGTGCTTCTTCTACCTCAGCTTCAGCCGTGCGAATTTCTTCGCGAGAGCTTTTTTCCAACTGCGCCAAGCTCTCGTTAGCTTCTTCTAGGTTGGCGCGGGTGGTGCGAGCTTCGGTTTCCACTTCGTCGAGTCTATCTCGAGAAATCGCCCCCTCCTCTGCTAACATCCGATTGCGCCGCAGCCGCTCTTCTACCAAGTCCAGGCGGGCTTGGGCTTGGGTAACGCGGGCTTCGGCTTGGGCGACAAGCTGCTGGCGACTGCCCGATCGCAACACATCCAGACTAAGTTGGGCGCGCTCTAGACGGCTGCGGGCAATCTTGATTTCTTCGGCTTGGCTACCAGCAAGCAATTCCGCAAGGCGGGCTTGAGATTGTTCTAGACGAGAACGGGCCCGCTCAATTTCTTCGCTGCGAGTGCCTGTTTCCAGTTGGTTGAGTCGCGCCACCGACGCCGCTAATGCCGCTTGTGCCCCACTTAGTTGCGCCCGCACATCTTCCGGGTCAATGCGAGCGATCGTTTGTCCTTGGCGGACGCGATCGCCCGGTTGCACATAAATTGCCGTCAACCTCCCCTCCATTTCTGGCCGGATTTCTGTGGACTTCGGTGCCTCCAAATAGCCCACAAACTCAGAAGATTCCGCCAACGCCGACACCTGCACCGTTGTCAATTGCACAGGCAAAGCTCGCACCTTTCCGGCCCCGGCGCCTTTAGCACTGGCTTCTTCTGTCGGCTTAAACCACAACTGCCAACCCCAAACCGCCAACCCCGCCAGAGCCAGAGCGCCCACCAGCGCCCCCACCGCACTTTTGTACTTACCAAAACTTTGGAGCCTCAGTGTTCCTTGCCTGTTTGGTTTTTCTACCTCCGGCATTTCTAAGGGGGATTCTTCTATCGGCTCTACTGTTTCATCTGGAGAAGATAAATCTGGTTTCTCCTCCTCCAAGAAATAAGAGGATTTGGGTTTATCCATTGGGTTTTACCAAAAATATTTCTAACTCAAATAGTCATTGGTCATTGGTCTGAAAGGGTTTGTAGTGGGGCTTTAGCCCACAGGAGTTTGGGCTAAAGCCCCACTACGAACCTAGGAATTGTGACAAATGACTAGGGACAAATGACAAATTAGACAATTGCGCCTCTAACCACTCAATTTCATCCGTTAGGATTGCCAAGTGCTTTAACCATGCCTCTTTTTGATATGGGTCTTCTGGTAGTAGCTGAGCCGCCACACTTTCTTGGCGTCCTTTACAGACTATCAACCGCTGTTCTAAGAGCTTTACTCTCAGTTCCGGCTCGATGTCGCTAAAGAAAAAAAACTTGATGCCAAATCGCGAGCGACTGTTGACCCAGCTTTCATGGGGATGGTCAAGCATTTTTTGGCGCCACCGCTCCCTCCCTTTGGGGGTGACGGTGTAAATTTTGCGGCTCGGTCCGCCATTCCCAGACTCCTCTGCCAAGGTGGCAATGAGGTCCTGCTCTTGTAGGCGCTTCAGCAGGGGGTAAATCGCCCCATAGTTGACGCTGATGCAGTTGCTCATAAATAGCTCTAGCTGCTGCTTCAGGCGGTAGCCATGCAGGGGCGATCGCTGGAGCAGACCCAAAGCTGATAGTTCCAGCATATATATCAAACTGATAGACTAAACCCAGTGTAAACCCATTTCTCGCAAAATGGGTTTACACTGGGTCGTCATTTGTCCTTTGTCATTTGTCCTTTGTCATTAGACAAGTGACAAGTTACCAATACAAGATTCCAGCAACTCCTCCACCCCCGCCACGATCGACACCGGCGTTGCCAACTCCCGCTCCAAGTCCTCCACCGTCACATCATCGAGAAACCGAGTTTCACCATGTTTGAGCATCACCCGAGGCAGCAAAATCCCATCCCCTAACGCCTTTCCCCGCAACCCCGCCAGCAAATCTTGACCCGTCAAGACCCCAGTCACACTAATCTTTTGCCCCCAAAAGTCGCTATGGAGCGCCACCATTTCCACAGTCAATCCCGAAACTTGATTCAGACGCTGCACGATCGGCCCGAAAGCAACTTCCACCGCATTACCCACCACCCACGTCAACCGGCGTGATGGCGATACAGCCTCTGGCAACATAACGCTAGCCGCCTGTTCAAATTCACTTAAAAAGAGACGAATCGAACCCACCCCATTATCAATCTGGGGATATTCCTCATAGGCTTGGGCAGGTGGCAAATCGTAGGAGCTACCCCCCTGGCTCACCGGCTCATCTCCGTCCCGACTCGCAATCAAAAACCATTCATCAGCCAACCAAGCAAAAGTAGAACCAATTTTTTTCTGAAATTTCGCTTGCAAAGATTGCACTTGGGCAATAACTTCCCGCGCTTTTTCTGGCGTCACCGGGATTAACTCATCTTCCGTCGGACGAAACTTGGTCAAACCCACCGGCACCACCGCCACCGATGCCACTGCCGGAACTTCGCCGCTGCCAAATTTCGCTAAATCTAAAAGCGTTCTCTCTAGGTGTTCTCCATCATTAATCCCCGGACAAACCACCACTTGAACATGAATTTGTAGCCGTCTTTTCTGAAACCAACGCAACTGATTTAAAATTTCTCCAGCCCTGGGATTTTTTAACAAACGCTCCCTCACCTCTGGCTCCGTAGCATGAACCGAAACATATAAAGGAGATAAGCGCATTTCCTCAATCCGTTTCCATTCTCGCGCCGAAAGGTTGGTCAAGGTCAGATAAGAGCCATAAAGAAAACTCAACCGGTAATCATCATCTTTCAGATACAGAGTATCGCGCATTCCCGGTGGTTTTTGGTCAATAAAACAGAAATGACAGCGGTTATTACACTGAATTAAACCATCAAAAATTGCTGTGTCAAATTCTAGTCCTAAATCTTCGTCATCATCTTTTTCTATTTCTATATGGTGAGTTTCTCCATGACTGTCTAAAACTTCCAGTTCTAAGACTTCATCAGTGCAAAGAAATTGATAATCGATGAGGTCACGGGGTTTTTGGCCATTGATGGCCACAATCGCGTCTCCCGGTTCAAAACCGATTTCAGAAGCGATCGACTCTGGCAGAACTTTGCTGATGCGCGCCGGACGGATAGAAGTTTTACTCATTGGTGATTAGTCCTTTGTCCTTTGTCATTGGTCATTGGGGGTTCAGAAACCGGGTTTCTTAACCACATCTCGGTTACTCGCGATAAATCTTGCCAGAAACCCGGTTTCTCCGGTTTCTATCCTATCCCACAAATGACCAGGCACAAGGGATAAGTGACAAATGACAAGGGACAAGAGTAAAATCAAAACTTATGAACGCATTCACAGACTATCTCGCTTTTCAATTTGCCTCTCCCGGCCCGATTATCGTCAAGTTCGGGCCGCTGACCCTGCGCTGGTACGGCTTGCTCATTGCCACAGCCGTACTCACCGGGGTGATGCTATCGCAATACCTAGCCAAACAGCGGCGGTTAAACCCGGAAATCATCGGGGACTTAGCCATCTGGCTGGTAGTAGGGGCGATTCCTTGCGCCCGAATCTACTATGTGATCTTTGAATGGCCCCAGTACGCCCAAAACCCTGGGGATATCATCGCCATCTGGAAAGGAGGAATTGCCATTCACGGGGCAATTATTGGCGGAGCAGTAGCCGCCTGGATTTTCGCCCGTCTCCAAAAAATCTCCTTTTGGCAGCTCGCGGATTTAATCGCCCCCTCCCTCATCCTCGGTCAGGCAATTGGTCGGTGGGGCAACTTCTTCAACTCTGAAGCCTTCGGCAGACCCACAGACCTCCCCTGGAAACTGTACATCCCCCCCACCCAGCGCCCCTGGGACTACCTCAAATTTGAATACTTCCATCCTACCTTCCTCTATGAATCCCTCTGGAATTTAATGGTATTCGCTCTGTTGCTCGTGCTATTCTTCCAGGGCATTCAGGGGAAACTGCAATTGAAACTGGGCACTATCTTTTTAACTTACTTCGCCGCCTACAGCACGGGACGCCTCTGGATTGAGGGATTGCGGACCGATAGCCTCATGCTCGGACCGTTGCGCATCGCCCAGATGGTCAGCCTCACAGGCATTTTGCTGGGATTAGCCGGTTTGGCTTGGCTGTATTTATTAAATCGCGGGCTCCCAGATACCGTCCCCGCTGCACCAGAACCATCCTTAAACCCGCCGGAGTTGCCGAATAATGAGTGAAACCCAATCGCCTCCCTTGACTCCGGGAGTTTACATCGTCGGTGCTGGACCGGGAGACCCGGACTTACTCACAGTTAAAGCGCAAAAGCTGCTGGCACAAGCAGACGCGATTTTATGGGCTGATTCTTTGGTGCCAAAGCAGATTTTACAGGTCTGTCGCCGGGATGTCGAGCTTATCCCCACGGCGAATAAAACCTTAGAGGAGATTTTGCCGGTGATGATAGCGCGGGTGCGTGCTGGCAAATCGGTGGTGCGGCTGCACTCTGGGGACCCCAGCCTCTACGGTGCGATCTATGAGCAAATGCAGGCTCTAGCAGCGGCGGGAATTCCCTATGAAATCGTTCCCGGTATCAGTGCTTTTCAGGCGGCAGCGGCGAAACTGAAAGTGGAGCTGACTGTACCGGAGTTGGTGCAGACGATTATCCTTACCCGTGTCAGCGGTAAGGCTTCGGCGGTGCCTGATAGTGAGGAGTTGGAGGGGTTGGCGGCGCACCGTGCCAGTCTTTGTTTGTACTTGAGCGCTCGTCAGGTGGAAGAAGCGCAGGCAAAATTACAACAGCATTATCCCCCAGATACGCTGGTGGCGATTTGCTACCGTTTGGGTTGGCCTGATGAAAAAATTTGGCTTGTACCTCTTGACAAAATGGCTACTTGTACCAATGATGAGAAGTTGAGCCGGACGACGCTTTATGTGATTAGTCCCGCTCTGGGCGCAATGGCGGCGGAAGAACCGGGGGGAAGGCGATCGGGTCTCTACAACCCCGAACACGCTCATATCTTTCGCCCTAAATAATCATTTCAATCCCGCTTGTGGGATTCATTATTGTTGCCCGTCCCTGTTTCAATCCCGCAAGCCGGATTCATTATCTGTATGAGTCAACCATTATAGCACAGAAAATACCTTGTTAGAAAATACCTTGTTAGACGAACAGGCCAAAAAAACCCTCCTGCGACTGATTCCCCACGGAATCTATATCTGCGGCGTCCGTGACGGGGAAGAACTCAATGGCTTTACTGCCTCCTGGGTGATGCAAGCATCCTTTACCCCTCCTTTGGTGGTAAACTGCGTCCGTCAGGATTCCCGATCGCACGCCATGATAGAAGCCAGCGGCGTTTTCACTCTCAGTTTCCTAGAAGCTGGTCAAAAAGACCTAGCGCAGAAATTCTTCAAACCCCAACGTCGCAACGGCAATAAATTTGAAGACGTAGAATTTTACACCGGCGCCACCGGCTGTCCCATCATCAAAGACAGCCTCGGCTATGTGGAATGCCAAGTTGTGGGCAGCGTCAAAAAAGGCGATCACACCGTTTACGTCGGCGAAGTTATTGCCGCCGGTATCCACCGCGAAGGCCAACTCCTCTTGCTGGAAAGTACCGGCTGGAATTACGGCGGTTAATGTTGTTTCTCTTTAGGCTCGTAGTAGGGCTTTAGCCCTCTATAATTTGGGCTGAAGCCCTACTACAAACCTATGATACTCTGGAATTTGGGCTAAAGCCCTACTACAAACCTATTATACTACTACATTCCTGATTTATGCCTCTAATCACAGTTAAAAGCTCTGTTGCTTCCCCAGATAAAACTGCAGTGGAAACCCTGCTCAAAAATTTGTCGGCTAGTCTGGCCAAACATACTGGTAAACCAGAATCTTATGTGATGACCGCTTTTGAGTCAGAAGTACCAATGACTTTTGGTGGCACCACTGACCCGGTATGCTACATAGAAATCAAAAGTGTGGGGACGATGAGTCCCGATAAAACTAAATCTATGAGCCAGGATTTTTGCCAAACAATCAGTGGTGCTATAGGGGTTCCCACCAATCGCATTTACATAGAATTCAACGACGCCAAAGGGTATATGTGGGGTTGGAATAGTTCCACTTTTGGTTAAGGGTAAATATACAGGGACACGGCATGCCGTGTCCCTTGTATGTTATAGTCATTTCAGATAAGAATGAGAATGTTTTTTTTATCGACTACTCCTTGACAAGTCAATACAGTATCTACGCGATTTAATTTACAAATCATATGAATAAAATAAATTTTGGAGTAGCACAGCTATGTTAACCTCTATAGAAAAACCCAGATTTTAATCACGCCGTGCCCGCCACCACGGGCAAATCCAAGGGCACGGGGCGGGATTTTTCGTTTCAGATGACCATCGGAGGGCACGGCGTTATGAAGATTTTTCATTTCGGCTTAATATTCAAGATGCCGTGCCCGGAGGGGATTTAATTTATGTGAGCAGTAGCGATCGATGCCCGAGCAACGTAAATACCATCAGGTGATGATCAGCTACCCCACCACAAGCCGGATCATAGATGAGAGAGTTAAATCTAGGATTATGGATGAATCATTAGCCAGAGTGCGGATTATTTTAGTAGAGCCAGCGGGGGAATTGAATATCGGGAGTATCGCCCGAGTGATGAAAAATATGGGATTGAGGCAGTTAGTGCTGGTAAATCCCCAGTGTGAGCATTTGGGCGCCCAGGCGCGGCAAATGGCAGTTCACGCCGCAGATATTCTAGAAACAGCGATCGTGGTAGGGACTCTGCCCGAAGCGCTGACGGGATGCTACCGAGCGATCGCCACCACCGCCAGAGAGCGATCGGTCGCCACCACCCTAGAACACCCCAGAGACGCCCTACCCTGGCTGCTAGAAACCCCATCGGCCTTGATATTTGGCCCAGAAGACCGGGGACTGAGCAACGCCGAACTGAACTACGCGGGGCGGTTCGTGCGCATACCCTCATCCCCCGCCTATCCCTCCCTGAACCTAGCAGAATCCGTAGCCATTTGCAGTTATGAACTGTCTCAGGCGAAAAAACAACCAGTAACCCCAGGTGTGATACCCCCCATTACCAACCCTAACCCCCCTGTATCATTAGATATCCTGGAAGGGTATTATCAACAACTGGAAGCATTACTGCTCGACATTGGGTATCTTTATCCCCATACTGCCGCTAGTCGGATGGAAAAATTCCGGCGACTATACAATCGAGCAGGGCTATCCGCCGATGAAGTGGCTATGTTGCGGGGTATCCTGTCTCAAGTACGATGGGCTCTATCCCAAATTCCCCCCATCCCCTCCCCTACCACAGGCCATCCGGACACCAGGTAAGAGGGGATGATTAAACCAGGCAGCAGGAAGCTGGTTTTAGCCTTTCTGGAGTTAGATTAAGAGGAGATGAGGTGTGGCTCAGAGGTTTCCCAGACGTTCATTTTTATCCATAGTGCCATCTGAGCAGTCAGAAGACGAACCGCAGCCGATGCGAGTGCGGCGGCGGCGCCTGACGCCCAAGGAGATGCCGGACTCTGGGGCGCAAACAGAAATGAGTCAGAAACGGCAAAAAGGCGAAAAAGGTGGGGGGCGTCCCCCAAAGCCCGATCCATCTAATCCCGACAGGCAGCACAGCCGACGGGCGAAAACGCCAAAATCTTCCCCAAAACCCTCCCCAGATTTGCGGTTACTGAAGAAGTCAGGAGGAGCTGCACCGGTGGGGACAAGAAATGCTGCGTCCTTACCCGCCGATGTTTCCCCAACGGTAACATCGCGAACCGCCAGGGGAATCAAGGGTGTTGAAAATAGTTCCAGATCCAGAGTCGGTGTGTCGTCGCCAAATGGGAGAATGTCAGACCGGAACGAAAGCAGGGGCGCCGAACCCCTGGCATCTACTTCAGACCGGGCGTCAACTGCTCAAACCGTGAGTAGCAAACCACGCCAGCGGCTCAAAAGCGCTGGGCGTACCAGCCGTGCTGTATCTCCGATTTTGTACGCAGCGCGGCTGGCGATTTTGGGCGTGGGTTTAGGGGCGATCGTGGGCACAATGCTCTCGGTATGGAACCCGGCCAAATACAAAGGTGAACCAATTTCACCCAGCGCCACCAGTGAAGCCGAAATGCAGCCCGCCGCCGGACTCCCAAAATCTCCGACTCCAGGAGGTTTGGCGTTGGGGCAAGAACTCACGGAATTAAAAGCATTACTGCAAACTCTCACCACGAAAAGTCCCGAGTTAATCCCGGGTCTGTTTATCATGGACATTGACAACAACAACTATGTTGACTTAAACGGTGGGTCCAGTTTTTCCGCTGCTAGCACGATTAAGTTGCCTATTTTAATTGCTTTTTTTCAGGACGTGGATGCAGGCAAAATTCGTTTAGATGAAATGCTGACGATGGAGGCAACCCAAGTGGCGGAAGGTTCTGGGGAGATGCAGTACCAGCCACCGGGGACAAAGTGGACGGCGCTGGATACTGTCACCAAGATGATTGTCATCAGTGATAACACTGCCACGAATATGATTATCGATCGTTTGGGGGGAGCCGAAGCCCTCAACCACCGTTTCCAGTCCTGGGGATTAACATCCACAGTGATTCGTAATCCTCTAGCAGACTTAGAAGGGACTAATACCACCAGCCCCAGAGATTTGGTACAGGTGATGGCGATGGTGAATCAGGGGGATTTGGTGTCCCTGCGCAGCCGCGATCTCGCCTTTAGCATCATGCGCGATACCCGCAATAATTCCCTCTTGCCCCAGGGTTTAGGGGAAGGTGCTGTCATCGCCCACAAAACTGGAGATATAGGTAGTGCCATTGGTGATGCTGGCATGGTGGATATCAAGAGCGGCAAACGCTATTTAGTCGCCACGATCGTCCAGCGTCCCCACAACGACGCCAACGCCGAAGAACTCATCCGCCAGATTTCCGGCACTACCTACCGCTTCTTTAATGGCAATGCCGCTCCCGTGGCGCCAAAATAAGCAATTTTGACCAGGTAATTTATCCTCGCGAGATTAAGTAAATATTTGTTACAGGCACCCCTAAGCGCCGATTTATTGGCTTTACTGAAAACAGAGGTGCAATGTCACACATTTAATCTGAAAAAAGGATATGATTAATCCTGAAGATTCGCGCCTCCACATCTCCATCAAATTCTTACCCAGTGCATCAGGAGGAAGAGCATGAACAAGACGATCGCTCTCCGAGTGGCTAGCTCTCTATTGGCGGCATCTCTATGGTCGGTTGCCACAGCCGCCAGCGCCCAAAATGAACCAGGAACCCCCATTCAAGAACTCCCCAAAGCCGAAACTTCCGCCAGCTACCTACAGCAAACCGGCAATCCCAGCCTGAATCAAATTATAGAAACCACCCCGGTGGAAACCCTGCTCCAGAATGGCATCTCGGCCCCGGATGATGGGGAAATTGGCATCCTGGAATTTAACTGGGAGCTGCCAGCGCGAACCCCCCTCAAAGATGTGGGACTCACCAGCCCATATTTTGAACCCGATGGTCAACCCAACTTAAATCGAGAAGGGGTGGGAGTGATATTTAGAATCGCCCCGGCATCAAAAGTCGAGTGATGGACTAGGAACTAGGGACTAGGGACAAAGGACTCATCAGGTCAAGCTGCCGCCAAACTTCCTGCAACAAAGGTTCAAGTCCAGTTCTCGTGACGGCGGAGATGCAAAATACTGGCACACCAGGGGCGCGTTGGCGCAGGGTGGCAGAAATTGCCTCCACCTCCTCCATCGAGCCCGCCAGAGCATCTATCTTACTCAAAGCCAGAATCTGCGGGCGTTCTGGTAAACCCCGATCGTAAGCGTTTAGCTCCTGCTGGATCGTCTCATAATCAGCGATCGGGTCAGCACTGGTGACATCAATTAGGTGCAACAACAACCGCGTGCGCTCGATATGGCGTAAAAAATCGTGACCCAATCCTACACCTAAGTGAGCCCCAGCAATCAAACCAGGGATATCAGCAAACACCGTGCCATCACCAGTAGGCTTGCGCACCACACCTAAGTTAGGCACCAAAGTCGTAAAAGGATAATCCGCCACCTTCGGACGCGCCGAAGACACCGCCGCAATTAAAGTAGATTTGCCTGCATTTGGTAAACCAATAATTCCCACTTCTGCCAACAGCTTCAACTCCAAGCGGAGGTGAAAATTTTCTCCATCTAATCCCGGCAAAGCGTACTCTGGAGCCCGGTTACTGTTACTGAGAAAGTGTTTATTTCCCAAACCACCCTTGCCACCTCGCGCCACTACCAAAGTCTGTCCATGAGTGACAATATCTCCCACCAGTTGCCCGCTATCTGCATCCCAAACCACAGTACCCAGAGGCACCGCCACCACCGCATCCTTTCCCTTGGCGCCGGTGCAGTTTTTCGGGCCGCCGCGCTTGCCATTTTCTGCGGCAATGCGGCGGTTATACTGAAAATCCAGGAGAGTTTGCAGATTTTCTTCCCCTAGAAAAATCACGTCTCCTCCCTTACCGCCATTACCACCATCGGGGCCGCCAGCGGGGACGTACTTCTCGCGGCGAAAGGCTACCACCCCATCCCCACCTTTCCCTCCGATAACTTCGATTTCTGCTAAATCAATAAATTGCATATTTGTCCTTTGTCCTTTGTCCTTTGTCCTTTGTCCTTTGTCCTTTGTCCTTTGTCTTTTGTTTATTCATCCAAGTAACAAACAAGAGCCTTTTGTCAGAGAGTTTTTCATCTGTTTATTCATGCAAGTGACAAATGACAAGTGACAAAAGACAAGTGACAAAGGACAAGTGACATTAGTTAGCAATACTCCCGCACGTCTTCGCCGCATTCGTCCGCCAAGTACGACAGAGCCCGAAAACGGATCCCCACCAACTGTTCATATAGGGGATTCAATTTGCACAGGGGGGGGATATGAACCACTTTTTGACCAAAGAGGGTGATATCCCGCTCAAAAGGGCACTGGGGAGGAATCAACTTGCACAAAAAGCGCGCCAGTCGCGGATCGTGGATATCCAGGTCATCCAACCAGTGACGCATGGGAGCCAGAACGTCAATTTGGGGGAGGTGTGGATGTGGCGGAGCGAGGTTAATACTGGTGGTGTTTCCTTTTGCGGCTGTGCCATCTTCTAGGGTGTGGCGCAGGGACTCGATCGCCTCTACTTTCTGTCCTAAAGCTACACATAGCTGGTGTAGCAGTTCGTCTTCCGACGGGGAATAGATCCCATCGGCGAGGGCAACCATCACGGCGGTGCGCAAGAAATTTTGGGCGATTACATCGTCTTGTCCGAGAACGGTGGCTAATTCGGCGGTGGATATGGGCTCTAGATTCGCGAAATCGGCGTTGGGAGCCAATTCGCTGGTGGTGATGGTGGCGATTAACTCCTGTTCTTCCGGGTCGTAGTGACCATCTGCCCAGGCGATCGAGAGCAACCCGCGCAGCCACACAGCTATTTGCTCGTCAGTTAGGGGGGATTTTTTGAGTCCAATCATTTAGGCAACACCTGTAAGTGTATTTACTCAATAATTCCATCCTAGCTTCCCCGCCTGCATCTGGTGATTTGGCACTGAGCAACTTGATTGGTTCCCGGTGGCTGCCCAGAACCTCTGGGGAAAAAATCTGCGGTTTTCTGGGCAAACCAGTCACGATCGCCTAAAAAGCAAGAGCGGATATCCCTTACCGGGAACCGCTCTCTCTGGTCGGGGTAATCCCGATCCTGGCGTGACACCGGACGGTGTTCTGGCTCAACTACTACCGGTAAAGGTGACTTCGGGAAATCGGGTCTGTGCTTCGGGCAGAGGACGGCCCTTGCCTTCTTCTTGCCAGTAGTTGATCACTTCTGTGGCCTTGTTGAGCAAATCCACCCGATCGACATCGTTGATCCAGTGCTTGGATTCGACCTCGTTTTTCAGTTCTTCCCAAGCATCAGTGCGCGGCCAGAAAAAGTAGCGTGTCAGGGGGCTGGTTCCTTGCCCCACTACCTGGTCAACTGCCAGCGCCACATTATCTTCTAGCCACAGAACCTTTAAAATGAATTTCGACAATCATCCCTCCTGGATGGCGGTATGCTTTCGACTTTTGTGCAATTTTTGATTGTATCATACATCCACCAAAATGTACATCCCGACAGTCTGACGAACTACCACCAGGGAGATAAAACCGATGGAATCCACAGCAGATGCAGCCGCGATCGTAGTTTTTGATATTGATGGGGTAGTGCGAGATGTGGGGGGCTCGTACCGGCGAGCGATCGCCGATACCGTAGAACACTTTACCGCTAACGCCTATCGCCCCACCCCCTTAGACATCGACACCCTCAAATCTGAAGGCATCTGGAACAATGACTGGGAAGCCTCACAGGAGCTGATTTACCGCCACTTCTCGGCGCAGGGTCAACCCCGAAACCAGATTAATCTCGACTACAAAACCCTGGTGGACTTTTTCCAGTCCCGCTATCGCGGCCCTGACCCTAATAACATGACAGGATACATTTGTCAAGAGCCATTACTGATGCCAAGAACCTATTTGGCAAGTCTCACCAGCGCCGGAATTGCTTGGGGGTTTTTCAGCGGCGCCATGAGAGCGGAAGCTACCTATATCTTAGAAGGAGCCCTCGGACTATCGGCCCCGGTGCTAGTGGCGATGGAAGACGCCCCCGGAAAACCCGACCCCACAGGACTTTTTGCCGCTGTGGCGCAACTGGAACAGCGCCACCAATACCCAGAACTCACCCCAGTTATCTATGTGGGGGACACGGTGGCGGATATCTACGCTGTAGGGAAAGCCAAAGAGCAGCAACCCCAGAGGTGTTGGTTGGGGGTGGGGGTTCTGCCCCCCCACATCCAAGAAGCCCAGCCAGAGCGTCGCGCCGCCTATCGGGAAAATCTCCACAAAGCTGGGGCGATCGCAGTGTTAGACGGGGTACAGGAGCTGACCCCGGGTGTGATTCGGGAATTGATTATTTCAGCTTGAGAAAGCGGTCTAAGGCGCTGACCATTGCGGGGGGCCAGCGGCGCACCTCTGCCACCCATTGGATGTCTCGGTAGCGGGGGTCTAATCCTACAGCGGCAAACCAGTTGCTCTCGGCTTCTCCCATTTTGCCTTCCACCCAGAGGGCGGCGGTGAGGGCGGCGCGAGCGTCAGCAAATTTGGGATATTTGCGCACAATGTTTTTTAGGGCGGTCAGGGCGGCTTTGGTTTCGCCAGTTTGATAGAGTGCGAGAGCCCAGTTGTTGCGGGCAAAGGCGAAGTTAGGCGCTAGCTCCCAGGCGGTGTGGTAGTCAGCCACTGCGGCTTGCCAATCTCCTTTTCCGGCGGCGGCGTTACCTCGGTTGTTGTAGGCTACGGGGTCTTCGGGGTCGAGGGAAAGGGCTTGGTTGTAGTCGGCGATCGCCTCGGGATAGCGTCCGAGAGCCTCGAAGGCAATGCCCCGATTCACATAAGCATCGGGGACGGAAGGAGCCAGCGCGATCGCCTGGTTATGGTCTTCTAATGCTGCCATCAGCTTACCCTGACTGACTCGCACATTCCCCCGATTGCTCCAAATGGCCGCATCTTTGGGCAGGCGATCGAGCATTTCTGTCCAGTATTCCTCCGCCACGGCCAAATTTCCCGCCGCCGTCGCCGCCATTGCCTTATCTGCCAAAACCTCAGACTGAGCCATCTGTTCCGGACTGAAACTCTCCACCCCTGAAGCAGCCAACCCAGCCGTCCCATTCGTCAGCCATAACATCACGCTGAAGAGGAAAACCCAAAAAAACTTTGTCAACTGAATCATTTAAGTTACCCAAGGCCATTTCTGATATCAACCCTTACCAGTAGTGGCAACAGATGCCATTCCCTTTGGGGTTGATGGCAATTTTAAATTACCCTTGGGGGGGTTGGGGATAGCATCACCACGATCGCCGCACCCAATTGGGGGACAGTTTTTCCCTCCGGATGGAATTGCAGACAAGGCGTAACCAGATACGAAACCAAAGCAGGAGGGCAATACTACTGGCTGCCCCAAACCAATCTGGGGCGCGGTCACGGCTTTGCTCGCTAAACCTGAAAGAAACCTTTAACCAGAAAAATCATCCCTATTGCAGGGTGATATCCCGAAGTGATGCTGGCGTAAGACCGAAGAGTGTAAGCCGGGGGTACTGCCCCGGTTTCATATCTAGGGGCGACCCATCGCCCCCACAGAAGCAGGCCAACCAGTTTCAACCCAATTCAATGGTAAAGTGAAATCTGATTTTTCTTGAGCCCTAACATAAGCTGGTGATTTGTCCGCAAGTCCCTTAGTCCCTAGTCCCAAGGCAATTTGTCCGCCAGTCCGCTAGTCCCTTGTAGGGGCGATTCGCTTTCTCGCCCCTACCAAAGGACTTTTGACAAATGACCAAGGACAAGGAACAAGTATCATTGAGGGGTGACATTCCCACTGCCATATACCCCTCATCCGCACCTACCCCATGAGTTTCTCACTTAAATTTGTGGCTATGAATCAAGAATTGCAGGGTTTTTTATCTGGTTTCTACTAGCAAGTTAAATTCAAAGCTGGGCGGGTTGATTTTCGATAGGGATTAAAAATTATCGAAAAATTTACAGAATAAATATTTACCGGGGTGTTCGCGCTCCATCAAAAGCGCGTACACTCTTTTACTTAACAAGAAGTACAGAGGTTAAAGATTAATGGGTCCGATGAACACCAAAGTGGGTAAAACGCTTCTCAGGCACTGGTTGCTACCTGGTATTGTGGGTGCCTTTCTCGCCGCTGCTCCCGCTGAGGCGGCTGTCCTCCAATCGTGGCGCTTTCAATCTGCCGGAAATCAGCTTTCTTTTGTCACCGCTGGCGGCGTGCAGCCCCAAGCTCAGCTTATTGCCGATCCAGTGCGTTTGGTGATTGACTTGCCAGGGACGACTTTGGGTAATATCCGCCAGAGCCAGCGCGTAGGGGGAGCGATTCGGGAAATTAGAGTGGGTCAGGTGGACTCGCGGACGGCGCGGATTGTGGTGGAATTGGCCAACGGTTACACCATTGACCCCAATCAGGTCAAATTCCGGGGTTTGTCGGCGGAATCTTGGACGGTGGAATTACCTTCTCCCCAAAGGATCGATGCGGGAAGTGGGAGGACGATGCCAACCCCGAATCGCGGGGAAATTGCGGCGGCGAGTACGCTGTTACAGGATATCCAAGTGGGGGATACGGGGATTGTGCTGCAAACTTCTGGGCGTCCGCCCGAGATTGATGTGAAGCAGGCGAGCGATCGCTCGTGGATGAGCGTGGATTTGACGGGAGTCACCATATCCCCAAGTTTGGGTAGCCGCAATCGAGCGGTGAACAGCTTCGGCGTGGAACGTCTGCAAGTGATGCAAATCTCCAGTTCTCCCCCGGTAACTCGTGTCACCCTGAATATGGGCAATCGGGGTCAAGATTGGGAAACGCAGGTGAGCAGTAATGGTGGGGTGCTGCTGTGGCCCAAGGGTTCGACGCCTCCAACCTTGGCGGGACAGGGGGGAACTGCCACGATCGAATCTGTGCAGTTGCGCAACAATGGCACAGAATTGGTGGTACGCGCTGATAAACCCCTCACTTTCACTAGCGGCTGGGACCGCCAGACTGCTGCCTATGGCATCACGATTTACTCAGCCAATTTAGCTGAAGATGTGGATTTACCCAGAGGTGGTTCGGGTTCTCCGGTGTTGTGGGTGCGCCAACGTCAGGATAAACCCAATAGTGTGACTTTGTTGCTACAGCCCGGAGCGGGGGTAGAAATTTTGGGCGTGAATCAACCTAGTGCCCAGCAATTATCCCTGCAAGTGCGCCCCGGCTCGGTAGCGGTGACGCCTCCTGATGTGCCGCCACCAGATTCTTCACCCACCTATCCCGTGAATAATCCACCAAGACCAGTGTCTGAGCCTGATTATCCCCGTCTTCCTAACCAGCGGGTGGTGATTGTGGTGGACCCTGGACATGGGGGCAGCGATGCGGGGGCGATCGGCATCGGCGGACTGCGCGAAAAGGATGTTAATTTGGATGTGGGACTGCAGGTGGCGGCGATTCTCCAGCAGAATGGGATGCAGGCGGTTTTGACCCGTCGGGACGATCGGGATGTGGAACTAGAGCCCCGCACGGTAATGGCGAATCGGGTTAATGCCGATTTATTCGTCAGCATCCACTCTAATGCCATTGATATGAGTCGCCCAGATGTGAATGGGATTGAGACTTACTATTATGAAAGTGGTCGCAATCTGGCGGAATATATCCACCGCAGCATTTTGGAGAGCTTTGATGTGAGCGATCGGGGCGTGCGGCGAGCCCGTTTTTACGTCCTACGCCATACCAATATGCCCGCTGTGTTAGTGGAAATGGGTTTTGTCACCGGTCGCGATGATGCACGGATGCTCGCGGACCCGGCCCAGCGTCAGCGGATGGCGCAGGCGATCGCTCGGGGCATCATGCGCTACGCTCAGGCTGGGCGCTAATTCTGTCACCGGTCAGCAAATAGGGATAGTTGTGCTTCTGGCGGTTTATACCCCAAATGCTTCCAAGCTGCAGGGGTGGCGATGCGCCCCCGATGAGTGCGGTTGAGCAACCCCACTTGGAGTAAATAGGGCTCGTAAACCTCCTCAATTGTTTGGGCGTCCTCTCCCGTCGCCGCCGCGAGAGTCTCCAAACCCACCGGACCGCCGTTAAAATTTTCAATCATCACGGTGAGCAACCGCCGGTCCGTCCAATCTAACCCCCAAAAATCTACCTGGAATAATTCCAGGGCCGCCGCCGCCACCTCTGCGGTGATTTCCCCGGGTGCTTTTACCTGGGCGTAGTCTCGCACTCGTTTGAGCAGGCGGTTGGCAATGCGTGGCGTACCCCGAGCCCGACGAGCAATTTCTGCGGCTCCCGGTTCGTTAATGGCAATTTGCAGAATTGACGCGGTTCTCAACACTACTTGCGTTAACTCTTCTACTTCATAAAACCGCAATCTTTGAATCAATCCGAAGCGATCGCGCAATGGCGAAGTCAACGCCCCCACCTTCGTCGTCGCCCCCACCAGGGTAAACGGATGTAACGGCAAACTCCGCATCCGCGCACTCGAACCCTTGCCAATGGTAATATCAACCCGGCCATCCTCCATCGCCGGATACAAAATCTCCTCCGTCATCCGACTTAACCGGTGAATTTCATCAATAAACAGCACATCCCCCGGTTGCAAATTCACCAGCAAACCCACAATATCCCGGGGACGCTCCAAAGCAGGCGCCGTCGTAATTTTACAACTAACCCCCATCTCCGCCGCCAAAATCACCGCCATCGTCGTCTTCCCCAATCCCGGCGGTCCATACAACAGCAAATGATCCAACGGTTCCCCCCGAGATTTCGCCGCCGCAATCCCAATTTCCAATACCTGTTTTAAATCCTTTTGCCCGATATAATCCGCCAAACTTTTTGGCCTAATCCCCTCTTCCAACTGATTTCTATCTCGCTCCTCCTCCGTCGCTTCCCCTTGCAACAAAGAAGAATCCCTAGGCTTCATCTTCAGGGAAACCTCACCAGCCGATTTTTCCGCACCCCCCCGCCGCCGCTTCGGTTCAGGAGATTGATTTTGAGAAGAAATTATCGCCATATCTGTATTATCCCATTTCCCGCTTAAAATTCACCGCCGCCTTAAAAATGTAGGTTGGGTTTCCTTCCTCAACCCAACCTACAATATTAGATTTTTACACCAATCCGCCGCCGTGCCATTACTGCAAAACAAGGCCCGTGGGGGTGTTCTGGTTGCTCAAAATTAATCACCATCTCCGTCAACCCAAAATGTGCCAAAGCGCCCAAAATATCCTCTCGCCTCATCCAGTAACTAAAAGAATTGCTCCCCCCACAAAAACCCGCCGACTCTAAAGCACCTTGATACCCATAGCGGTACAGCTTATGGCGAAATCCTCCATACTCTGCCTCCTCTACAGAGCCAAACTTATCGACTATATTAACATTATTCGCCACCACTTCCCCATCATAATAATGAGTCCAGATAAACACTGCATCCGTCACCCCCGCTAGTAATCCAATAAACTCCACCGGATGCAGCAAATGATACAGAATCCCACTGGCAAAAACCACATCAAATCTTTCCTCTTGATTCTCTCGTAAATATTCGCCACAGTCGCCGCAGAGAAAACGCGATCTCTGTAACCCCAAAATCTCCTTCACAATCAAACATTTCAGATAAGCGCGAGTATTCGCCTCCACCGCGATAATTTCCCTAGCCCCAAATTTTTCCAATTGATAAGTATGCCCCGCTTCCAGGGGACCAATTTCTAAAACCCGTTTGCCTTCAATGCCACCCAATTGCTCCACCGCCCAAGGGATACGCTTATCCTGAAACATTTTAAACTTACCCCCCGTTAAGGGAGCCAAATCTCCCGGTAATTGTGCCGCCCATTCTCCCTGAAAAATATTCACCGCATTAGCAATGGTGGGAGCGGATTTCACATAGCTATTGAGAATTTCCATAAGTATCTAATTTGGCTAGTTTTTTGAATTATTGATAATTTGCGAGCCAGAAAGCTGAAAAGCCTTACCTATGGTTGCGTCAAACGCCCAAGCCGTGATTTTTACCTCCCCTGGGGGCAGTTGGCTTGCGGCAAATTCCGCCTTCCAGCCGAGAAAACTATCATCTTTATGATAACCTATCTGTGCCGCCACATCTGGCCGAGGAAACCAGCTCTGATTAAATTCAAAAATTGTCGGTTCTTGACCGGCAATTTCATACGTGAGAATAATAGCATCTGCTGGCTCTTTTCTCTCTGGCAAAAAAGCCCAACCCCTAGCGATATAATTAGATGCTTCTTGTTGGTCAATGTCATCCATCCAGCCGCTATTATCAGGTGAGGTGGGAGCGGTAATTTCATTGATATTGCCACTGGATATTAATCCGGGCTGCACAAAGCCGAACTTGTCCAGCTTATTGAGTTTATCGTAAAAGTCCAGATTCACCACATAATTGTTATCTGGGTTGAGAAGCTGGTAAACATTTTTTTGCAAGCATTGATGGTGAAATTGAAGATTTGCCAGCATCAAACAGGCTTTTCCTTGCAGACGGCTTTGCCGCATCCCGTTCATCTGGTGAGTAGCGTAGGCAAAAGTATGGAATTGTAACCAAATTAAAATTGTCACCAGGAATAATGAAGCAATCTTGGTGATAATTTGCCTATTTTTGCGTGATGAGTGCCAGTGGTGGCTAATAATCGTCAGTAGGGGAATCAGGGAAACAATGAGATATAATGAGAATGTGGTATATCTGGGAGAAAGGGATTGTTCGACCCCAAACCCAACCCTACCTAAAGCCGTGATTAAGCCACTGATGATGGTATAGGCGGCAATAACTAACCATCCCGCCGCATTATGGAGCAAGGAATTATCCCGCCAGTGCCATAATATATATGCCACAACTCCACCAAACAGGAGTATGATTACACCCCCAATGGTGGTGGTAGCGGTTAAAACTTGATTTAAGCCTTTATCGGCTACCTGTAATCCCAAGGGACTCCCCAGAAAAGAGAGAAAATACTGGGCTAATTTGTGGATATTGTCTAAACCTAGAACAAAATCTGGATGTCCGTGGGGTTTGTGATAATTGTAAAAATAAAAGGCAGTATTAGCGGCAAAACCGGCTACCCATCCGGCAATTAGCCATTTTTTTTGCCAAAACTCTGACCAGGATTTTGCGAGGGCGAGGGCGGGCAGCACTACTACCCAGCATAGCAGTCCGTTGGCATAGGAAAAGGTGCTAAATGTGGCTAAAAGGGCGCAAATGGCAAATTTTGAGATAGAATTTAGTTGGGAATAGGTAATGACTAAGCTGGTGGTGATGCAGGCTATGGGAATGAAAACGACAACTTGGATGCCCCAGAGCAAGTTTTCATACTGGATGGGAGAAAAAATTAGCAAGTTGGCTAAAAATGCTAAGAAAGCAAATAAAGAAACCGGGTTTATCTCGATATTTATCGCCATCAACTGAAACTTGGGGAATAAACCCGGTTTCTGGACTGTGTGCCTTATCAGCCAAAAGATGTTAAATGAGACGATGCAGGCGAGGAGAAATATTAATAGCATCTCATAGCGCACGTCCCAATTTGTCAGATAAGCTAATCCTAGGAAAATTAACCTGGGGAAAAATTTCCGGCTTTCGTTGTGCTGGGCGATTAAGTCGGCAAACGATAGGGTGCCTTCTGAGAATTTGTTTATCACAACGGCGGCGTTATCCCACTGGTCGCCGAATGGGACGTTGACGCTGTTTTGGCTGATTAAATATCCCAGGGCTATGGCGGGAATGGTCAGTAAGATAAAAATTGCTATTTGTTGCCATGTTTCTGGGTTTTTGGTGATTTTCATGTAATCAGAAGTTAATTTTATCTGCTATAATGTAGTAAGGTCTTTGCTTGACTTCATCGTAGATGCGTCCGATATATTCGCCGATGATGCCGAGGAATATTAACTGGATGCCTCCCATAAAGAATGTGGTGGTTAAGCCGTAAGCCCAGGAGAGAAATACTCGACCTAAAATAAATTTGTAGTATAAGCCAATGATGCCTAGGATAAAAGAAGATGTGGCGCAGACTAAGCCGAGATAGGTGGCTAGTTTGAGGGGGATGTTGGAAAAGGCGAAAATGCCATCAAAGGCGAGTTTGAAGAGTTTTAAGATGGTGACGCGGGGCTCGCCGCTGTAGCGATGTCCTCGCTCAATGATGACGCCGGTTTGGCGAAATCCGGCGTAGGCTCTTAAACCGCTGATGTATTTGTTGCGTTCGGGCATTTGGCGGAGGGCAAGGATGACTTTTCTATCCATTAGGGAAAAGATGCCTGCATCGAGGGGGATATCGATACCGGATAGGAGGTGGTGGAGGCGATAGAAGGTTTTAAAGGCGAGCCGTTTGGGCAATGATTCTTTGCGTTTGGTGCGGATGGCATAAACGACGTGATATCCTTGTTGCCAATGGCTGATAAAGGTGGGAATGGCTTCGGGGGGGTCTTGTAGGTCTCCGTCCATGAGGATGACTGCTTGACCTTGGGCGTGGTCGATACCGGCAGCGATCGCGCATTGATGCCCAAAATTTCTCGACAGGGCGATAACTTTGATTTCGGGGTGCTGTTGGGCCAGTTGGGTGAGGATGTCTAGGGATGAGTCATAACTGCCATCATTGACGAAAATCACTTCGGTGTCGCCGTCAAGGGTGGGGATTACTGCCCCTAGGCGGTTCCAGAGTTCGGGGATAATTGCCTCTTCGTTGAAAATGGGGATGACTAGGGAATAAGCAGTTGTCATCAGTTTTGATGGGGGTATTTATCAACCGGTAAGGGTCCGGTAACTCTGGTAAAAGCAGTCTGGTGGCAGCAATTGTATAGTTTCCTGGGCACTGGTGCAACCCTCCCCCGAAAAAATCACTGCTATAGTGCCCTACCCAATTCCAGTTTTCAACTCTACAATATCGAGCGACTAGCTGATGAGCGCAAGCAATCCACATGACAGATGGGGCAAAACAGGCAGAAACTGCTAAAGCGGCAGCACTGCTGGTGCATTACAGTTTTGAGCGGACGCATGATGGGGTGGAGGAATTGATGGCCCTGTGGCTGCAACAATATCCGCCCCAGTGGTTGCGCTTGGCTGTGATTGAGGCCCTATATCAAGGACGCTACAAAGTGATATCTGTAAGCCAAATTTTAGCTACTTGGAAGCGTCGGGGACAGCCGCTTTATCACTTCAATCACGAGTTTGAACGCCTCGTGTGCGGCAAGTTTCATCACGGTTCTGAGGATACGCAGGGGCAACCACTGGGGGGGCAACCACTGGGGGTTGCCCCTACTCTCTCCCCACAGATTCCTTTGGGTGAAAACCTTGGGGATGATGGGGAAATGGCACCAAAGCCAGCTCTGGCAACTGATGCAGGGTCTGATACCACGTCTGTGGATGATTTGGGTTGGCGTGGGTCTGTCACCACAGCTCAGGAAATCCTCGCTCTGCTCCGCCGTGCTTCCGCTGCTACTTCGACCCGCCAAACTGCTAGTACCACTGCTGCTACTATCCCGGAAAATGGAATATCGGAAGGGTTAAAGCAACAGGTCTCCCAGGAGCTACCAGACCCCTGGCTGGATAATCCCCCGGCTCCGGTTTCGGAGACGATCGCCCCGGACGGAGCTTTGGCAGATTTGGTGTCTTATGGGGAAACTTTTGCCAAGGATGGGCAACCTAGCAGTATTCACCAGTTTATTCCTAAGCCAGAAAGCTCTGATGTTTACGCTAAGTTGAAAGCTGTTTTAGAGAGTGGCTCTGGGGAGTGATGGGGACGGGGAGATGGGGGCCGTTGGTTTTTTTGGGCTAAAGCCCAACTACGAACCTGTTCGTTTTTTTGGGCTGAAGCCCAACTACGAACCTGTTCGTTTTTTTGGGCTAAAGCCCAACTACGAACCTTGTCAAGCGTTGCCCATGCGAATTTCGCTGCAGAAGGATGCGAGGTTGGTGCCGTTGTTGTGTTTGATGAAGCTGGTCCGCAGGCGGAGGTTGGGGGAGGCGAACCAGAGCCGCTCTTCGGCATACATGGTATCGGATTCGGTGATTAGGGTTACGGCTTCGTCGGTGCCGATCGTGTAGCGACTGGCCCCGACGGTGGTGGGGCTGAGGGTGCTTTTTTGCAGTAATTTGCCTTCTTGGGGGCTGTCTTTGCTGCCGAGGGCGACTAAAATTGTGGCACCGGATTCTTTGCGGTTGTCTAGGGTGGGTTTGGTTTCCCATCGGATGCGGGCGCCGCACTGGAAGAGGGCGGGGTCTGTGCCATATTTGCTTTGGAGTTCGACGACTTCGCGATCGTCCGCCCCTAGGGGTTCAATCCACAGGTCTGTAGTTCCCGCCACGGATTGCATGGAACTGAGGTTTTGACTGGTGCGCTGGGAAAGCCATTTGCCAGCACTTTGCTGAAAAAAATCTACTATAGTCATTTGTCATTAGTCATTTGTCATTTGTCATTTGCACGTTCCCGAAACTCTCCCCCCAGGAGTCTAGGTTCACCGCCTGCTCCTTAAAAGTGAGTGCTGGTGTGCCCCACTGAACAGGTGTTATTATACGGCATTCTTTCCCCCAGTCCTTTTCCTCAAGATGAGCCGGAGTTTTCATTGGCAGGTGTTTGTGGTGTTGGCAATGGCGATCGGGGCTGTATCTACGGCGTCGATTTTCATTCGCTGGGCATTGGAAGCGGCGGGAGAACGGGGAGTGGGTTTTTCGCTGATGTTGGCAGCCTCCCGCCTGAGTTTAGCCGCTTTGATATTGCTGCCAACTTGGCGGCGGATGCAAATTCAGCAATTTAACCGCGCTTCCTGGGGTTATGCTCTGGGGGCGGGAGCCTTTTTGGCGCTGCATTTTGCTACTTGGATTACTTCCCTGGCTTACACTTCCATTGCTGCTTCTACTACCCTGGTGACTACTAATCCCATTTGGGTTTCTCTGATTTCTTGGGTGTGGTTTAGGGAAAAAATCAGCCGGAAAACTGCTGTGGGGATTGCGATCGCCATAGTTGGCAGTCTCTTGATTGGTTTAGCAGATAGTAGCAGCGGCGGTCCCGCCAGTAACCCCCTGCTGGGCAATTTCCTGGCTTTAGCTGGGTCCTGGGCTGTCAGTTTCTACCTGCTCTTGGGACGGGAGGCCCAACGCCGGGGTATGAATTTAGGCAGCTACACCGCCGTAGCTTACACCACTGCCGCCCTGATTCTGTTACCTTTACCCCTGAGTTTTGGTAGTAGTTATACCGGTTATCCCGCGTCAGTTTATTGGAGCATTTTATTAATGGCTTTGCTGCCGCAATTGGTGGGTCACACGGGGATTAATTGGGCAGTATCGCGCATATCTCCTACTACGGTGACGCTTTCGATTTTATTTGAACCTTTGGCGGCCAGTTTTATGGGTTATTTGGTGTTTGGTGAATTGCCGCCGCTGCAAGTAATTGGGGGTGGGTTGGTGTTGCTGTTTGGTGTGGCGGTGGCGGCGTTGGGGAGTCGGTGAGGAGATGAAAAGGTAGTTGCATTTATGGATAGGATGTGTTATGGTGAGGATAGGGAAATTAGGGCTAAGTTGGGTTGCTGAGAGTACCACGTTGACATCGTGGGGGTCGGTGGTGCGGGTCCAATGGCGGTTTGACTCACATCAAGGCGCAAGGCTGATAATTTATATGGATATTATTTACATAAATAAAGTTATATGAAAAATATGATAGAAAATGCGATTTTAAAAAATGTGGAAAAATTGCCAGAATCTGTGAAACAAGCAGTTTTTGACTATACAGAATTTTTGGTAAACCGATATGCGGTAGATGATCCTAAAACCGCAAAAGCACCCAAACGAGGAGGACTGGGGATTTGGCAGGGTAAAATCTGGATGTCTGATGATTTTGATGAACCTCTGGAAGACTTAAAGTTTTGATTAGTCGATTCCATTCACCCTGGTGATAATGTGGCAATAGGTAAATGGGATGCTCTCTGGAAAGGTGGTGGCGGCGTTGGGGAGTCGGTGAGGAGATGAAAAGATTACTTGCGTTTCTGGCTGGGATGTGCTATGGTGAGGTTTATATGATGAGGTATAGCTCTGTAGGTGAGAGTGCAGAGTCTAGGCAGAATGCAGGAAGTAGGGCGATCGCGTCGCTGACGTTATCTTCCAAATTACTGTATTTGGAGACATCTTCCAGTTGTAGATACTTCTCCAGTAGTCAGTAATTAGGGATTGTAACGATGTAGCAACAGTCTAGATTCAACTCCATTAAATCAACATTTTGTTATTTCATAGCTCATCAATCTATCTCTAATGTTAAGTAATTTTAATAGTCTGGATTTACCGTATGGTTCAAAGTCAGCTACCGAAAAAGAAAATTTTAATTTTATCAGCTAATCCAGAAGGAACTGATAGGCTTCGTCTGGACAGAGAAGAACGCGAGATCAGAGAATCTTTACAAATGGGGACAAATCGTGACAACTTTAATATTGTGAGTCAGCCAGCAGTTCGCACGAAAGATATTCAGCGAATAATGCTGACCGAAAAACCGCAAATTGTTCACTTCTCTGGTCATGGTGCGGCAAAGGATGGTTTAGTATTTGAGGATATTAATGGAAGGGCAAAACAAGTTCCAACAAAGGCACTTGCACAATTGTTTGGGTTGTGTGCAAACCATGTTGAGTGTGTTGTACTCAATGCTTGCTACTCAGTTATTCAAGCCAGGTGCATTTCTAAGTACATCGGTTACGTTGTTGGGATGAGACAGGAAGTTGGTGACACAGCAGCAATTGAATACTCTCGTGGTTTTTACTTAGCCATAGCTTCTGGTGAACCATACGATATCGCTCACGACTATGGTCGTAATGCTATCCAAATTGAGGATCTTGGTGAAGACATGACTCCCATAATAAAAAAAAAGATATGGATTAATTTCTCAGATTAAAGCGGAGCTTTGTGGAGAAATTTCCAAATATCCGCTTTCAGTAATAAAGTGTTTCAATAAACTGCCCGAACCGCTGCAAAAATTTATCGTTGTAGCTATCATTGCTATTAAAGCAGTTAGAGAAACCCTGAAAATTTGTATTGTTGTTTTCTTACTTTGGGCTTGTGGTTACATCAGTTTAAAACAGTTGCTACTTTTCTATTTAATATTAATAATTGGAGTTGCATTGTCTGCAGTAGCACCTGCTATATCATCTATCTACTCTGTTCCATCTGATTGGATAGGTTTTCAACCGGCAATGATCCTGTTTAAAAAAATTACAGATGAGAATTTAGAGAAAATAAATAATTTTCAAGAAATTGAGTTATTAAAAGCTGTAAACACCTACAATAAAGCAGCATTAATAATCTCAGAATATTTATATAATTGCCCTGATTTGTTGGAGCAATACCCAGAAATATCTGAATCTTTTCGAGAAATACGTATGGGTATTGAAGAAGCTGAAAAGCGGTACAATATTAAAATTAATCAACGCAAAAAAAACCAGGAAGAACAGACGAACCAAAAGCTCTATGAGGAGGATCAAAAAAGACAGGAAGCTGCAACGTATGAGCAATACCTTCAACAAGAACGGCGAAACCGAGGCTTAAGATATGGTGTACCTCCTATGGACAAATACAGTTGTCCGGTAGAATTTCCTATTCGGGCAACTGCGAATCTTGCTGAACCAGATTCGCGTGGGATATACTATTACCCAGATGAAAGGGACGTGGAAGTATACTGGTGTTTTTCTAGCCGAGAAGAAGCAGAGGCTGATAATTTTCGCCGCCCCTATAAAACACCACCAAAACGGCATGCAACATAAATAACAATTAAGTGCAGCCGGTCTATAGAAAACTACAAATTTAAATGGGGGAAAATTTATTGTTTTACCAAATTCAACTACCCCAACTTCATCACTCCCAGAAAAGTCCGGTAACAGTGGCGGTGGGGATGCGCATAAGGGAAGGAGATCCGCTGCTCCAGCCAATACCTTTTTTTATTGAACTTGCTTGCTCGTTTGTCGCTCTAATTTGCTGTGAGTCCGAGAGCGGGAGAAAAGTAATTCTTCTTTAGTAACGGGTGTTCTTCTCAGGGTGTCCAAAGGAACTATCAACTCTCCTTTGTGAATTTTGATATCTAGTGCATCAATGACAAACTTGATTTCCAAAAAACTGGCATCTTCATAATCATTATCTTCATAACGTTGAATTTGTTCTGTAGTAATTCCCGCTAAATCTGCCAACTCTTTTTGACTTAATTTGGCTGCTATCCGAGCTTTAATTAAGATTTGGGGTAAATCATTAAAATTCTCAATTGTTAATGGGATGGGCTCGTGGCGATCGTGGGATATCAGCCGCTCATATTCGGCAATTTCTGCGGTTAATTTATCAACATGATATTTTAAAGAGCCTCGGATAATTTCCCAGCCATCTGGGTCAGCTTTGATTCTATGCTCATCTTTTTCTATGGCCGCCAGAGATTTTTCAAATTCCCCGACAAGCTGCTGAGTCAATTTATACTGCTTTTCATCTTTAATCATAATTCCACCTAACTAAATCAATAGCAATAATGCCTTTTTTATTGTCTTTTCTATCCCGCTGAAACAGCGCCCAAGAATCTAGGCCATAATTGCCTATAGGTTGGTCAGCCGGAAAAATTTCACCTTTGTATTTAGCTTTTTGTCCAGCGCGGTCATAATAATTAAGCAATTTAGGAGCTTGAGTCCTGAGATAGTTTATATCCACATCTTCCCTATCCCAACAGGCGTCAAAATCTCCTGGGTCTGGTTTAATGGTAACAAAGCTACCGTTGATGTAAATTGTTCGGCAACCCGCCGCTTTGAGTTGTTCCATTGCCATTCGCAGACCGCGCATTAACCGCAACCTCAGCTCATTGGTGCCAAATCGTTCTACAAACTCTTCCCATTCGCAAAAATGAACCCCTGGTGGTAAGTTGCCATTTTCATCAAATTCTGGAATCACTTTCTCTAACCTTAACACAGATAACGGTGGGATGCTGCCGTAATCCCATTTTTGCCATAACCATGAGCTGATTACTATCCTATCAGCCTAGTAATTAGTCAGGAGCAGCTTTTAACAAAAAATTCCATTTTCAGCCAGTAAATTGCTCAATTGTCATAGTTAGCATACTTGGCGAGATAGGCCACCCCACGGCGTCTGGGGCAAAAACTCCAAATTTAACAGCTAGCTGTGAAAATTACCCCGCAAATTTGGCACCTAGAACGCACGAAAACCACCTTGGGGGTGTGATTCATCCTTTGACTGCTACCCGGCGCCTAGTAGCAATTTTTTGAGATACCAAATTAAGCCTAGGCACTAATTGATATTTGATATCAACTACAGACTCCACATGATTATTGTCATATTTGCCAGCTTAGGTTATAATAAGGGTTAATATTTAACAAATTTGTTAAAGTTAAACGCTGATTTAAGGTGGTAGGTTGAGCGATGATTGATTGTCTCAATGTGGCTCGTTACTTCATTATGAGAGCTTATGAAGATGGTGTAGAAGCTGAAATGACCAATATGAAGGTTCAGAAGCTGCTGTATTATTCTCAGAGCTTGCACTTGGCGCTCTACAATAAACCGTTATTTGAAGAGGAAATTCAAGCATGGCGCTACGGCCCTGTTTGTCCTCCTGCTTATAGGTTTTACAGTAATTTTGAGGCAGAACAACTACCAATTCCTGGATCCGAATCATTAGGAGAAATTTCGGCTGAAAAAAAAGAAGTTTTAGAAGAAATTTGGGGATACTTCGGTGGCTACCATGCTTATCGACTGAGTGAGATGACTCATGGAGAATTTCCTTGGAAGAAAGCTCGTAAAGGTCTCCCACCGGAAGCCAGATCCACTGAGCCAATTCTTCTTGATGACATGAAAGCATTAGGTTTCCAAAAACTTGAGCTGATAGAACGAGAACACCCTGCATACGAACCAGTAATGGCTGAAATTTTGAAGGATGCCTTAGCTTCGGAATCCTCAAATTCGATAGGCAAAGGAGAAGTACGTGACTGGCTCAACTCCCTTCTCGATTGACACATCAAATGACGCATCAGATAATTTCAGTCGTTCTTTCAAAAAACTGGCTAAAGCTCACAAAGTTTACAAAGACAGCTTTGTTGAACTTATTGATAAAACTTGGGAAGATTTGATTAATAACCCATACCCCAACAACTCTCGCCAGGAACCTCTACCGGGAAAGATTCAGTTGCCGGCAGGATGGACATTCCATAAGGTGGAACTTTGGTTTACACAAGGAGCTTCCGGTCAAATTAGACTAATGTACTTGGTCAATTCAGCGACTTACACAATTAAACCAGTTTGGATTTACACGAAGGAGCAGTTTGCCAAACGCCCTGCTGATGCGGATCTAAAGAATGTTATCAGAGAAATTCTAGATTTTTAAAAATTTATATATCTCTAGATTTAGTCAGCTTATACCAAATAATATTGGCTGGTTAATCAGCTTGTGATTTGTATAAGAGACAGTTTATAAAACAAATCTTAATAAATTCTATTTTAGCTAGCTAACTGTCTCAACATTAACCGGCACATAGCGGCATAAATCATCCCCACATTTCCTTTCTAGCTTGGGCGATATCTTCTTCCGTAATATTGATATCTAAATTATTCCACATCCCTTTAACACTTTTTAGTCTTTGTTTAGGAATAAATTTTTGTTGAAGAAACTCAGCAAAATCTAAAACTTCTTGTTGCTTATCTGGGGGCAAGGTTCGCAACTTATCTAAAACTGCTTGCTCTAAATTCATTTTCTTGACCCAAAATCTAGACTTTGAGGGGCAGTCAATGGCCAGAAACCGCGTTTCTGACCCTCATGCAATATGCGATCTCACCCATCCTGTTGATGCCGGATCTTTACTTCTCCTTAGCTTAGCAAACATTCCCTCACTTGTCCCTGGATTTCCTAGATATTATCGCCATAATCCTCGCCAGCAACGCTGATAGCTCCTCCTGCTGCTCTGGGTCATCCCACACCTTTGATTTGATAATCTCGGCGGAGGCGGACTGCATTTGGCTCTTCAATGAAGGCGCGGCTGGTTTCTGCAGGGCCTGATGTTGGCGGATACGTTCCTTGATTTCACTCAGGGACAGAGCTTGTGCGATCGCCTCCGACAACAGCTCCCCCCTAAACTGCTCATCTTTAACGTGGGCAATGGTTTTCGCCTTCGTATATTCGATACGACCCTGACGGAGCGCCTCCAGAACCTCCGGTGGTAGCTTCAGAAGAGGTAGGCGGTGGGTTCTGAATGACTCTGGGGTGAGCCCTCCTACCATCCTAAACGTCTCTTCCACCACTTGTTCTTGGTTACGGATAACGTTGTCCGTAAGTCCTCTCTTTTGATTAGCCATCTGGTTCAGCAGGGATATCACCTTGGCACGGTCAATGCCCAAGTTCATTTCCAGCAGTCGCAAAATCCCCTCAGTTTCCTCAACTGGGTTCAAATCAGAACGCTGCAAGTTCTCCATTAGGGCACACTCTAGCGCTTCCGTATCGCTCATAACCCGCACCATTACGGGAATAGAGGTTAAACCCACCGCCAGAGCTGCTTGATACCGGCGTTCCCCAGTGACAATTTCATACTTATCCCCCATTGGGCGCACCAGCAGGGGCTGGATGATGCCACATTCTCTGACACTGGCAATTAGCTGCTGCATCTGGGTTTCGTCAAAATACCGCCTTGGCTGAGGAGACGGCGGAAGTACCAACTGCTCCAGGTGGACTGATTTCAGGGTGGGTGGCGGCGGTGAAACCATTTCTGCCATGATTCTGAGTTGATTACTATCCTATCAGGCTACTAATTAGTTGGGAGCAGCTTTTAACAAAATATTCCATTTTCAGCCAGTAAATTGCTCAATTGTCATAGTTAGCAGACTTGGCGAGATGGACCACCCCACAGCGTCTGGGGCAAAATCCCGGTATTTTCCAGCTAGCCGTTAAAAATTACTCCGTAAATTTGGCACCTATAACGCCCGAAAACCACCTTGGGGTTGTGATTAATCCTGCAATTGCTACCCTGCGCCTAATCGCAAGTTTTTGCGAATCGATAATTGTCAATTGGCAATTGTCAATTGGCTGTTAGTATTTATGGCTGGGATATGTTTCGGATTTTGGTGGCACAAGCAATCAATCATCGCTTGGTTTTGATTAGTCGTGATTCGGCTTTTGATGCCTATTCCATTCACCCTGGTGATAATCTGGCAATAGGCAAATGCGATGCTCTGTGGAGAGGTGGTGGCGGCGTTGGGGAGATGGATCACGCCACGGCGTCTGGGGCAAAAACCGATAATTTTACAGCTAGCTGTAAAAATTACCCCTCATATTTGCCGCGCCGCTGGTAATTGTTATCTGTGATTGATAAAATATAATATACCATATTGGTAAAGTATTTACCAATATGGTATATTATAATTGGCTCAATAAATGGAAATTAGCTTTAGGGATAAAAAATTACAGGAGCTATGTGAGCAGGAAAGTGTAGCCCAGCGCAAATTGGGAAAAAATACGGCGCGGAAACTGAAGGCGCGTTTGGCTGATTTGATGGCTGCCGCTAATGTGTCAGAGCTGCAAGCTGGTCGCCCCCATCCTTTAAAGGGCGATCGGGTTGGACAATTTGCTCTGGATCTGGTGCATCCACAGCGTTTAGTATTTAAACCAGCCCATGAAACAATTCCTCGTCTAGAGGATGGTGGTATCGACTGGAGTCAAGTCACGCAAATTTATATTATTTGGATAGGGGATTACCATGACTGAGGTGCTACAGCCTTTTCGCCCAGATTGGATTTCGGCACCGGGTGAGACGATCGCGGACTTAATTGAGGAACGGGAGTGGACTCAGGCGGATTTAGCAAAACGTTTGGGCTACACTACCAAGCATATTAGTTTGTTAATTAACGGTAAAGCGCCGATTACAGAAGAAACAGCACTTAAGTTAGAAAATGTGCTGGGCAGTAGTGCCAGCTTTTGGTTAAGTCGGGAGGCTCAATATCGGGCGAAGTTGGCGCAACAAGAGGCCGAAGCAGATTTGAGGCAGTGGGTTTCCTGGTTGGATGAGTTGCCCGTTAAGGAATTGATGGCACAAGGTGTAATTGCAAAACAGCGGATAGATGCCAAGAACAAGCCTGCTATTGTGCGAGAACTGCTCCGATTTTTTGGCGTAGCTTCACCGCAGGAATGGCGAAGTTACTATGGTGATATTGAGGTATCTTTTCGCCGGACTCGCACCGATCAAAGTGATGTGGGAGCAATTTATGCTTGGTTACGCCGGGGCGAAATTGAGGCAGAAAAATTGACCTGTCAGAAATACAATAAAGCTAAGTTTGAAACGGCGGTTAGAGCCATTCGGCAATTGACTGTGCTGGAGCCAGAGGAATTTTTACCTCAGATGCGGCAGTTGTGTGGGGATGCAGGGGTGGTTTTCTGTGTCGTTCCGGCAATTCCCGGAGCGCATACCAGTGGAGTGGCTCGCTGGCTAAATCCCCATAAGGCTTTGATTCAGCTTTCCCTCTATGGCAAGCAGAACGATCGCTTCTGGTTTACCTTTTTCCACGAAGCTGCTCACATTCTCCTGCACGGGAAAAAAGACATTTTTTTGGATAATTGGGATGGAGGACAGGAAATAGAATCAGAACAGGAAACAGAGGCAAATCAATGGGCTAAGGAATTTTTGATTCCCCCAAAATTTGACTCTGAATTTTCCAATTTACGCTCCAAAAAAAAGGTGATTTCCTTTGCCAACACCATTGGCATTCATCCCGGTATTGTTGTGGGACGCTTGCAGCATGAGGGGATAATTCAGATGGGTTGGATGAATGATTTAAAGGAGTCTTTGGCGCGAACTGGGATGGAAACGGTGACAGTAGAACTGGAGGAGGAGGTTGCCGATCGCGTGGGAGATAGCTCTTGCTCTGAGAGCTTTCAGGAACCAAGGGGGCTGAGTTTTGGATAACGGGGTGAGCTGCTGCTGTAATCCCATTTCTGCCATGATTCTGAGTTGATTACTATCCTATCAGCCTAGTGATTAGTTGGGAGCAGCTTTTAACAAAATATCCCATTTTCAGCCAGTAAATTGCTCAATTGTCATAGTTAGCAGACTTGGCGAGATGGACCACTCCACGGCGTCTGGGGCAAAAACCGATAATTTAACAGCTAGCCGGTAAAAATTACTCCGTAAATTTGGCACCTAGAACGCACGAAAACCACCTTGGGGTTGTGATTTCATCCTGTAAGTGCTACCCTGCCCCTAATCGCAAGTTTTTGAGTCAACAGGTTATTACTTACAGATAGGCGCTATTATTTGAAGAGCATCGAGACCGTCACCCCATATTCGCCCCTAGATGGCTGGGATGCTGGGAAATGACTTAGGAAATAATATCTCACTGCAGGGAGTTGCGCCACAGTCGGGGGCAGTTTCCCGGAACTGGGGGACGGGACGGAAGGCGATCGCTTGTATTGGGGTTTTTGGACAGCTCAGGCAGATTTCTTTCCTATATCAGATATGATATAAATAGATTATGGGAGAGCAAAATAAACCTTTAGCTTGGCTGCATGGTGAGGTTAAGACTCCACCTTTCAGTCAGGAAGCGCGGATAGAAGCAGGTGTTCTGCTCAGGCAACTACAGGAAGGCGAAACCCTTGGATTACCACCCGTCCTATGCCCAGTATAGGAACTCGCTGCCATGAATTACGGATTAGAGATGTGGATCAAAATTGGAGAATCATTTATCGAGTTGATGCAGATTCCATCTTGATTGTCGCGGTGTTTAACAAAACCACAAGGGCGACACCCAAAAACGTGATTGAAGTTTGCAAAAAGCGCTTGAGCCAATACGATACCGAGCAAGAGGAATAAAGTGATGGAGCCATCTAAGCAAGAGCTTTTAGAAGCAAAAGGGTGGAAAATTGGCACAGTTTCAGACTTTTTGGACTTAACACCAGAAGAAACTATACTGGTTGAAATCAAGCTGGCTCTTAGCAAAAGTTTGAAGGAGCGGAGGCAGAAGATGATGACTCAAAGTGAACTGGCTGGGAAAATAGGAACGAGCGAAACTCGGATTGCTAAAGCTGAAAATAGTGATGCGTCGGTCTCTCTTGAACTGTTGATCCGATCCATATTGGCAACGGGTGCAACTCCTAAAGATATCGGGCAAATTATTAGTGATGTAGGTTAAGAGTTGGTGTTCATTATTTTTTTTGCCAGCAACGTTGCAGATAAATTTGAGCCACTCTATCATCGGGATTATGACGTAGGCAAATTTCAAACCTTTGTGCCGCTTCATAGCAAAAACCTCGATTGTAGAAATGCCATCCCTCCGTAAAGGGTTGGCGGGTGGCTAGTTTACCGGCTTTAATGTGAGGCGGGTCAGCATCAAAAACCTCATAAACGGCGATTTGTTGAGATTTGCCTTTCACCGTGACCCGATCGATCATTCTAATTGCATAATGATCTGGCTCTTTTAACCGCAAAAATGTATTTTCAGAAATCAGTAACGATACCCCATAATTTTTCGTAATGGTTTCGAGCCGCGAGGCTAAATTCACCGCATCACTAATCACAGTCCCATCCATCCGATTTTGGCCGCCCACAGTTCCGAGCATCAGGGACCCGGTATTAATGCCAATGCCATTTTGAATTGGCGCATAACCAGAATTAAGCCGATGCTGGTTGTACTCAGCCAGCCGATACAGCATAGAAATTCCCGCTTTCACTGCATTGTCAGCTTCGCCACTAAATAAAGCCATCATGGCATCGCCGATGTATTTGTCAATAAATCCGTTATTTTCGACGATCGCCGGTTCCATGCGACGCAGATAAGCATTGATAAACTTGAAATTGTCCTCCGGCGTCATACTTTCACTGAGGGTGGTAAAAGAGCGGATATCGGAAAACAAAACCGACATCTCCAACTGTACCTGGTCTCCCTGTTTCACCTCCACAATGCTGGACTTGCCGAGAAACTGGAGAAATTGACTGGGGACAAAACGCTCATATGCCTGATTCAGTTGAGCCAATCTCTGTTCGTTGGCGCGAACCTCTGTGTACAGTTTGGCATTTTTAATCGAAATCGCCGCTTGTCCTGACAATAATTGTAACACTTGCAATCGCTCTGGCGTAAATGCTCCCGTGGTCAGATTATTTTCTAAGTAAACAATGCTGACGAGCTGACCTTGATTAACCAAAGGAACGCACAATATAGATTTAGGCCGATTTTTTTGAATATAAACATCGTTAGTAAACTTACCTTCCTTAGTCGCATCATTTAAGACCACGCTGGCTTGAGTGCGCGCCACATAATTGACGATCGCCTGCGAGATTCCCTGATAATCTGCCAAAGGCATCGATGGCAAAACTGTGATCTGGTTTGAATCCAGAGTACCAGAGGCTTCAATCAGCAATTGTCCCTGACTGGTCAAAATCAAGTAACCTTTTTGCGCGCCAGCATTCTCAATCAGAATTTTCATCAAATTAGAAAGCAACCGAGCCAGGACAATTTCCCCAGACATCGTGCTAGCTGCTTTCATCACTGTAGCGATATCTAAAGAAGCCCCAGCTTCCCTAGTGGTGACGGCGATGGTAGGCGCTATTTCTGGAGTTGTGGCTTGAATTGCTGTTAAGAGTTGGGGATATCGCTGCTCTAAGTGGTTGACTTTAGCATTGGCGCCCCAAAGTTGATAGTGATAGCGAGCTTCTTGCAGATAAGCTCTAGCAATTAGGTCTTTACCTTCGGCCAGATAGAATTTAGCCGCCAGCTCATACGCCAAAGCCGCCTCATTCATATATGAATTAGCTTGGGCTCCTTTAATGGCGCGATCGTACAAGTCCATCGCTTCTAATTTTTGTCCCAAAACCCGACATTGCTCGGCTGACACCAAATCCACCTTATGCTGGTAATTCATCGGGGCATAATTTGCCCAATATTGTTGTAACTTGGTTTGGTTCTCTGCCACCCGCTCCCAGAGGAGCGAGCTGTCATCCACCTGGTGACTCAACTGGGATAAAGCCACCAGAGAATCATAAAGATAAAACGCCGATTCACAGATAAATCCCGCGCCATTTACTAAATATTTCCGGCATTCAACTGCATACTGAGACGCCGCATTTAGTTCCTCAAACAAAAATGCCAGTTTCAGCTTATACAAATAAAAGAAATACAGAGTCAGCATATCATTGGCGGCCAATATCTTGGGGAGCAATTCCGCCTCAGACAGATAGGTATGCCCAGATAAGCTGGCTGACGCCGCCACCTCACGCAAACTTAAAATACATTGCCAATGGACGAGGCAGTAATTGGCCGCTGCCATTTGGTTTAATGCCACCAGATTATGGTAGTAGGCACGAGTATCCTGCTCCAAATTGGCCAGAGGCTGACCCCCCCACAAAGAATTGATACAAAAGTTACTGGCATTGTATCCCGCGAATACCAAGTTTCCCACTTCTAGGGCAGTGGCATAGCCATCTTGCAAGAGGGATAGGGTTTCTTTGATGTGAAATTTCCGGTGCAGGATAAATGCTCCCAGTACAGTGAGGACTTCCGGTTTAATCGATTTGTCCTCAAATTTTGATACCATATTGAAGGCTAATTGACCAAATTGTGTGCCGGTAGTTATATCGAGTAAATTACAAAGAATAATGCCATAGGTAGCATAGCTAAAACCAGAGTAAGATGTATTTCCATGTTGAATGGATAATTTCACTGACAGAGCCACCAGCAATGGGAACAAGGGAGAGCCAGAGACGTAAGCGGCTGGGATCACACTACTGAGCGTATGGACAATGAAGATTTGCTCCGCATCGGTCATCACCGGTAGGTTAACTAAATCTTCAATTGTCCGGTCTCCAATCAGGTCTTTGATTTCTTGGAAAGCCTGCTCTATATCTGTGGGTGTGGGTGCTGTGGGCAAAGTGACGCCAATCTTTTGCAGAGGCAGTTGGGCGATCGCGATCGCTTCGGCAAATTTCGTCCGGGAGACATTAGCCTGAATTTGAACCCGGTAAACATTAACCTGATCCAGTAAAGACTGCGCCCGCTCGGTGACGATCGCGCTGAACTTCTCCATTTCCTCAAAGTCGCCAGAGAGTAAAGCTAATTCAGCGGCTAATTCATGCAGAGCCAGAGTCATTCTATATTCCTGCGACCAAGCCTGATCTTCTAGCAGGGACAATCCCACTCGGGCATATTCACGAGCCGCTTGGTAGGCGGCGGCGGCTCTGGCTTTCCGACAGGCAATCAGATTCATTTCGGCTAATTGATACCGTTCCCTTGGCGTGGTAATTAAGGAAATGCCATAATTTAATTGATTAGCGAGTTTAAAAATGTTTTCCTCTCTCGCCGCTGGGGAAATTTGCTGGAGCAAGAGTTGGCCGATTTGATAATGTGTACTGGCCGTTTCGTGATCAGGAATCAGAGAATAAGCGGCTTGCTGAATCCGATCGTGCGCAAATTTATATTCTAGGGACTGGGAAGAGCCCTTGGCGGCTGGTGGCGCCAGAAATTCAGCCGAGGCGATCGCCAATTCCACATCCCCCGGATTACTCACCGGAGCCACCAGATTTTCCGCCACTGCCGCCTGTAAACCCCTCACCGTTTCTGGCAGAGACTTTTCACTAATCAAACCCAAGGTTTTCAAATCAAATAAATTGCCAATACAAGCAGCTAATTTTAACAAATTTTGCGTTAACTCTGGCAGTTTTTGAATTTTTCCTGCCATCAGTTCCACTACATTATCCGTAAACCCACGCGCTTTGATTTGCTCTAAATCCCAGTGCCATTGCACCTCACTATAGTCAAAACTTAACAAATTTTCTGTATAAAGCGACTTCAAAAACTCGTTAATAAAAAATGGATTCCCTCCAGTTTTCCATAAAACCAACTCCCCTAGAGATGCCACCTTGGCGGCGGGACTTTTCACCGTATCGCTAATCAGTTGTGTCACCGTTCCCAAATCCAAGGGAGACAAAGAAATTCGACTAATCCTTGCCCCAGCTTCGGCAATTTCATCCATAGTCTGCATTAACGGATGAACCGGCGAAACTTCGTTATCACGATACGCGCCAATTAAAAACAATCCTGGTGATGCCGCGCTCATCAAAAGCTGCATCAATTTTAAAGATGCCCCATCCGCCCACTGCAAGTCATCCAGAAACAAAACCAAGGGATGTTCTGGTTGAGTAAACACCTTAATAAAGTTCTGAAACACCAAATTAAAGCGATTCTGGGCTTCATTCGGCCCCAGTTCTGGCAACCGCACTTGCTGGCCAATAATTAATTCTATTTCCGGGATCACATCCACAATTACTTGCCCATTGACTCCCACTGCAGCTAAGAGCTTATCTCGCCATTGAGCCAGCTCGGCTTCAGTTTCGGTTAACAGTTGCTTGATTAATTCCTGAAAAGCAATCACCACCGCACTGTAGGGAATATTGCGCTGATATTGGTCGAATTTTCCTGAAATAAAATAACCCCGTTTTTGGGTAATCGGTTTGTAGATTTCCTGGACTAAAGCTGATTTGCCAATCCCTGAATATCCCGCAATTAACATCAATTCGCTGGCGGATGAACTCACGCGATCGAATGCCGTTAATAACGTCTCGACTTCAGCCTCTCTACCATATAACTTAGGAGAAATATGGAATTTATCTGAAATATCTTGGCTGGCCAGAGGAAAACTGGCTATAATTTGATTGGCCTGTAACTGCTGCCAGCATTTTTCTAAATCAGCTTTGATGCCCACAGCACTTTGATAGCGGTCTTCCGCATTTTTATCCAGTAACTTCATTACTATTTCTGAAATCACTGGCGGAATTTGTGAATTAAGTTCAGCGGGTGGCAGGGGCTGTTTCGCAATATGACAGTGGAGCAATTCCAGAGGGTCGGTGGTCTCAAATGGTAGTTTCCCAGTCAGCAACTCATAAAAAGTCACTCCCAAAGAGTAGAAGTCACTGCGATAGTCCAGAGGGCGGTTCATTCTCCCCGTTTGTTCGGGTGACATATAAGGGAGAGTCCCTTCCAGAACCAGAGGATTTTTCAGCCCGGTATTTTCTCGCGTCAGTTGGGTGGAAATCCCAAAATCGATGATTTTCACCTGTTCGGTGCTGGGATTCCAAATTATATTGGCTGGAGTAATATCTTTATGAATAATATTAGCCGCGTGAATTTCTCCTAATATTTGAGTAGCCTTAATCGCAATTTGCAGGAATTCCCCCAGAGGAAATCGTCCTTGCTGACTCCATATTTTTAATGATTCACCACCGAAATCCTCCACGAACATCACCAAGGTGTTTTGATACTTTTGCAAGTCATAAACTTTAATCACCCCGGGTACATTCAGAGATTTGGTAATTTGATATTCGGTGCGATAACGCGCCAGTTCTTGGGGAGTAGGATAATTTTCTTTCAGGACTTTGAGGATGAGGGCAATGCCGTCCGGCTCTCGGATACCTCGATATACAAGAGAGTTGGGACTTTCATATATTTGCGCGATCGCCGTCACCCCAGGAATATTAATCATCTGTTTTCAACAAAAAACTCACAATCTTGTATCGACTGCGCGATCCGGCTTGATAGCCAGTTGGCTGCTTATATTGACCATCAATAGACAATTGCCTCCCACTCGCTCCGCACAATTATATCATTATCCAATTTAATTTTTTTCGCTTCAGGAGAGTATTTCAGTATTGGCTGATTCCAGGAAGGCTGGAATAACGGCAGATCGGGTTTATCGCTTCGGCGCTCCTTCCACAAAGATCCTATCTTATATCGCTCCTCCGGTGTAGATTTTCTGGTTCTGCGGAACGGTAGTAGAGGCTGGTAGCGGTAGAGCAACTTAACTCCCCCGGCTGGGTGGGAGTTGGCTCAAAACCTTGGGGTTGTAGCTTGGGAGGCTCACCGGTGGGGCTACCGCAGGGGCTGCCGTCTGCTCCGCGAGCTAATTATATCAAATCTCGGTGATGGCACCTGCCTCCCAGTGCCTTGGACAAAAATGCTGATTTTATAGCTAGCTGGTAAAAATGCCGCGCAAATTTTGCGCCTATAACTCACGAAAACCACCCTAGTGGTGTGATTCATCCTGCAACTGCTACCCTGTCTCTAATCGCAATTTTTTGAGTTAGCAGATTCCAGTTATTAAATAGCTGTGATTTATGAGCCTGGGGATAAATCAAATAGTAGCGGTGGGTATATTCAACACCTGATTGGCAAGAAAAACCCCCGATTTTTAGGAAAAACCGGGCTGCTATTATCTCTGCATAAATTGAGATTAATCTAAGTTGTATTGGTGGGTCATTTCTGCTCTGCTGCTGCCATTATCGAGCTTTTAGCTACTTTTTTGTAGGGATTAGCAATGATTCTTTCTAGATCAATCCCTTCAAAAGTTGGCGGAATCCAGACCCGCACTAAGAGCAATCCTGCTAAAACAATTCAAAATGATCCGGTAGCCAGAATTTGCACCCAAGGGGTTTTTAACACTACTCGCACAATCACTTACAGCTTTTTCTCAAAAAATGTGGGACATCTTCAAAGTCCCTCTCCCTCTCTGGGAGAGTTTAATCGATTAGAGTTATTAGCTATGTGTGATCTACCAGCCGGTAGGTAAATCAAATAGTGGCGATCGGTATGTGCCAAGGGAAGGGGAGACTAGAGAGGTTTCTTTTCTAGCGCTCCACCTACAGCCACAATTAAAAATTATACTCGATACCTGTTTGCCAGTTCACTCGCACATTGGGATTATCCAGAGTCGGGATGGCTGAATAGCGGAATCTGACAGCATTATTGAAAGACCAGCCATTGGTGATAGGAATGCTTAAGCTGGTGTTAGACTCTATATAATAGTCATTAGGATCATTAAAAGGTAGTTCTAAGGTAAAAAACTGGCGCAGCTTTAAATTTTTGAAATAAATATCTTTGTAGCGCAGGCGGAACTGAGCTACTGGGACATCAAAATCATTGTTGCGGGTGCTGGAGTCTTCATATCTCGCCCCTAAACCTAACTGCATATCCAAAGTGCGGGAGTTCGGTGCCCGCCACAAATTAATACCGGGGCCAGTATAGAGGTTAGTCCGCACGTTCATGTCTTCGAGAGTATCTCGCCGAGCGGCGTAATTGACGAAATATTGCCAGCGAGATGTGATATGATGGCGGTATTCTGTCTCAAATCTGCCTTCAAATTCGACTTCTTCATCGGGTGCTTGGCGGCTGTCGTCGAAATCGTTGGTAAGACGCAAAAATATGTCGATTTGGTCTCTGGGCCACTTGCGCTCGATATCTGCATCTAAGGCGATAATACTGGTGGTTTTCGTGCCGGAAAAGAAGTAGCTACCCAAGCCTATTGTGCCTGTCCAGGGGATAGGCTGGAAGGGAAATAGAACCGGAGGCGGCGGGGGTGCAGCGGCGGTGGTTATAGCCTCTTGACTTTGGGATAAAAGTGCCTCAGCGGCGTTATACTCTCCCATCTCGGTATATTTCAGGGCAATTTCTGCTAGCAAACTCCCCCTCAATGCTGCATCTTCAATGCCATTTGCTGCCTCTACAGTGGCGGCGAAAAGGTTCGCGGCTTGCTCTCTGTCTCCTAACCGGTAATATTCCTGGGCAATTTGACTAAAAATTTCTGCTTTATCCAGGGAGTTGTCAATCTGATTGGCTGCTTCCACAGCTCGCGCTAATATTTCTAGTGCGGGCATTCTTTGGCCGATTTTGCCGTATTGGCTGGCAATTTGGGCGAGCAAGCGGGCTTTTTGATGGGGGTTAGTAATGGTATCGGCGAGTTGGAGCGATCGGCGTAAAATCCCCTCCGCTTCTGGTGCGGGAATTTGAGATAAATCTACCACTCGACTTTCTGCCTGATTCAGCTCTACCAAATCTCCACTATTATCCGACTCCACACAATCCCCACAGATAGGGGCAAATATTAATTCTGCTGGCTTTTCTTGAGCCAACACTGGTTTCAACAACCATAACGGAGCTAGTAAAATTATATGAGCTGTTTTCATGTGCAATTTCACCAGATCAAATTTTCCCAGGTTTGGCCGTTACAGATTGCCCCTGGTTTATCTTTCTCAAAAATTAATTTACGATATTTACCCTGACGCTACTCGCGCCCTTCCCCTGCATAAATTTAGCTAAAATGGTATTTTTTGTAAATACCAACTCCCTGAGCCCTGCACGCCTACGGAGGGCGACTCCCCACAAAATCAAGGCAGCCACCGCTTTGCCACCCTATATCATATTACCTCCGCAATTTAATGCAACCCCGAAAAACTAAATAAATCATTAAATTTTTACCGATGCCGCGATCGGCCACAGGCGCCCCGTGGCGGTTAAATGGGGATTACTGCCTAATAGTTACCATTTGAGAAATCAAAAAAATCCAGCGGTTTACCCTTGTAGAAGACACAGTGCCCTCACCCCAAACCCCTCGACCAGAAAGAGAGAGGGGCTTTGATAGTGGCTCATCATTTAACAAAGTGCTGTATGGTTGATTATTAATTCAAATTCAGATATAATACCATTAAATCCGAGTAAGTTAATTTTGGTAATCATTGCATAGAAACAGTTTCAGGTAATTTTATGGCCAGCAATCACACCGGTATCGAATGGACAGACCGCACATGGAACCCCACCACAGGATGTACCAAAATTAGTCCTGGTTGCACCCATTGCTATGCAGAAGCACTCACAAAACGCTTTCATACCAACTTTCCCAATGGCTTCAATTTGACTCTGCACCAAGAACGCTTAGAATACCCCCTGCACTGGCGCCAACCCAGCCGCATTTTTGTGAATTCCATGAGTGACTTGTTACACCAAGATGTACCGCTTGAGTTTATTCAACAAGTATTTGATGTGATGGGAAAAACCCCCTGGCACATCTATCAAATTCTCACCAAACGTCACCAGCGATTAGCAGAGATTGCATCGGAATTACAATGGCATCAAAATATCTGGATGGGTGTATCCGTAGAGAACCAAAACTATGTTGAGAGGGTGGATGCTTTGCGAAAAGTCCCCGCTCACGTGCGGTTTCTTTCCTGCGAACCCCTGTTAGGACCCCTAGAACTGAATTTAACAGATATCCACTGGGTAATAGTGGGGGGTGAGTCAGGACCAAAACACCGTCCTATGCAGATAGAATGGGCCAGTAGCATTCGCAACCAATGTCAGGCGGAAAATGTGGCGTTTTTCTTCAAGCAAGTAGGTGGCGTCACTCCCAAAGCAGGCGGTAAATTGCTCGAGGGTAAAATTTGGGATGAAATGCCATCAGCTTGGCAAAAACACATTTCAAAGTGGCGTAACCTTCAGGGAAAACCTAATTACGCCAAAAATACTGCCTAAAATAAACATACAGCGTTTTTCAAGTCAGTGAGGGACTTTTATTGAATGTCATTCCCGCGAAAGCGGGAATCCAGTCAAAGTCTGTACCTAACCCAACTGAAAACCGCTGTATAGGTGCTTCAAGCCACAGATTAAGCACCTTTATGTTTATTTTTCTGGAAATGTCACTAAAATCTTGGTCTCCGAAAATGTACCTTCCTGACGTTTACGTTTGCCAGTATAAGTAGTTTTTATCTTTCCTTCTGCCTCCATTTTTAGTAAAATATCACGGTAATTTTCCCGAATGTAGCGCTTGCCCACATTGTGTTGCTCATAAATTTCCTGCCGCGTCATATTCTTTTTACCAGCAAACTCATCTAACAGCATATTTTCCAGGTCATCAAGGGGGCGGAAAAGCTCAAATAGCAAAGGGTGATCTATAGTAGCAGGATTATAATCAAATGATGCCACACCTTGTTCTGTACTGGAGCTTTCTTTTGCCATAATCTCTTTCATTATTTCATAACCACGCACGTGCTTAGATACAAAAATTAGGTGATGGCTGGTTTTTCCACTATCGTTTTTAAAGCCAAATGGCAATACATACTGTCCTCCAATTTCTTGCAATGCCTCAGAAATGCTCTCTACAATAGTCAACTCACGCTGATGAGGCGACATTGGGTAAAGTTTAGCTTTGAGTATATCTGCTCTTTTTTGCCCAAAAAGTGAGTTCATATGTTCCTCTACTTTTGGGTTTCTCACTCCAGGATTGATGCGGTTGTAGTTGAAGAAAAATATACAATCACATCCCCAATTTTTAATTATAAACCCAATTAAATCCAACGACAAACCTTTATAACCCCAAGGATCCACAAAGACAAGTTTTGGACAACTTCCTAACTCTTCTAATTTTTCCTTGATTTGTTCCCCAACTTCCAGATTGCAAATCAATGGTTTGTTTTCTAATTTTTCTATTCCGGGAATAGATCTAATTTCATCAGCGATAACCTGAGTGCAATTGGTGTTTTTATCATTAAACAGGGTCACGAGCATTTTGCGCATATCTGGGTCAGCGATAGCACGCTCCAAAACCAGCAATGGCGTAGAGGCGTTACCGTCTTTGTAGCGTCCTCGTCCGCAAAATAGATCGACATAGGCAATATTACTGATGTTATAATGCCTAGCTTGCTTGATCATGATTCTTGCCCAAGCATCAAAATATTTCGCGACTATGCGAGATTTAACCTCGGACTGTTCACTCTGCTCGTCAAAAAAATCTTCAGTGGCCATATTACCAACCTGCCATCATAAACTACAGCCCCCAATAAAAACTGGGGGCATTAACCGGATTAGCGATTAATCGCCAATTATACCATAACCACCGCCGCCGGGAGTTTCAATCACAAAACTGTCACCAGGGGACATTTCCACAGTGGCAGTGCTGCCTAATTCCTCCACATTACCATACTGTCGCACTACGTAATTTTTCCCCACCATACCGTCACCGCCGCCGTCTAACCCAAAAGGTGGAATCACTCGATGACTAGATAAAATCCCCGCTGTCATTGGTTCTAAAAAACGAACACGACGGATAACGCCATTACCGCCATTTGTAGCACCCTTAGCACCACTATCGGGACGAATGGCGAAACTTTCTAAAATCACGGGGAAACGCCACTCTAAAACTTCCGGATCGGTGAGGCGCGAATTAGTCATGTGGGTATGTACGGCGTCGGTGCCGTGGAAACCTGGACCGGCGCCAGAACCGCCGCAAATTGTCTCGTAATATTGATGTTTCTGATTGCCAAAAGTAAAGTTATTCATGGTTCCCTGACTGGCAGCCATGACCCCCAAAGCGCCATATAAAGCATCCACAATGACTTGGGAAGTTTCCACGTTACCTGCAACCACGGCGGCGGGGTAGCGGGGGTTAAGCATACAGCCTTCGGGAATGATGATTTCTAGGGGTTTGAGGCAACCAGCATTGAGGGGTATGTTATCGTCAACTAGGGTGCGGAATACGTATAAAACCGCAGCTTTACATACTGCCTCTGGGGCGTTAAAATTGTTGCTTTGCTGCTCAGAAGTGCCGGTAAAGTCGATGCAGGCGCTGCGGCTGGATTGGTCAATGGTGATTTTGACTTTTATCTGGGCGCCGTTGTCGGTTTTATAGGTAAATTCGCCGTCTTTTAGCACTGCAATGACTCGGCGTACTGATGCTTCGGCATTATTTTGGACGTGCTGCATATATGCTTGCACGGTGGCTAAGCCAAAATGTTTGACCATTTGGCGCAGTTCCTGTACACCGGATTCGTTGGCGGCAATTTGTGCTTGTAAGTCGGCGATGTTTTGCTGGGGGTTGCGGGCGGGATATGGGCCAGAATTTAGGTGTTTGAGCAGTTCTGTTTCTCGGAAATTGCCGCTACTGACAAGGTGGAAATTATCGAATAAGATGCCTTCTTGGCCGATCGCGCTGCTGTGAGGAGGCATGGAACCGGGAGTGATGCCGCCGATATCGGCGTGATGTCCGCGAGATGCCACATAAAAGAGGATATTTTGCCCGTCAAAAACTGGGGTGATGGCGGTGATGTCTGGGAGGTGAGTGCCACCGTTGTAGGGGTTATTAGAAATATAAACATCCCCTGGTTTTAAGGTGTTGCCTTTGGCGTTGATGAGTGCTTGAACGCTTTCGCTCATGGAGCCCAGGTGGACGGGAATGTGGGGGGCGTTGGCCACTAATTGCCCGTTTTGGTCGAAGATGGCGCAGGAAAAATCGAGGCGTTCTTTGATGTTGACCGAGGTGGCGGTGTTTTGCAAGGTGATGCCCATTTGTTCCGCGATCGCCCGCAACAAGTTGTTAAAAATCTCCAGCATCACCGGGTCTGGTGTCATCGCCTTTTCCGTCATCAATGCTGCCCCTACTGGCGGCTTGATTTCTGTTTCCACCCGCTTTAATATCAAACAATGGCTCTGGGTTAATTCTGCCTGCCATCCGGGTTCCACCACATTAGTCCCGGTAGAGTCGATAATAATTGCAGGCCCAGAAATACAGTCTCCCGGTTGCAAATCATCCCGATGAAATACAGACTGGGAGATGGGGAGACCGGGGGACAGGGAGACGGGGGGACGGGGAGATGGGGAGATTCGCGAATCGTCTCTACCTGGTATGGGCATTTTTTCCACAACTTCGGTGGAAACTGCCTCGACAATCAGGTATTTTTCTGGCATGATGAAGCCATAACGTTGCTGGTGTGCTGCCTCAAATACCCCTTGCATTTGAGTCAAGTTATCGCTAAAATCGATAATTAGGGGCGAGTCGGTGCCTTGATATTTGAGGTGGACTTTGCGGATAACTATTAAATTCGGTTTTTGGTTAATTTTTGGTTGAGATTCTGCCTCTAATTGGGATAAAATATGTTGCAATTGTGGTATTAATTCCGGTGTTAATTGGGTTTCTATGGCGCGACTTTGCATTACCCGCACGTCCGCCAAACCCATACCGTAAGCGGAAAGAACGCCTGCTTTGGGGTGGATGAATACTTGTTTCATCCCTAAAGTGTCGGCAATTTGGCAGGCGTGTTGTCCGCCAGCGCCGCCGAAACAGCACAAAGTATATTCTGATACATCGTATCCCCGCTGAAGTGAGATTTTTTTGATGGCGTTGGCCATGTTTTCCACAGCGATCGCCAAGAAACCCGCCGCCACCTGTTCGGGACTGCGGGTGTCCCCGGTTTGACTGCTGATTTCTTGCGCCAATTGGGTGAATTTTTCCCGCACCACCTGCGCATCCAGAGGCAAATTCCCATCCGGTCCGAACACGTGGGGGAAAAATTGCGGCTGAATTTTCCCCAACATCACATTGGCGTCCGTCACCGTCAGGGGTCCCCCTTTGCGGTAGCAGGCTGGTCCCGGATTTGCCCCCGCCGAATCCGGTCCTACCCGATACCGGGCCCCGTCAAAATGCAGGATGGACCCGCCACCCGCCGCCACGGTGTGAATTGCCATCATCGGCGATCGCATCCGCACTCCGGCAATTTCTGTCTCGAATTCCCGCTCATATTCGCCGTTATAGTGAGCCACATCGGTGGATGTCCCCCCCATATCAAAGCTGATGATTTTATCAAAACCGGCGATTTTGCTAGTTTCCACGGCACCCACAATACCCCCAGCCGGTCCTGATAAAATGCTGTCTTTACCTTGGAATTGGGCCGCATCGACTAAACCGCCGTTGGACTGCATAAACATCAGCAGTCCTTCTGGGAGTTCGTCGCCACTTTCACTATTTAATTGCTGGGAAACTTGGACGACATATCGCCGCAAAATTGGCGAGAGATAGGCATCAACTACGGTGGTATCGCCGCGAAAAACCAGTTTCATCAAAGGGCTAACTTGGTGAGATACAGAGATTTGTGTATAACCAATTTCTTTGGCAATTTCCGCCGCTTGACGCTCGTGGTGGGGATAGCGATAGGCGTGGAGAAAGACGATCGCGCAACTTCTGATGCCATTGTTATATGCTGCTTGTAACGATGCGGTTAAACTGCTAGAATTTAATGGTTGCAATTCTTCCCCAGTGGCACTATATCGCTCTTCCGCTTCAATAATAGTATCCGTGAGCATTTCTGGGAGAATGATTTGGCGGGCAAAAATATCGGGACGATTTTGATAGCCGATACGCAAGGCGTCACGAAATCCCTTGGTAATGACCAGGACAGTGCGATCGCCTTTCCGTTCCAACAGGGCATTAGTTGCCACCGTCGTCCCCATTTTAATTGCCCCAATCACTTCTACTGGCACTGGTTCCCCAGGGGACAAACCCATAATCTCCCGAATCCCCTGCACCGGTGCATCCTGGTAGCGTTCCGGGTTTTCTGACAGCAATTTGTGAACCACCAATTTACCATCAGGACGCTTCGCCACCAAATCGGTAAAAGTGCCGCCTCTGTCAATCCAAAATTCCCATTTGTCACTGGTCATTTGTCCTTTGTCCTTTGTTCTTTGTCATTGGTCATTGGTCTGCCAAAAATATTCGGCGATTCCGACGTTACAAGAGCGTCAGAAAGGGCGAAGCACCCGCGTCAAGAGTTGTCTGTCTTTACCAGTACGTCTGGCGCGGGTGCTTCGCCCCGACTGCATTATAATCGAGATTTGGTTAAGATAAGCAGTTTTTCCTCTACTTGTGGTAAGATATTACCGGGAAAGGGGGGGCTAAAGCCCTAGACAAACGACAAATGACAAAGGACTTTTGACCAATGACTAAATCAGAAATTGCTGTCAATATCCCGTCAACTGTAACTCTGACTGTCACCCACGAGCAGTTTGTAGAGTTGGCACAAGCTAACCGGGATATCCAATTAGAACGAACTGCCACAGGAACTTTGATTATTATGCCCCCCACAGGAGGAGAAACATCCCTGAGAAACGCTGAGATTTCTGGACAGCTCTGGCTATGGAACCGGGATAATAAATTGGGGGTAACTTTTGACTCTTCTACTGGGTTTCATCTTCCGAATGGCAGCACTCGTTCCCCCGATGCCGCTTGGGTTAGCCAGGAGCGGTGGAATGCTCTTACTCCCGAACAAAAAGAAACTTTTGCACCTTTATGTCCTGACTTCGTGGTGGAATTGCGATCGAAAAATGATACTAAGGAAAAACTGCGTGATAAAATGAAAGAATATCGGGCAAATGGGGCGCGTTTGGGTTGGTCGATTGACCCCCAAACCCAGCAAGTCGAGATTTATCGACCAGACCGAGAAGTAGAAATCCTGGATAAACCCGCTAGTTTGTCTGGTGAAGATGTGTTACCAGGGTTTGTGTTGGATTTAACCGAGGTGTGGAGTTAATAACGGCGGGAAGGGCGAAGCATATGTGCCAGATACTTCGCCACTTTCGTGACTTAGGGAGGAGTAATGACGATTTTGCCCAAAGAAAAACCGCTATCCTCAGAGGATAGCGGCTGTCCAGACGAGAAAAGTCCGGTTGGTATTGTCAGATAACTAGGTTAATATGGGGATACCTCACCATATTGAGTGAGGGTTGTCAAGATGATTTAAGTCAAATCATTAATCACTTGCAAAGGCGTGAGAATGGTATCGATGACCGTCATCGTATGGAGAATCAACAAGTAATCATTAGCCGTGGGATTATTACCTAAAGCCAGCCGCAATTTGGGGATGTCTTTGAGGATGGGTTCCATCAGCTTAGTCGTCTTGTTCACCGGAATCACATCAATTTCTTCATCCGTAGCAAACCAATCCTTGACGCCAGACAAAGATAAAACTAAGTTTTTGGCGTTTGTCTGGGCAATTTCCGGGTCGATGCCAGAGACAGAAAAAGCATCATTAAACGTATTATAGAGAATCTGGATGGCATCGGCGGGAGATTCAGGATTCAGCCTTTGGGCAATTGGCACTGGCGCCGAGGAAGCCACCAGTAATTCCCCAGTTGAGGAATCAGAAACCTGTTGTGCCACAGTCCCCAAATCCTGTAAAATGCTAACAGCATCTTTAGGAAATACGAAAGTTGTCACCGTGGTGAAAGCCATCGCAAACATATCCGTGGTGATGACGGTGCCATTTCTCAGGCGAAAGCTTCTCGCCCCAGCTTCCAGCAAAGAGGTTTTCACTTCCAATTCTAAGCCATCTCTGGCAGCTAAAACTGCCGGGTCAGCTTCCAAACCACCAGTGCCAACCCTGACACCTTTGGTAGCCTTGATAGTATTCAAGCTGGCGATCGCGATTCGTCCCCCACTAAACAGACTTAGAGCGTCCCCCGCTCTGGTACTAGAGAGAATTTCAGTGACATTAATAATACCCCGAAGAATGCCGCTAGTTTCACTACCGGTTTGACCCAAGTTACCCGTATCTGAATCAGCATAGGCCAAAACCGGAGCTGCACTAAACGGGATCAGAGAAGCCGCCAAACCTGCACTAAGTAGGCGCTGCAGTTTCTTTCTAGAAAAAAATAATCTCATGGCGATATTTTGTCTCCAGGAAAAAGATAACTTTAGAATCGGTAAGAAGTACCCACACTAATAGAAAAACGAGTCCCATCTCCAGCATTTCCGGTCACATCTTGGAGAGCCGGGGTAATCACTAGAGGGAAATTGCGGAAAGGCACGAGAGAAAATCCCACGTTCAAATCCTGACCAGTCCAATCAGCGAAAACGCTCATCGGTTCCAACACCCGCATACTGACATTACCGAAAACATTCACGGTCTCCTTGTCATCTCTTCGGTCATCTTCAGAGCGAAAACGACCGTTACCCAGACCCACAGAAACACTCAAGCGACTGAAGGGGTCGGCGGCACTATCTTGCAGGCGGAAAATTTTGCTCACTACCCCGTAAGCGCTTAACTCCGTATCAATGCCACCCCATTCAATAGCATTTTCAATTCCCGCTGCCACTGCCAAATCTTTGGGGAAAGTATGGTGCAGCTTAAAGCTGAGACTGCCGTTTTGAGCGAAACCCTGTCTGAAGGTGGAAAAAGACGTGGCGGCAATTTCTAGACCAACCGTATCTTTATCCCCAACACCAAAACCAAAAGAAATAGCACCATCTTCTAGGTCAGAATAGCGGGCGCGATTTTGATAAGCAGCACCAGCAAAAGCAAAACCCCAATCAGCACCGAAAGCCGTGGGTGAACCGCCGCTAACAGCGGGGTTGCCTACATAGATTTGCCGCAAATCGGTAGTGTTTTCTATGGTTTCAATCCGGGCTTTCAAAGCATCAATCTCAGTAGAAGAAATCTCAGTTTCTTCTGGTTTTGGTGGTGGGGTGGGTTCAGTCGCCTTGACTGGCGGTTGGTAGCCAACGATATACCGCGTGGCGGTATCTGTAGCCTTCAAGGGAGGCAGTTGGCCAGAGTTGACCAAGGCTTGATAAACAAATGCAGCCACTTCTGCCCTAGTGGCGACATTGTTGGGATTTAGGAAAGCGGGATTGGGGTAGTTGACGGCGATGCCTTTTTCCGCAGCGGCGGCTACCTGACCAAGAGCATAACTAGGAATTGCAGAAGCATCCCGGAAATAGTTGTTTAAAACTGTGTTTGGGGCAGAGGCAGAACTGAGTTGGAGTCCGCTACTCAAAGCTACCAGCACCTGCGCCCGAGGGATGTTTTGCTCGGGGTTGAAAATGCCGCCGGGATAACCCTGGAGAAAGCCAGTGCCGTAGGCGGTTTGTATCGCATTGTAAGCCCAATAACCACCGGGCACGTCCGCAAATTGAATTGGGTTGCGAATACCGCTTTGGGGGAAGGCTTTTTGAATGATGGCGGCAAACTGAGCCCGGGTGACTGGTTCCTCGGGGCGGAAGCTGCCATCGCCAAAGCCGCGAATGATATCTTGTTCGGCGAGAGCCTGAATAAAGCTGGCGGCCCAGTGACCTTGAACGTCAAAGAAAGAAATGTTATTGGCGTTGGGGAGGGTCATGGGGGAGGTTCCCTGGCGGGCTCCCACTAGGGGGGAATAGCCAGCTCCTTCAGGGGTGATGCTTCGGGCTACTGGTCTTTCTGCTGGCGGAGTCCAGTTGGGGGTAGTCCAAGCCGGTGGGGTGGAGATGGTGGTGGTGGAAAGGTTGGCGGAGCCTATCCCGCCTGTGTCCCGAGAGGGGATAGAGGCTCTGCCATATTCCGCATAACCCCCGATATCTTGGTTAGTTCCGGGGAGGATTTCCGGGGGTGGGGGGGCGGGGTTGCTCCAAGCTGGTGCAGTGGTACTGGCCACTGGTGGCTGCTCTGGAACGGAGATGGTGGTTGTAGAAAGGCTGGCAGCTCCACCACTGGAGGGTTGAGACTCGCTCATCAGGTCGTCCGGCGGTGGAGTTGAGGCGATGTAGCCTTCAGCTTCCCCGCGTCCATAAGTCCCCTCATCTGCTTCTGGGGTGTGGTTGAAGGCGATCGACTCGGGGGGCGCCGCAATACTATCGGGAATCAGCGCCAAACTATCATCAGTTTCTGGAGGGCTGACGGATACTACCGCTTCCGGGATGGTGGTGGTGTCTTGAGGCGCCGCGATATTGCTGTCATCGGGACTATCAGGGGTGGGAACGGGGCTAGGACTGGCGACTCCTTTATCGATCGCTCCCAAGGAAGCCAGTAACAAAGCCGTAGAAATTGCCGCAGTGGAGCTACGCATAAAATCCGCTCATTGTCCATCTGAGATGTGCCACTTACTGATACGCAGATTGGTGGCGGTGTCAGGATGGATAGCGGCTGATTTAGGGACCCGTGTAAATTTGGGCCTGTGTAAATTTGGGTATCTGGGGGGGCAGGGGCAATGTAGAGGCACGGCATCCATCACCCCGATCTGAAACGAAAAATCTTAATAACGCCTTGCCCTGCCTCCGATTCAACCCGTGATGGTGGGCAGGGCGTTATCAAAATCTGGGTTTTTCGATAAAGGTTAACGTAGCTGTGCTACTACCGAATTTCTTAATTATTCCTAGGAATTAATTGCCTGAATAATAAAGCATTGGTTCTCTGTCCTCTGTGCTGAGGTTGAGCATTCAAATGTTTAAGATACGACTTCGTGGAGTTGTTCGGGTTTGATGTGGTGGTTGATGACTTGACCATCGCGAAACATGGCAATGCGCTTGGTGCGTTTGGCCACATCCGGCTCGTGTGTTACCATCACAATAGTCATCCCGCTATCGTTGAGTTCCTTAAAGATATTCATCACTTCATCGGTGGTTTTAGAATCGAGGGCGCCAGTAGGTTCGTCGGCGAGGAGCAAAACGGGACGATTGACGATCGCCCGGGCAATGGCTACCCGCTGCTGCTGTCCCCCCGATAACTGATTCGGTCGATTTTGCATCCGATTGTGTAACCCCACCCGAATTAATGCCTCTTCCGCTCGCTGTCGCCTTTCTTTAGGAGAAACCCCCGCATAAACCATTGGGAGCATCACATTTTCTACCGCACTCAACTGGGGCAATAAATGGAATTGCTGAAACACAAAACCCAGCTTGACATTTCTAATTTTCGCTAAATCTGCTTCGCTGAGACTAGAAACACTGACCCCATCGAGATAATATTCGCCGGTAGTGGGGCGATCGAGACAGCCGATAATATTCATCGCCGTAGATTTACCAGAACCAGAAGCCCCCATAATCGAGCAATATTCCCCCGGTTCCACAGTCAAGCTGACGCCATTGAGGGCGCGCACCTCCGTGTTACCACTCCCGTAAACTTTGAAAACCTCATCCAGTTTCACAATTGCTTGTTTAGGTTCCCGCTCAAGCGTCACAAATTGTTTTTCTAGTTGCTGCATTATTTTAATGGATAATAAACGGCGGACTGTTCTACCGGTGGAGTAATTTTCTGGCTACCACTACATACACAGACTGCGATTTGGGATTGTTAGTGCCCTTGAGGGGATATTTTTCTCTACCATAGCACTTTTCTGGGAAAAACGAAATGGTAGAGAGGGAACAAGAATTAACCAGATTTGATATTAAGAACGCCTTTGGGCTTCTTGGCGAATGGCATTCATGGTGGGATTTAAAGAGTTTTTAAATATGCCATAAAAGATGCCAGGTGGAATACCGGGCTGGGGTTCAGCTTGTACTTGGTGAATCAGGAGGACTTGGTTGGAACCGGGAACAGATTCGATTTTCCAATAACCTTGCAGAGTTTTCAAGTCGCCACCAATGAGGCGAAAATCTATTTGCGATCGACCATTTTCTCGGCTTTCAGTGCGCAGGCGGGAGCGAACGGTGACGCCGAAGACTTCGCGCACGGAAATTTGTTCTACTACTTTGGTATTGCCATTCACTGATAATATCTGGCTAGAAGCAATGTTAGGCAAAAACCGATAAAAATTGTTGTAATCAGTGAGGACAGCCCACACGGCGTCTGGACGGGCGGAGATGAGGATTTTGGCTTGATAGTTGCCATTTTCTCCGGTGACAACGGTTTGGCCGTTGCGCAGGGCAGCTTGTTCCGAGGCGGAGAGAGTATTGAGGGTGACTGGGGAGGTTTGAGCCACTACGGGAGTGGCGGTGATGGGGCAGAGGGCGATCGTGGCAGCGATGACTCCCGCCGTGAGGGACCTGGCTTTGGTTATGGTGAATTTCATGGTTATGGTTTTGATAGGGTGGGCTAGGTCTGGGTCAAGGCAAAAGGCGGCTCTGGGTTTACCTCCTGAACCAGGAATTTTGTTCACTATAATTTGTTTCACTATAGTGAACATTACCAATGGTAAAAAACATGAGCGATATTCACTATTCTAGCCAAATTATTCGACAAAAAGCGAAAATATGAATTTATTTTCTAGCTCACTTTAGTGAATAAATCGCCCGTGACAGTCAGAACTAAAGGGAAACGGCGGTGGGCGGATTAAAACTCACCATCGTCATCACGGCTGTGAGTATTTTGATGTTGCTCCGTATCTTGGCGGGAACCGAGCAAATCGAGCCGATCGACCGCAATCACCGGTTTAGAGCGCTGAACTCCAGTGGTGCGGTCTTGCCAGTAGTCAAATTTCAGGGAACCAGTGACACCGATTAAACTGCCCTTGCGCACATAGTTAGCGGCCACTTCTGCGGTTTTGCCCCAAATTTCCAGATTAAACCAGTCCGGTTCGTCGCTGTTCCGGCTCAGGCGGTTGACGGCGAGGGTGAAACTACACTTGACACTCCCAGACTCAAAATACTTAACATCGGGGTTTTGTCCGGCTCGTCCTACTAGGGTGACAACATTAAGACTCATAGGTTGGTTATCCTGTTTGGGATTCAGGTAGAGATGATCTGGTGGGGGTGAGGTGTGGCAGGGGGGAGAAGGAAAGCTAGATTTTTCCTGCCATCGGGGAGAATTGGGGGAAAAAGGCGAAAAATCTATGGTGGTAAGGACGGAGGCATGGGCAAGGGAGGGGAACAGTTCCGGATGATGTCTGTGCTTTCCAGGATTATACTGGGAGTCGCCCGATAGAAAGTCTAGGGACTCCTGGGGTGGACTTGGGGAAAAATGCACTGATGTAAATTCACATCGGTAAATTTTCTGTTACATTGTACTCGCAAACCATTAAATTTTGGGGGCTGAGAAAGTAGTGGGTTGGTTCAACTTTGGTTCTTTGTCCCGGGATATGGGTATCGACCTGGGCACAGCGAACACGCTGGTATATGTATCCGGTAAAGGAATTGTCCTTCAAGAGCCGTCTGTGGTGGCGATCGACAAAGACGATAAGACGCCTCTGGCGGTGGGAGAGGATGCCAAAAAAATGCTGGGCCGGACTCCGGGAAACGTCATTGCCTTGCGTCCCCTGCGGGATGGGGTAATTGCGGACTTTGACACCGCCGAATTAATGCTGAAGCACTTTATCCGTCGGGTCCATGAGGGCAAAGCTCTGGTACAACCCCGGATGGTGATTGGTATCCCCAGCGGCGTTACCGGGGTAGAACGCCGAGCGGTGATGGATGCAGCGATTCAAGCGGGAGCCAGAGATGTTTACTTAATTGATGAGCCGGTGGCGGCAGCGATCGGCGCTGGTTTACCCGTGGCGGAACCCACAGGCAACATGATCATCGATATTGGCGGTGGCACCACGGAAGTGGCGGTACTCAGCTTACAAGGTACGGTGTTGAGCGAGTCAGTGCGAGTCGCCGGAGATGAGCTGAACGACTGCATCACGCATTACATGAAGAAAGTTCACAACTTGGTGATCGGCGAGCGCACGGCTGAGGAAATCAAGATTGCGATCGGCTCCGCTTACCCCACCGATGCTGATGATGATGCCGTGATGGAAGTGCGCGGTTTGCACCTACTCTCCGGTTTGCCCCGCACCGTATCCATCAAAGGACCAGAAATCAGGGAAAGTATGGCCGAACCCTTGGCAGTGATTATAGATGCCGTGAAACGTACCCTAGAGCGGACGCCGCCGGAACTGGCTGCAGATATTATCGACAGAGGCATTATGCTGGCTGGCGGGGGAGCCCTATTGCGGGGTCTTGATACTTTAATTAGTCACGAGACGGGAATTGTCACCCATGTAGCGGCAGATCCGCTGAGCTGCGTGGTTTTGGGCACGGGTAGGGTGTTGGAGAATTTCCAGCAGCTAGGCAGAGTCTTCAGTAATAGTAATCGTTCTCGCAATAATATGTAAGAGGCAAGCATTCGGGCTGAAGATTGATCAGTGGTTCTGATTTGAGGCGTTAGCCATCATCCTTCGCCCGTGCCTTGAGCATATGCCGATGGTTTGCCATCGTTTAGGCAGGAAAAAAGCCTGCGATATAAAAATGCACCAATAAATAACCGCACGAGAGTTTGAATGTACACATTACGTCGCTGGTGGGGTCGTCATAGTTTACAAGTAGGGCTGGTAGCGCTCGCTATCGGTGCGGCTGGGTGGATCCGTTTCACGGAAGCACAAATAGTGTTTGAAGCCTACCAGTGGATTGTACGTCCTTTTCAGGGTGAGCAACAACCGGAGCTGATTGATGCCAAAATCCGCGAGCTGCAATTGCGTTTGGAGGAAGTAGAGCGTCAAAACCAAAAGCTCAAAGAGCTATTGGGTTATGTGGAGAAACAGAAACCCAGGGGAATTGTGGCACCTGTGGTAGGACGAAGTAGCGATCAATGGTGGCAGCACGTGACTTTGGGCAGGGGGAGTAAGGATGGAATCCGGCCTGATTATATTGTCACGGGTCCAGGAGGACTGGTGGGGCGGATTCTCAGCGTTACCCCTCATAGTAGTAAGGTACTTTTGATTACTGACCCAGCCTTTCGGGTGGGGGTGGCGATCGCTCGCACCCGTCATATGGGGGTACTGCGGGGCACGTCCGCAGAGCTGGTGGATATGGAGTTTTTTGATAAACTCCCTAATGTTCGCGTGGGTGATACCGTTTCCACCTCTAATTTGAGCCAAGCGTTTCCCCCTGGTTTACCCGTGGGAAAGGTGTTCCAAGTGAATTTGACCAAAAGTCCGGCTCCCGTGGCAGTGGTAGAACTCAGCGCCGATATTAGTTCTTTGGAATGGGTGGTTGTTTCCCCAAACCAAGAAGCGAGAGCCCAAAATGGTGCTAACACCAATACCCCCCCTAAAGCAGCGACCCCAAGGGAGGAGCAGCAGTAATGAAAACCTTTCTCTGGGGGAGAAGAGTCCACCTCTCCCCAGCAGCCCGCAAAATACTTAATGGCGTGGTCACAGTTGCCTCAGTGTTTTTGTGCTTGCTGATGTTACCGGTACGCCTGCCTGGGATGGAGCTGCTGAATATCGGTCCAAACTGGCTGCTGATTTGGGTGGTGGCTTGGAGCATCAAGCGATCGCCCGTGGCAGGATGCTGCGCTGGCGTCACACTGGGTTTGCTCCAAGATGGGATGACCGCCGCAATCCCATCTCACGTCCTCGGTTTAGCAGCGGTGGGATTTCTGACCGGACGCATCCAGAAGCAAAAGTACCTCCAAGAAGATTTTATCTCCGTGGCGCTGATCGTGTTTGGGATGGTGTTAGTCTCGGAAACTTTCATGGCTTTGCAGTTCGCGCTCATAGGCAATTCCTCGATCGAGGCAATTTGGCTTCAATACCAGCGCATTGCCCTAGTTTCTGCCATTCTGAGCAGTCTTTGGGCGCCAGTGTTATATTTCCCGCTGAATCAATGGTGGCAAAAAATGCAGGCACTCCATCAATGAGGTGCTGCCTTCGCCACCGCATCCCTGCCCAGGGGAGACGGAGAGACGGGGAGACGGGGAGACGGGGAGACGGGGAGACGGGGAGACGGGGAGAACTGCCTTAGAAAACCAGCTTGGGATATCCCCGGACTTGATATCATTAGCTCCTCTATTTTGCTAAACTATTTTAAATCTTTTCCCTTGTGACATTGAACTGCCCACATCAGTGGCGCCTCAACCCATCCCTAAACATAAAAATCCCCGCTTTTCTTCAAAAAAGTGGGGATTTCTCAATTTCAAACTATTTAAGCTGTGCCCACCATCCGGCGGCGCATTGATTCTGCGCGACTTTTGGCTGTGGCATTTTTCGGGTCATATTTCAGAGCTTCTTCGTAAGATTCCAGCGCTTGAGATGCCAGATTTTTACGCTCGTAAGCATACCCGATATTATTCAAAGCTGTAACATATTCTGGTTGGATCTTCAGAGCTTCTTTATACTGGCGGATGGCTAAATCATATTGTTCTAGGGCACTGTAGGCAAACCCCAAAGCATTGTAAATTAATGCCATATTTTCTTCCCCCTCCAAATCCTTAGCTTTGAGGGCTTTTTTGAACAGTTCTACCGCTTGGGCAAACAGTTTTTTATCTAAATATATGCTCCCCAGCTCATAATACTCTATGGCGGTTCCTGGTTTTTCCTTCAATTTGCTTTGTAGCTGAGATAACCGGCTTTCTACCCTACGGGTTTTGATAACTTGGCGAAAAACAAACCAAGCAGCTATGCTTAACAAACCCAGTAACACCGATATATAAGTCAGGACGAAACTGTTATCCATGCGATTAAGATAAACTCATAAAAATTTACAAATTGGAACTATTTTAAATCAGATATTTGGGCAGAAAAATAACAATTAACCAATAACAATTAAGCGTGATTAGAGTTGATTGTGATTGGTTAATTGTTAACTGCCCCCATTTGGGATCCCAGTTTTTCCCTATTTGGTGGCCAATTCCACCACTTTGGCGAATGCTTCCGGGTCCACGGCTGCCATCTGCGCCAACATTTTTCGGTTGAGCTGGATATTAGCTTTTTTCAGGTGGCCCATCAGCTTGCTGTAGCTGATGCCTTGTTGTCTGGCGGCGGCGTTGATGCGGGCAATCCACAGACGGCGGAAATCCCGCTTGCGCTTGCGGCGATCGCGGTAGGCATTCCGCAACGCCTTCATCACCTGCTGGTTGGCTGTGCGAAATAGCTTGGAGTGGGAGCCCCGGAACCCCTTGGCCATTTTGAGGATTTTTTTGCGGCGTTTCCGGGCGACGTTACCGCGCTTTACTCTAGTCATAGTTGCTTATCTTGTTCCTATTTCCCTGGCTGGGTGCTGGTATGCGATCCAATGTGCCCCTTATAAGTAGGGGAGCATTCCCCGCACGTTGTCTTCGTCCCTTTCGTGGACGAGAGTTGTTTTGGACAGCCGCCGCTTGCGGTTGGCACTCTTGTGCTGGAGCAAGTGGCTTTTAAAGGCTTTGCGACGGACGATTTTGCCGCTACCGGTAGCTCTAAACCGCTTGGCAGCAGACTTGCGGCTTTTTAGTTTGGGCATAGACCTGCATTAATTCGGCACAATCTCCTATTATACTGGCTTTAGTCTATTTTGTCGCAAAATTTGCAGTTCTTCTTGGTGGCTGCTGGGGCCGGTCCTGCCCATACCACTGGTAGAGCTGGCAGTCAGGTCCTAGAACACTCACCATGAATTATGATGAGTGGGGCATTTTCAATAATCAATAAATTTTTAATCATGCGCTTGATGCTAGGAGTGGCGATCGCTGGTTTGCTCTTGTGGGGGGGGATAGCAGCGGCAGAAATAACCAACTACCAAGTAGTAGCATTAGTAGAAGCCCTCCGCTTGGCGGCTCCCCAGGGCGCCAGATCGGAGAACGGACTTTACAGCGACTGGAAAATCAAACCCGCCAATATCCCCCGCTGGTCCCGGCTGTGCATTGAAGAAGAACTTACCCCCGAGCAGTTTGAAGCAGACTATCAAAAAGCCAGAGAGATTTTAGTCTGCGTGATGGACGATGTACTCCGCACTGAGTACCCCGCCAGTGGTGGTGATGAAGCGATCGCCATCCGCCGCGCCGCCGCTTGGTGGGTGGCAGGAGACCCCAATCTCTACGACTCTGGCGATATCCGCTACTATACAAACAAAGTTCTCGGTTTTTACCAGGAATTGCGCGCTCATCCTACAGATTTTTTTCCCCATTAGCTGTTAATATCGCCACCAATTGAGTTCTCATATTTATCCCGGCCCTATTCCTGGCCAGAATTTTTAATCATCATCTTCCTGATTCAGGTGCATCATTTCCCAAGTGGTATAAGTGCCAATAGGACTCCAAAGTATATATGGTAAAAGCAAAAACACAGCGGTTGGGGCAATTTGGCGTACCAGTAGGCCGAGCAACAATGATAACAGAAATCCGGTGCCACCGATTATGGTGCCGACTTGCAGATTGCGGAGTTTACACATCAGCGGCGTATAGGCAATCGTGACGATTTCTAAGAGCAAATACCCACCCATCACTAACCAAGTTAACGGCTGACCGGGGGCGGTTTCCCATACTACTACCGCTGACCAAGTGGCACAGATAAAAATTACTGTCCAGATTAGGGGGATGGCGCCCTCAAAGGTTAGCCATCGGGGACGACGCTGGCGGTTAAACCACCGAATACCTTCGCGGGTGAGAAATCGATTTCCTCCCCAAGCGACGAAAAAGGTGATGGCGGCCATCACCATCCAAGATTTCATAAAAAACCCCCTAGCTGCTGCTTTGTTATTTTATCGTTTCTGGCGGACTGGTAGCTCGGTTTGGGAGGAGAGTGGGGGAGAATGCCTCCCGGAGCTGACAAGTTGGGCTATAAAATAATCATGTGTTATGGGGTTTTGGAGTCTAATCAGCAGTTATGCAAGCAGAATACAGGCAGCGGCGATCGCAACTGATGGAAAAAATTGGCGGCGGTACGGCGATATTTCGCAGCGCCCCCCAGGCGGTGATGCACAATGATGTAGAATACAACTACCGCCAGGACAGCAGCTTTTTTTATTTGACTGGGTTTAACGAACCAGAAGCTGTAGCGGTTCTGGCGCCGCACCATGAAGAGCATAAATATGTTCTCTTCGTTCGTCCCAAAGACCCGGAAAGAGAGGTTTGGTCAGGATACCGGGTGGGGGTAGAAGGTGCCAAGGAATTATATGGCGCTGATGAGGCTTACTCGATCGCCGAGCTAGACGAGAAGCTGCCCCAGTATTTGCAGAATGCGGACAAGATTTATTACCATTTGGGGCGCGATCGGGCTTTTAACGAAACCATCCTCAAACATTGGCAGCGGTTAATCGCCGTTTATCCCAAGCGGGGTATCGGTCCTACGGCTATTCAAGACTCGGGCACGATCGTCAACCCCCTGCGCATGGTCAAATCTCCCGCCGAACTCGACCAGATGCGCCAAGCCGCCGCTATTTCCGTAGCCGCTCACAACCACGCCCGCGAATTTGCCCGCCCCGGACGCTATGAGTATGAAATCCAAGCCGAGATGGAATACATCTTCCGCCAACATGGCGCCCTCGGTCCGGCTTATCCTTCCATCATTGCCTCTGGTGCCAATAGCTGCATCCTCCATTATGTGGAAAATAACCGCCAATTACAAGAAAATGACCTATTGCTAATTGACGCCGGTTGCACTTGCGAATATTACAATGCCGACATCACCCGCACTTTTCCCATCAGCGGCAAATTCACCCCCGAACAGAAAACAATTTATGAAATTGTCCTGGCTGCACAGGAAGCCGCCCTATCCGATATCCAACCGGGCAAACCCTACGGACAAATTCACGAAACCGCCGTCCGCGTGATTGTTGAAGGTTTAATGGAAATTGGACTCCTCGCCGGAGATATTGAGGAAATCATCAAAGAAGAAAAATACAAACCCTTCTATATGCACCGCACTGGTCACTGGCTGGGTTTGGACGTTCACGATGTGGGTGTCTATCAGTATGGCGAAAATCCCTACAACCTGCAACCGGGCAACGTCTTCACTGTGGAACCCGGTATTTACATCGGACCTTTGACGAAACCGGTGGAAGGACAGCCGGAAATAGCCGATCGGTGGCGCGGTATCGGTGTCCGCATCGAAGATGACGTACTCGTAACCCCCGACGGCTGCGAAATCCTCACCCAAGGCGTCCCCAAATCAATCTCCCACATGGAACGCTAGAATAGACTATCAAACAATCAGCCGCCCACTCTCTCCAGAGTCCCTCTGTCGTGAAATATCCCAGAGGCACTCTGAACCCAGAGCCAAATTAAAAGATTACTTCCTACCAGTCCAGAGTCCCTCTGTCGTGAAATATCCCCATAGGTGACAGAGGATAACTCTGGGCAATTAACCCGATTTGATATAACTGCTGATTGTTCTGCTTGCAGTACCTGAAAACCAGAATAACTTTGCTGATTACAGCAAGAGAGAAATACCATGAATTGCGACAGGAACAGCATCACCAGCTTTGGCTTAGACTTTCAACCCCAACCCTTTTCCGATCGTCATTTTAACAACTTTTTTCAGGGAAATTTCTGTGGCACAGTTTCCTTCTTCAACCGCTGTAGCCCCCTGCCTCTATTTACTCCCGACTGCGCCCCTCCCCCAGGCGGCATTTCTTCTGCCACAGGCATCACTGAATTATTCGACCAAATCGGAGAATTATTTGGCATCGTTGGCTTTGAGTTTCAAACTCATGGCACACCGGGTGATGTGTCAATTGTTTTCAGCCAATTATTTGGATTTTTGACACTTATTCCCGTCGCCACAAATGTCACCTTACTTGATCTTAATGAGTCACCAGGGGAAATGCCAGTTATCCCCATTTCCCCCCCACCCGTCACCGAAACCAACACCACCCCAGTCATTCCCCCACTCGCGGTGACACCCACACCGGAACCCACACCGGAACCCACACCGCCAGTGGATGTGACACCGACACCGGAACCGACACCGCCAGTGGCTGTGACACCGACACCGGAAACTACACCAGAACCCACACCGCCAGTGGATGTGACACCCACACCGCCAGTGGATGTGACACCGACACCGGAACCGACACCGCCAGTGGCTGTGACACCGACACCGGAACCCACACCGGAACCCACACCGCCAGTGGCTGTGACACCGACACCGGAACCGACACCGCCAGTGGCTGTGACACCGACACCGGAACCCACACCGGAACCGACACCGCCAGTAGCTGTGACACCGACACCGGAACCCACACCGGAACCGACACCGCCAGTGGCTGTGACACCGACACCGGAACCCACACCGCCAGTGGATGTGACACCGACACCGGAACCCACACCGCCAGTGGATGTGACACCGACACCGGAACCCACACCGGAACCCACACCGCCAGTGGATGTGACACCGACACCGGAACCGACACCGCCAGTGGATGTGACACCGACACCGGAACCCACACCGGAAACTACACCGCCAGTGGATGTG
>DVDU01000306.1 GCA_015296065.1 Oscillatoriaceae cyanobacterium M33_DOE_052 | reverse complement strand
GTCTGGACGTGGTTTTTGGGGAAGACGCTTCTCGAAAGAGCACTCAGAATGCGGCTCGCAATCTCAGCATCTTGCGACGATTGGCCTTGAATCTGGTACACCAGCATCCCGGTAAAGGAAGTTTGAAGATGAAACGTTATCGGGCTAGTCTCGACAATGATTTCTTGATGGAAATCCTCGCTTATTCCTTACCTCACACTCTACCACCTTCTCCCTCTTAATTTGATGCGTTTGCTCTGGAACAGTTACACCTTTGGTTATGCCGAATCACTCCGATATTCACAGCGGGACACTCAGAGCCATTTGCACACAGGTTGGTGTTTCAAGAGAGGAGTTTTTAGAAGCATACAACCAAAGCTAAGGGCCACAAGGCGGGCTAACAACCGTGTTGCAGCGGAACGGATCAGCCATCTTGGTTGAGTTCGAGAGGTTATCGGCGTCCGCTGAACAATGCCCAACCCCCATTTTTTTAGAAAAAATTTAATTAATCACTGCTGCTTGGTGATATAATTTCTCTGGGCAGCAGATGCGACTCGGGGCACCGGGCGCCAAATCGGTAAACTTGCGAAATTTAGGAGGCTATTGTGGAGGCAAAAACGGTTAATTGTGCGGTAGATTGTGTAAATGGCTGCGTTTTGGGCGACCAATGCCCCAATAAGGAATACGCATCAGCAGCGTCTAAGTTTATTAACGATACTTCTCTGGATAAAATGCACGAAATCGCCGAAGCGGCTTTGCGCAAAAAAATGATGCAGCCGCCACAATGGGTCATTCCTGATTTTGGCGACGAGCCGAAATAAATCAAAATTGAATATCCGTAGGGGCGAAGCATTCCGGGAATAAGCTATCGGTTAAAAGCGACAGACTTTTAGCCGGAATGCTTCGCCCCTACCGGCTGGAATTACCCTGGTGACACCAGTCTTTTTTGAATCGCCATCAAAGCGGCTTGAGTGCGATCGCGCACGCCCAATTTCTGTAAAATGGCGTGGATGTGGACGCGAACCGTCCCCGGAGCGATGTAGAGTGCCTCGGCGATTTCTTGGTTAGTTTTACCGCTGGCGACTAAAGCTAAAATTTCTTGCTCCCGTTTGGTGAGGCAGTTTTCTTGGTCCGTTGAGGTTTCGGGAGTTGCTGTCGCTTCTTCTTGAAACAAGGCTCTAATCTGTTTAGTGGCGGTATCATCCCACCAAGAAGCACCAGCGGCTACAGAGCGAATCGCTAAAATTAATGCTTCTGAAGCGATCCCCTTAAGACAGTAGCCATTAGCGCCACTTTCAATCAATCGCGCAATCAATGATTTCTGAGAGTGAGAGGTTAAAATCAACACCGGGAGCTGGGGATGATGCTGTTTCAGCAGGCGGCAAGTTTCAATACCGCCGATACCGGGAAGTCCCACATCCAGTAACACGATATCCAGGGGATGTTGGTTGACGATATCCAAGGCGGTTTCGCCGTCTTCGGCTTCAGCAACAATGGTAAATCCCGGTTCTTGTGCTAGTCTAGTGTGCAGACCGAGGCGAAAGAGTTCGTCATCTTCTACGAGCAAAATCCGCAGGGCAACTGGGGTCATAGGTGGTGGGAATGATTGGGGATGCAGCCTGGTAATTTGAAGCCAAAAACAGCGCCACCGCCGGGATAGTTTTCTGCCCAAATTGTCCCCCCATGAGCGGCAATAATTTGGCGACTGAGATATAGTCCCAGTCCAGAGCCTTTGAATTGGCGATCGCCGCTCCCCTGGTAAAACCGCTCAAACAAGTAGGGAGCCTCTTCGGGTGTAATTCCCCGTCCGGTGTCAATGACTTTGACTAGATGATGGTTTGATTGTGAGTCTAAAACAATTTCCACTTTACCACCTCGCGGGGAATAATTAATCGCATTGGCCAGCAAGTTGGCAAACACTCTTTGTAATTGCAACGGGTCTCCCTCTACCCAGAAGTGGCGGCGGAAGTCAGAGGCGCCACAGGTTAGCTTAATGTGCAGGCGGCGACTTTGAGCTAATTCTGTAAAGGTAGCCACTGCATCCGCCGCCAAAGCGGTTAAATTCACCTCCTGCTTTTGCAGTTGCAAGCCTTCCGTATCGTTGCGGTAGATATCCAGGAGAGTTGCCACTAATTCCAGAGAATTGCGGTGGGAGCGTTCCATAGTTGCTAACACTTTTTTTTGGGTGGGGTTAACAGAGCCGAATTTTTCCTGGCGAAATGAATTGATAGTTTCTATGGCGCCTAACAGGGGTGTTTTTAAGTCGTGAGTCAGGGTGAAAACGAAATCTTCCCGCAGGCTAGATAGCTGTGCTTGGGCTTGTAATTTGGCTTGCTGTTGGGCGATTTCGGCTTGATATTGGCGGGTGCGATCGCTCAGCCAACTTGTAATCACTAAAGCCATCACCGCAATTAAGCGATTTGCCACATTAGAGAAGCTCAAAGGATACTCATTCGGCCAAACAATATTGAACAATGTTAAAACAATCCCCGCCGCCGTGACGCCAATAGTTTCAGATCGGCTGATGCGGCTATTGGCCAGCAAAATCGGCACTGTATAGAGATAGCCAAATACGTAAGGCTGTGGCGTCGTGAATTCTAAAGCAATGGTGATGGCAAACAACCCCGCCACCAGCCAGCGTGTTTGATTGGCATTGTTTGGATTTCCCAGCATCATTTCCCCCCCTGCTCAATCATCTCATAATCTCGTATGGTGGGCAATGCCCACCTATATTGATTATCCCTCAAATCCAGTAATATGTCTTTTGGTATTTGATATATATCTCTCGATATATATCCGGGCTACCATCCGTTTAGGCATAGAGGATTAGCCTATAAACGATGATATATTTTGGCGATAAACGCTTCCCTACACCTTGACAAGAGCAATCCCTATAAGGATAATAATTTTCTAGCAGCGGGAAATTCAGCATTATGGCTTTCCCAGGATGAGCCATCAACCATTTACAGCCGCTGCCTAAAACCATGATAGCAGAATTGTGGCAAATAGGATTAACCCTAGGGATATTAGTGGCCATTGTCCCGGTTTTCGGGAAATATATGGCAGATGTGTTTTTGGGACAAAAGACATTTCTCGACCCAGTGGTAGAGCCCCTAGAGGGACTGATTTACCAGTTGGGGGGCATCAGAATTAGAAAAAGCATGACGGCAGGGGAATACATCCGAGCGGTGTTATTCAGCAACCTAGTCATGGGGGTTTTCGTTTACTTCATCATCATATCCCAAGGAAACTTACCCCTCAACCCCACAAAATTACCTGCCCCCAGTTGGGATTTAGCCCTACACACCGCCATTTCCTTCGTCACCAATACTGACCAGCAGCATTACTCCGGTGAAACTACTTTGAGTTATGCCAGTCAGATGCTGGGTTTGGGCTTTTTAATGTTTACCTCCGCCGCCACGGGTATCGCCGTTGCCATTGCTTTTATTCGCGGTCTCACGGGCAAACCTTTGGGCAACTTTTGGGTGGACTTTACCCAATCTATCACTAGAATATTATTGCCCATATCCATTGTCGGCGCCATAGTTTTGCTCATCCTTGGCGTGCCGGAAACTCTCGCCGGTCCGGTGCAAGTCACCACGTTAGAAGGTGGCGGGCAATTCATCGCCAGAGGTCCGGTAGCCCACTTTGAAATCATCAAACAACTGGGAGAAAACGGCGGCGGTTTTTTTGGGATTAACTCGGCGCATCCTTATGAAAATCCCAATGCAGCCAGCAACTTAATCGAAACTCTATTAATGCTGTGCATCCCGGCGGCTTTAATTTATACTTACGGGGTATTTGCGGGGAATACTAAACAAGCATGGCTGCTCTTCGGGATGGTATTCATCATTTATATCGGCTTAATTTTGCTAACCGCTATTGCCGAATATCAAGGCAATCCTTTGGTGAATAGTCTGCTGGAAGGGCAGCAGCCGAATTTAGAAGGCAAAGAGGTGAGATTTGGCTGGGCGCAAACCGCACTTTGGGCAGTTTCTACCACGGGCACTATGTGCGGGGCGGTGAATGGAATGCACGATTCTCTAATGCCTGTAGGCATATTTGCTACTTTGTTTAATATGTTTGTGCAAATTATCTGGGGGGGACAGGGAACTGGTACGGCTTACTTGTTTGTGAACGTGATTTTAGCGATATTTGTGACAGGTTTATTAGTCGGTCGCACGCCGGAGTTTTTAGGGCGGAAAATTGAAAAACAGGAAATTGTCTTAGCGAGCGTGGTGATGCTGGTTCATCCGATCGCCATTTTGATTCCCAGCGCCATTACTCTGGCGTTTCCTGCACAACTGGCGGGGATTAGTAATCCGGGATTTCATGGGCTATCTCAGGTGATTTATGAATATGCTTCAGCGGCGGCGAACAATGGTTCGGGATTAGAAGGTTTGGGAGATAATACTTTGTGGTGGAATTTGAGTAGTAGTTTTTCTTTGCTGGTAGGGCGATACGTTCCTATTGTGGCTTTACTGCTGCTGGCGGAGGGAATGTTGCATAAACAAACTGCTTCTGCTTCTACTGGCACTCTGCGCACGGATACGGTTTTGTTTACTGGGGTGACGGCGGGGGTGATTTTGATTTTGGGGGCGCTGACTTTCTTTCCTGTCTTGGCTTTAGGTCCGATCGCGGAAGGTTTTCAAATCGCTAAGGGTGGCTAAATTCCGCTGGGCTAACTACTAATCTCACTAGGGAAATTGACGATGAAATCTCAACCTAATTCTACCAAAAAACCATTTCATCTGCCTACGGGTCCGCGAGAATCTCGGCGACACACGCGGAAAATGGATAGCAAGGGGATTTACCAAAGAGCTTTGCGGTCAGCTTTCGAGAAGTTACACCCGAAAATCGCGGTGAAAAATCCGGTGATGTTTCTGGTATGGGTGGGCACGATCGTCACGGCGATGATGACGGTCAATCCTCACCTATTTGGACCAGTAGCAGGAGAAAATCTCCGGCTGTTAAATGGTTTTATTGCCGCAATTTTGCTGGCCACAGTGTGGTTTGCTAATTTTGCGGAAGCGGTGGCGGAAGGCAGGGGTAAAGCTCAAGCGGATTCACTGCGATCGACCAAATCAGATACCCTGGCGCGCCAGCTATTTCCTGATGGTTCCATCCAGGAAGTAAAATCTACAGATTTGCGCCGGGGAGATATCATTAAAATTGTGGTGGGGGATATGATTCCCGCCGATGGGGAAGTGATTCAAGGTGTGGCGTCGGTAGATGAATCGGCAATTACTGGTGAGTCTGCACCAGTATTAAAAGAACCGGGTTCCGATGTGGCTAGCTCGGTGACAGGTGGAACCCGAATTATTTCCGATGAATTGGTGATTCGGGTGACGGCTGACCCGGGGAAGGGATTTATCGATCGGATGATTGCCCTGGTAGAGGGAGCCGATCGGGCGAAAACTCCCAATGAAATTGCCCTGACAGTATTGCTCGCCGTTCTGAGTCTAGTATTTTTGATTGTCGTTGCCACCCTCCCGGCGTTAGCTAATTACGCCAACAGTCCCGTCAGTGTCGCCATTCTGATTGCCTTGCTGGTGGCTTTAATTCCCACTACGATCGGCGGTTTATTAAGCGCCATTGGCATTGCGGGGATGGATCGGGTCGCCCAATTTAATGTGGTGGCAACTTCAGGACGAGCGGTAGAGGCTTGCGGCGATGTCAATACCCTAGTTTTAGACAAAACTGGTACGATTACTTTAGGAAATCGCTTGGCAGAGGAGTTTATCAGCGTTAACAATCACTCTGCCGAAGAAATTGCCCGCGTTTCTTTAGCCGCCAGTTTATTTGATGAGACTCCCGAAGGTAAATCCATCGTAGCATTAGCGCGCAAGTATGGGGCAAATGATGTGGATTTTGACTCTAGTACCGCAGAAGGGGTAGAGTTTTCGGCTCGCACGCGCATGAGTGGTACAAATTTACCCGATGGCAGCGAATTCCGCAAGGGTGCGGTAGAGGCAATTAAGGGATTTGTCCGGTCTCGCGGCGGCAAATTAACCCCAGATTTAGATGCGGCTTATGAACGAGTATCTAAACTAGGCGGTACGCCTCTAGCGGTGTGTCAAAATAACGAAGTTTATGGGGTAATTTATCTCAAAGATATCATTAAAACTGGTATCCGAGAACGCTTCGCCCAACTGCGCCGGATGGGAGTGCGCACGGTGATGCTCACTGGGGATAATTGGATTACAGCAGAGGCGATCGCTGACGAAGCTGGCGTAGATGATTTCATCGCCGAAGCCACTCCAGAAAACAAAATTGAAGTAATTCAAAAAGAGCAAGCCGCTGGCAAAATTGTCGCCATGACTGGTGATGGCACTAACGATGCTCCCGCTTTAGCCCAAGCTAATGTAGGATTAGCCATGAATTCTGGCACCCAAGCCGCCAAAGAAGCCGCCAATATGGTAGATTTAGACTCAGACCCCACCAAATTAATTGACTTAGTGACAATTGGCAAACAGCTCTTAATTACTCGCGGGGCGCTCACCACTTTTTCCATCGCCAACGATATCGCCAAATATTTTGCCATTATCCCCACCATGTTTGCCGCAGCGGGAATTGGCGACCTGAATATTATGGGTTTAATCAGCCCCAATTCCGCCGTACTTGCAGCACTAATTTATAATGCCTTAATTATTCCCGCGCTAATTCCCCTGGCGCTCAAAGGTGTGGAGTTCAAGCCTTTAACCGCCAACCAACTCCTGCAGCGGAATATTCTGATTTATGGTGTGGGCGGTGCCATCGCACCTTTTGCCGCCATTAAGGCGATCGACATTTTAGTAGGCTTACTCAACTTGGCTTAATTCAACCTATCCCATCACTCAAAAAAATGTCCAGATTTCAATATATTTGGCAAACATTTGCCGAAACATTTTCAGAATCAACCAGACGGCGCCACTTTTCTACCCTACAAATTCTCCTGGTGATGTGCTTAAATCTGGCTTTAGCACCAGCAGTATTGGCAGCCACTGGCGCCCAGATTTCCCGCAGTCAGGCTTATAGCATTGCCGCTCTAGGTTTATTAACTTTCGGCTTAGGTGCTTACCTGGTGTTCGTTATCTTCCAGCCAGAAAAGTTTTAGGCATATTAGGAGGTAATTATGCGAGAATTAATTAAAGGCATCCGCTTGGCATTGGTGATGTGGGTGCTGACAGCGGTGATTTATCCCTTGTTATTGCTAATTTGCGGTCAAGTAGCCTTTCCTTTTCAAGCCAATGGCAGCTTGCTAACTAACCGCCAAGGTGCTTTAGTAGGCAGTGCTTTAATTGGTCAGAATTTTGCGGGAAATAGCTATTTTTGGAGCCGTCCCAGTGCCATTAACTACAGTCAGGATGAAAATGCCAAAACCGGAGTATCTGGAGCGAGTAATTTAGCCGCCAGCAATCCCCAATTGCGCCAGCGAATTGCCGCCGAAATCCAGCGCTTACAGCAAGCTAATATTAAGCCCACTGCTGATTTAGTTTACGCTTCTGGTTCTGGTTTAGACCCCCATATTAGCCCAACTGCCGCTCGTCATCAAATCGAACGAGTGGCTAAGGCGAGAGGACTGGATACCAATCAGGTGGAAATTATGGTTGTTAAAAATACAGACGGGCGATTTTTGGGCATTTTTGGCGAACCCGGTGTTAATGTGTTGAAATTGAATCTAGCTTTGGATAATTTATGATTATTTGTCCTTTGTCATTTGTCCTTGGTCATTGGTAAAGGGACAAATGACAAATACCTGTAGAGGCACGGCATGGTTAACATTTATCAGAAAACCCAAATATTGATGACACCGTGCCCGTCCCAAATGACAAGAAACAAATTGCCTTGGGACAAATGAAAAATGACAAATTACAAGGAACAAATAAGAATATGAATGATGACATTCCCCTAATAGATAATGGCGAATCGACGCTACCTGCGGCAAATAGTTACTACCATCCGTCCCGGAAGCGGGGCAAACATAAAATTTATATTGGGATGGCGCCGGGAGTGGGGAAAACTTATAAAATGCTCGAAGAAGCCCATCAGCTAAAAGCAGAAGGGATTGATGTGGCGATCGGCTTACTGGAAACTCACGGGAGGCTGGAAACAGCGGAAAAGGGGGCGGGTTTGGAGGTAATACCCCTGGCTAAAGTGGCATTTAAAGATTTGAGCCTGACGGAGATGGATGTAGAGGGGATTATCCAGCGATCGCCTCAGCTCGTCCTCGTTGACGAACTCGCTCACACCAATGTCCCCGGTTCCCTGCGGGAAAAGCGCTATCAGGATGTAGAAATTATCTTAGCCGCCGGGATTAATGTTTACTCCACCGTCAACATTCAACACCTAGAAAGTCTCAACGATTTAGTAGCAAAAATTACCGGGGTACGGGTGCGGGAGCGCATACCCGATCGCATCTTAGAAGAAGCCGACGAAGTGGTAGTAGTGGATGTCACCGCCGAAACCCTAGAACAGCGGCTCCTAGAAGGCAAAATCTACGCCGCTGAGAAAATCGACCAGGCTTTACAGAACTTTTTTCAGCGGCGCCACCTGATAGCCTTAAGAGAATTAGCTCTGCGAGAAGTCGCCGACAATATCGAAGAAAACGCCCTAGAAAATCCTGCAGTTGGTTTATCTAAAGAACCACCAAATTTTCTCGTGAGAGAAAGAGTGTTAGTCTGCATTTCCACTAACCCCAATTCCCTGCAACTACTCCGGCGGGGCGCCAGACTGGCCAATTATATGAATGCCGGTTTTTATGTGTTATTCGTGGCTGACCCTGACCGGTTTCTCACCAAAGCCGAAAGCCTGCATATTGAAACCAGCGAGAAAATTTGCCGAGAATTTGGCGGTGAATTTTTGCGGGTTAATGGCCATAATCCTGATAAGGCAATTGCCAGCGTCGCTCGCGATTACCGCATCAACCAAATTGTGCTGGGTGCCAGCAAGCGCTCCCGCTGGGAATTGCTCTTAAAAGGCTCTTTGATTGAAAAACTGATGCGTCAGCTCAAAAATATCGATCTCCATATTATCGCCGCCGAGCCGCCACCCCATCAATCAGATTAGCTATTGGCTAAATCGCCTGCTGTTTTCTCCGCCATGTTTACAACAATTCATGCCACAGTAGGGGCGTGGGGCGAAAAGGGGGTTTCGTTCGCCTAACTACCCCTTTAATAGCCCTTTCATTCCCTCATCAAATATTTTTCAACTTCGGGATATTGCCTAAAACAATGATCCATACTAGCAAGTGGGGCATTGTACGCTAAAGCAGTAGCAATAAGGGTATCCAGAACAATCACTTGAGACACTCCCAGTCTTCTTCATTAACAATTGGACTAACAATATCCCCGATAATTTTCACCTTTCCAGCTAAATCAGGAATTGGGAAACGTCGTTTAGGTATATCCTGACTATCCGGCTGAACATCTGCACCTGCTTCAATCATTACATCAGCAGGAGTCGGCGTTAGCAAAGTGACGATCGCCCTGGTTGCCACCTCCACCCGTAAAGGTTCCAGCGTGCGAATCGTTCCGTACGGTTCAATAATCGCTTTCACTGCTTTTAGCATAATAATTACCCCTCAATTATTAACCGATTTGCGGTTATAAATACTCTACATATTTAAGATTTTGGCTCAAAGATTACTTCCTCATAGAATTGCTCGATCGGCACCTTCAAACCAATACTTTTCAACTCAACTTCATCGCCCGATCGATAGCTCATAATCACCCATTCACCCGCATCATTCTTATGATAAATATCCACCGCCATTTCATCAGAACTCACCAACACATAATCAACCAGATTAGGATTTTGCCGATATTTTTCAAACTTCTTGCCCCTATCGTAAGCCTCGGTACTATCTGATAAAACCTCCACAATCAAGCAGGGATAAGTAATATAGAGCGGATGCTCCCTATCTCGCGCATCGCAAGTAACGCTTAAATCAGGATAAGTATAGTTGCGGGTAGTAAAAATGTTAACCTTTAAATCCGAGTTAAACACCCGGCATTTACTGCCTCTTAAGTGAGCTTTGATTAAACTCCCAATATTTAATTTAATTGCACTGTGATTTTGCGTGCCACCAGCCATCGCAGAAACCCGCCCATCGATCAGTTCGTGTCTTTCTAGCTGCTTTTCTTCCCAAGCAAAATACTCTTCAGGCGTAAAATACCGGTCTTCATCTCGTGCTGCGATCATCACCATAAACTCCTGAATCCAAAAGTAATAATCCTCACACTCCAGCATACAGCACTAGCAACACTTTGAGGGTAAAGCTGTCATAAATATTTACGTTGGCGCCGCGTCGGCTTTGCTGAATCTCTGCAATTGCACAGGTTAAGATCGGCAGGAGTGAGTCGGGGACAGACTCACTCCATGTGTTCGATTGACAATCTGCTAGCTGGGCGAATTTGAGATGATTAACTAGCAGCGAGATTGCCTGGTGTTTGACCAGCTATATTGTTATCTTTCCGACCTTTGAGCAGGTAAGTGGCCATTTCTCCTTTGCCTTTAATCTGAATAATCCCCCGCGCTTCCAAGATAAACTTTTCCTGCAAAAGTTGGTAGGTCGAGTCTGTGACGTGAATTGCATCAGGCAGTCCGTGGGATTCCATCCGGCTGGCGGTATTTACGGCGTCGCCCCACAGGTCATAGATAAACTTTTTTTTGCCGATCACGCCAGCTACTACCGGACCAGTGTTGATGCCAATGCGGATGCTCAGATTGGTGTGATTATCGGCGTTAAAGCGGGCAATTTCTGATTGCATTTCTAGTGCCATTTCCGCTACGGCGTCCGCATGGTCTGGGCGGGGTTTGGGCAGTCCGCCGACGGCCATGTAGGCGTCGCCAATGGTTTTGATTTTTTCTAAACCATGTTTCTCGCTCAGGCGATCGAACGTGGAAAACACCTGATTGAGCAGATGCACTAACTCGGTGGGAGACACCCGCACGGACAATTGGGTAAAACCCACAATATCGGCAAATAATACCGTCACTTCCGGGAAGCTCTCGGCAATGGTTTGGTGGTCTTGCTTCAGCCGAGAGGCGATCGCCTCGGGCAAAATATTCAAAAGCAGCATCTCCGACTTATGCCGCTCGCTTTCGATTTCTGCAGTGTAGCGCAGAAAGTTAAACAAATACGCCCCTAAAACTGTACTCAGCAACAACCCACCCACCAGCACCACCGTTGAGGTAGCATGGGTTTGGAAAGTGAAATAACCCGCAGCGGGGCGAATCTCAATTTGCCACTGCCTATCCGCCACCGTGAGGTTGCGGGTGCAGTTTCCCGGCTCCCCACATAGGTGCGCCGCACTCCCAGTTAAAGGCGCTGGCTTTGGCTGGTTTTCTCGCAACTCCCCCTTAGTGGCGTCATAAAATATCAACACCTCGGGGTTATTTGGTATTGACATATCTTTGATATAAAAGTCCAGGTTTCCTTTTAAGGGGAGGCCAAGGATGGCCCGCTCTACCACCTGAGAAATTTGGTAAACCGTGTAAGCAATACCCTGCAAAGATTGACGCCGCTGTGCGGGGGTATCTTGGAGTTGACCCCGGCGATAAACCGGTCGGTAAAGCGCAAAACCACCAGCGCCGTTAAACAGGACTATCCTCCCTGATGCGGCGATTTCTCCTGTATCCCGTGCCTTTTCTACTGCAGGGCGAATTTTGTCATCAGACCCCAAGTCAAAGCCGATACCGCTCTGATAGGTTTCTAAGGGTTCGGCGTAGTTAATGGCAAAATATTCTGGGCGCTTTGTGGCGGGGAAAAACTTGCCTTGCTCGTCCCGTTCCAAAAGGCGAAAATTAGCAAATCCCTCCCTTTGGACTCTTTGCTCATAGGCCGTTCGTTCCTGGTCTGCCACGGGTAACACCCAGATGGTGCCCCGAATGGCAGGGTAGCGCTTCAGGAAGGGGTTAACGAATATCTGAAAGTCGGAGCGGCTCACATTAGGGGCCGCATCAAAAAAAGCGCCGAGAGCGGCGGTGACTTGGGAATATTCCTCGATGTTGCGCAGGAGGGCAACCGCGAGGCTGTCGGCTTTTTGTTGAAATTGCTGCTCCACTTGCTGGTTTTCCCACCGCCGCACCAGTGTTGAAGCGCCTAGAGTCAGCCCCACCCCCAGGGCGATCGCCAGTCCCACTGGCAGGTAGCGGCGTAATTGCTCGGTAGATTTTATCTTCTGGCCTTGGAAGGTAATGCCGTTTATCGTCATTTATCAAAAGTCCCTGGTCATTTGTCCTTAGTCATTTGTCCCTGGTCAAAAGTCCCCAACGACTGCACTCAGGGCATACTTGGTTATTGGTAACAGCTCATTTGTCAAAGGACATTGGACTTGGGACAAGGGACAAATGACTAAGGACAAAGTTTCGCCGGTATGATAGCACTTTCTTACTATCAGTAGTACCCCTGATGATTTTCGGTCTGCCGCTAATGTGATAATAATCACATTAAATTTGTGACGGAAATCACTCACAAAATGTTTCTAATATGCTGTAAGCAGATTATAATTAATCTGGGAGTTGTGGCTGTGGCCCCTTTCTCCCACCGCCGCTACCGCCATAGGACCGGAAATACAGTTTGGCCGTGAGCAGGTCAGCGAGAGATCGACCTTCAGGTATGATCTCCAAACCAACCATCAGGGATAAAGATTATGAAAGCATTCCAAAGTTACCGGGAATCGAGTTACCAGGAATCGAAACATCGGCTACTGCTGCATCACCTCAAATCTGAGTTGCGTGATTTCGATCGCCTCTGGGGAGATCACGCCGCCATCGGCTTAGTAGAAGCCCTGAAATTACTAGAAAGTGAAGTCAACTTTGAGCTAAATAGACTCGAAGAAACATTACATTATTTTAACTAAATTCCTGGGATAAGGGAGGCAATGTGGGCTCACTTTATCTACCATACCACCAAGTTGGTATGAATTTTTGATAGGCAGTTGAAAGAGCAGAAAATTACCCTTTAATTCATCACACTTTCCATCAGCCAATTTAGCTTAGCCACCGCCAATTCCAGATTTTCCAGCATCGCCGGATTGATATCGTCATCCACATCTTCTGCTTCGATAGTTTCCAGTTCTTGGTGATACCCCAACCGCTGCACCGTGTCCCGCATCCGGTGGGTGAGAATCATAGAAATCCCCCGATAAAACCGCGAGGCAAAGCCTAAATCCTTCTGGATTTTAGACATTAGCTCAACTCGGGAAATCGCCAAAACGATTGTATCTTCTACTGCTCGGACACTGGCTAATGTGGGGCGATCGTCAATAAAAGAGATTTCCCCCACAATTTCCCCCCGCCATATCCAAGCAATCTCTTCCCGATGCCCCATTGGCTCAATAAACACGCTCAAACTGCCCCGCACCACCAAATACAACGCATTGATTTTTTCACCTTCTCTAATCAGGGTTGTATTCGCCGGTATTGTTACCAGTCTCCCCTTTTCAATCATCCATTCCACATCATCAGTGTTAAGCTGGCTTAAAATAAACAGCGCTTTATTCATAATCGCCGCCATTAATTATAGATTTCCACATATTATATTCTCCCGACAGTGAGAGACGGGGAGACGGGGAGACGGGGAGACGGGGAGACGGGGAGACGGGG
>DVDU01000292.1 GCA_015296065.1 Oscillatoriaceae cyanobacterium M33_DOE_052 | reverse complement strand
TTCTGAGTTGGAGCAGCAGCTACAGCACCTTGGTGGTGAGTCGCAAGCGCGAGCCGGTCGGATTTCTGAGTTGGAGCAGCAGCTACAGCACCTTGGTGGTGAGTCGCAAGCGCGAGCCGGTCGGATTTCTGAGTTGGAGCAGCAACTACAGCACCTTGGGAATGAGTCGCAATCACGAGCCGGTCGGATTTCTGAGTTGGATCAACAGCTACAGCGCCTTGGTGGCGAGTTTCAAGCTCGTGCCAGTCGGATTTCTGAGTTGGAGTTACAGTTACAGCGCCTCGGTGGTGAGTCGGAAGCTCGTGCCAGTCGGATTTCTGAGTTGGAGCAGCAGTTACAGCGCCTCGGTGGTGAGTCGGAAGCTCGTGCCAGTCGGATTTCTGAGTTGGAGCAGCAGCTACAACGAGTGACGGCGGAAGCGGCGGGGAAAGTGCCTTTGGAGGAGTACAAGGCTTTGCGGCTGCAATGGGAAGAGCAGGTGCGATCGCTCTCCGAGGCAGCAGCGCGGGTGCCGCTCGAAAAATATCAGGCTTTGGCGCATGACTCAGAAGAAAAGGGGCGCGCGATCGCCGCTTTACAACAGCAGATAGCTGATTTGCAACCCTCGGCTAACATCGGCGATATCATGTTAAACCGGTGGCGTCACCGCAATTTTTCCCGGTAGTTGCGTCCTGATTTTCCGGTTTCTATTCTTAGGGGCATGGCACTGCTTTGCCCCTACCCCTGCCAGTTCTAATGATGGCAATTATCGGCAGATGATAGAAGTGTTTGGCGCTACATTTTCCGAAATTCATGGGATATTTAACTATCGGGGTTAAAATAGGAGGCAGCGCCAAAATTTTCAGCCCTAATCGGGAGGGAATAATTGATGAATTACTATAAATTTGGTCTAATGACATTGGTGCCGTTGATGTTGATGTATGAATGGTTTCGGCGGGTTGGTGCCGACAGTTTAACTGCCATGCCGCCAGAGTCGAAACCCTCCGCCAGCAATACCAAAGACAAAGACAAAGACTCTGAGGTACAATTGCCTCCAGTAGCAACCACCACCCCCGATCCATCATCAGCCCGTCTGAATCAAGATATTACGGCTTGGGGGGAGCAGGTGGAACAGCAAGCAAGGCGTATTGCCTTGTTAGAGGAGCAACTGGCAAGAGCAACGGTAGCAGCGGGGGAAGCGGTGGCAGCAAAAGCGGCTTTGAGTCTCCAGCTAGAGCAGCAAGCCTTGCGGATTGTGCAGTTAGAGCAAGAGTTGGCGGCAATGCAAGGGGTGGCGGCGATCGGCGATAGTATGTTAAACAAGTGGCGTTACCGCCATTTTTCTCGCTAGAGCGATGATGCCACTGAGGGCGTCAAATGATGTCATGGTGTGGAGTTGTTCGGGAGAGTGGCCAAAAGAAAATATATTATCTATACTAAAAAATAGTTGACTTCAATTTAGATTGATTAAGGGGAAATGAGTGCCTAAGTTTGATGGGTGGTCTCTAGACGATCGCAATCCAGAGGTAATTAAGTCATTGATGCCTCAATGGGAATGGTTTTACCAGCACTATTTTCGGGTGCAAACCGATGGTTGGCATCACGTACCATCTAGAGGCAAGGCATTAGTAGTGGGTTCCCATAACGGCGGCTTAGCGGCCCCGGATATGTTCATGTTTATGTATGACTGGGTTCGCCGCTTTGGCTTTGAGCGTTTATCTTATGGTTTAATGCACCCTAATGTCTGGAAGGTGTTCCCGGATTTGGCGAAAATGGCTGTGCAATGTGGGGCGATCGTCGCGCATCCCAAAATGGCATTTGCGGCATTGGAACGGGACGCAATGGTGACAGTTTACCCCGGTGGTGCCTATGACGTTTTCCGTCCCCACTCCATGCGGGATAAAATCTACTTTGCCGGTAACAAAGCCTTCATCAAAGTAGCTTTAATTGCTGAAGCACCCATCCTGCCCATCATTTCTCATGGCGCCCATGATACCCTAATTGTCTTAGGGGAATTTTACGCACAAGCTCGCCAGCTACATGAATTAGTCGGCATCAACTGGCTCTGCGGCGTTGACCCCGTGGTGTTTCCCATTTATTTAGGTTTACCTTGGGGCATCAGTTTCGGTCCCCTACCGAACATTCCACTACCAGCACAGATTCATACCCGAGTCTGTGAGCCTATAGTTTTTGAAAAATATGGCAGAAAAGCCTCTAAAGACCGAGATTATGTGGATGCCTGCTACAATCAAGTAGTAGGACAGATGCAGCAGGCATTAGACCAACTGGTACGCGAACAGCAAGGATAAAGTCTGCTTTTTCCTAAATATTCTCACCGAGCCAAGGGATTTCTATTTTCCCTTGTGGGGATTATAGTTTGCTCAATTATTTTTGGCCTCGTTTCGGGACATTTCCCACTATTAAGCCAAAACAAATTAATTTAATCTCTCACAAAAATGCTAGACACACAACACTTAAATTTTCGTTCACCACCAACTTAATAACTCGATAAATTCTAGGGTTTTTTCGGTAAAATCGAATCATACAAAGTGTGTAAAACTGCTGCGATCGCTGGCGGAACCGAAGTGAAGCGTAGCAATAAACACCCGTCTCCATCTTTAGATTTGCCTACAACTTTAGCGTACAGGTCACCTCCCACTTGAGATTCTGTTTGGGTGTGGATTAAGTTAATTTTGATATTGCTAAAAATATCCACTAAATGTTCACCCCGCATTTGGGCTCCTTTAAAGGAGAATTTAACTAAAGTACCTTGATACTGCTGATTTCCGATATGTTTGCCATCTAAAATAGTATAAAAAATTTTGAGTTCTTCTTTTAAAGGAATCATATTTGATTCTTGACTGGGCAAAAATAAATTATAATCCCCCCCCATTCCTCCTACTACGTAGAGATTCAACGGCTCGTCAAACCCTTTGGGTTGAACCGTGATTTTTTCATCAATGATGGGGCGGTTTGGCAGTTCTTTGAGGGTACTTTCTGAAATGATAACTTGTCCGCCTACGGTATAAGACTCGATGCGGGAGACTAGGTTAACGTCGTTGCCTATAGCTGTGTAACTGGCGTGTTTTTGGGAGCCGATGTTACCTACTATTACCTCGCCGGTGTGGATACCAATGCCCATTTCTATTTGGGGCAGGTTTAAGCGGGCTAATTTTTGGTTGACGGATTCCATCCCTAGCTGCATGGCTATGGCGCAAGCTACAGCCCTTTCTGCATCATCATTTCGGCTGGTGGGAGCGCCGAATAACACCATAATGGCATCGCCGATAAATTTGTCGATCGTCCCGTGATATTCGGTGATGATATCCGCCATCGCCTCTAAGTAGATATTGAGCATCATCACCACTTTTTCTGGGGGCAAAGGTTTGGCGAGAGAGGTAAACCCCCGCAAATCTGACAGCAAAATTGTGACTATACGGCTTTCTCCCCCCAGTTTTAAGCCTTCGGGATTTTCCAGCAAAATTGCTACGACTTCATCGTTGACATAGCGGCCAAAGGCTTTGCGGATATCGCTGGCGGAACGGGCAATATGGATGGAAATGGCGGTTGTGGAAAAGGTCAATGCTAGCATCGGTGGGACAACTGGCAACCACCAACCAGCGACAAAAGCTCCGTAGGTGGTGGCGAGTAAGCTGCCTCCAGCAAACAAAAATCGCACCAGGGTTTGGCGCAGGATATTGCTCACCGCTTCGGAAAATCGCAATTTCCAATTTAAACTGGCTCCGGTACATGACCAGAGAAAAATCCATAGCCATTCTATGCGTTCTGACCAACTGCGGAGGATGGGACGTTCGTCTAAAACGGCACTGAGAATTTGGCTGGTTAAGTTGGCGTGAATTTCTACGCCGGAAGTGGGTTGGGGGAGGGTGACTAAGCCGCTGCTGTAGGGGGTAAAAAATAAATCTTGGAGGCTTTCGGCGGTGGAACCGATGAAGACTATCCGATCGCGCATCAATCCGGGCTCAATTTTTCCCGCTAACACATCCCCCATCGATACCATCTGGTAAGGGCAGCGATTTTTCACCACTCGGCACGATGGTCCTCGGAAATTCAGCAGCACTTGATAGCCATCAGCATTTGCCCGCACATAACCGCCATCATTACTGGTGAAAGGCGGGAAAACTGTTTGCCCTAGTTTGACAAATTGCTCCTCTGTCAGTTCTGGTTGGATGCCTTTGGTGGCTTCTAAATACATCCAAGCTAGTTTAAATGGCAGGCTGAAGGCAATTTCCCCGGATTTATCTGTGAGGTAGAGAAATCCCCGCCGCACTTTGCCGTCCGCATCGAGGAGGAAATCATTGGCGGCTACTTGTCCTTTTTCCGCCAATATGGCTGGGGGGTTGACGCCAAAAGTGTCGGCTTCTCCGACGACTTTTTTGATGCCAATTAGGTTGGGGTTGGACTGGTAAACTTTTTCTAGAGCCTCTTTACCGGGTTCTACCGGTAAATCTCGGTAAATGTCCAGCCCGATCGCCCGTGGTTTCTGGGCCTCAATTTTGGTCAGTAGTTCTGCCAGTACCGCATCGGGGATGGGCCATTTGCCAATTTGGCGGATATCTGACTCTTCTATCCCTACCACCACCAGGCGATCGTCCCTCATTTCCACCGGACGCCAGCGAAAATATTGGTCCAGGGCCGCCCATTCCCATAGTTGCAACAACCCGAGCGATCGGAGGGTAATGACAAAAATTGCCACCGCCGGAGCCGCCACCAGCAGCCCCCGCCATTTCCAAATCTCTTGTTTCAGGAAATGTTTTACCCCCATCAACTAATGCCACCACTCACGTGCATCCTTAGATTTTAGATTTTAGTTGACCAATTTAGTGATAACAACTAACAATTAGCCGATAGCGAATACAGCCAAGAAACCGGGTTTCTTCAACGATATATCTCGTCATCAACCGAGATTTTTCCAAGAAACCCGGTTTCTCAACCTTCCACCCGATCGATGAAAATCCCGGTACATAGCACAACCAACCTAGGCTTAGTCCCTATGCGGAAAGAAAATCACCCTCCCCTGTTCCACCTCACCTAATTGCAGATTACCAACGTCACACTACTTGTCGGAACTGGCAATAAATATTTACCATCATTCTGATACGGATAGAAATTTTCAGGAAATTTACACAAGTAAACAATCACAATTATGTGAAAAATAAGATTTTGGCCATAACAAGTAAAAAAATAAGCTGGTTTTATGCAGATTAATTTTTCACCAAAACCCCTGCACCACCTTGACAATACCACAGTTTGTGCGATTTAATAAAGTTATCTCCACAAAATCACTCGCTCCTGGCCTAGGGGCATCATCGGCTACCCCTGCATCAAACATCATATAACTACACCAATGTCATTAGTTATGAATAACTTTTCCCTTGTCGCCATCATCAAAACTCTACCAAATTACAAATGACCAAGCCAGTGCTAAGCATAGCGAAGCGAAGCTGACAAATGAAAATAACTCACCATAAATGAATGACAAATGAGTAATCGGAAATATAGTCATTTCAATTAAGAATGAGAATAGTTTTTTGGTTAAACCCCACATCTGATCAGCCCTCACCCCCGTCCCCTCTCCCAGAGCGGGAGAGGGGAGACCAGAACACCGGGATATCCCGGTCTTACTCCCCTTTCTCCCTTTTTTGGGAGAAAGGGGTTGGGGGATAGAGGGCAACTATGCAGGCACTTGGCGTCTCACTCTTATTTGAAATGACTATATATCTGGATTCAACAAATCGGCGGTCTTGGTTCAGACTCAGGCAACAGCATCGCCGTAGATAGTGAAAACAATATTATCGTCACCGGTAGCTTTAGCCAAAGCATCGACATAGACGATGACGGCAGTCCTGATCTGGTTTCTGCTGGGGAACAGGATGCCTATATTGCCAAATTTAATCCTGATTTTACCCTGGTTTGGGCTAAAAGTTTTGGTGGAAATCCTTGCCCACCCTACCCACTACTACCCACCCTACAGAACTATTATCAATTATCAATTATCAATTGTCAATTGTCAATTATTTAAACTGCGCCATTAACCAGGCTCCAACTTGAGATTGGTCTTGGGTGAGGCTACGTTGCAAGGCTTGGTCTAGAGTCGCTATCTCTAGTCCGGGAAACATCACAGAGGTATCAATTCGCTGACTACCCCGATCGCTCATTTGATACGCCATTACCGCCGCTGTTTCCACGTTCACAATCCAATATTCCGCAATCCCCACATCTTCATAAAGAACTCGCTTCACTGTGCGATCGTCTAACAAAGATGATTTCGCCACCTCCACCACCAAATCCGGCACCGGATACTCTTCCAGATTTACAATACCAGTACCGCTAGGAATAACGTTTGCCTTAGTGCCAACATAATAAGCTAAATCCGGCTGAAATTCAACATAGCCCGTCTTGCGGAAAGAACAGTTGTCTAAACCTGTGAACGGAATCCCTTTCAAAATGCCATAGAGATTAATGGCAAGGGCAATAATTGCATGATTGTTACTGTGGTCAAAGCCTACGGAGAGCTGCATTTCTAATCTCATTCTCCCATTGCTGTAATAGCCTTTGGATTTACCATAGGCGGGGTCATCCACAGCACTAAGGAACTCCTCCCAGGTGGCCGGAACCCAGGTATCACTGGCAATTAGAGTAGAAAGTTTATCCATACTCATCATCCCGGAGGAAAAATCTACATCTATTCTATGTTAGATCAAGTCCGACGGCATCGTGAAGACAGTTTTTCTCCCATTTTTCATATAGTTGGCAATCTGCAATATTGCTATTAATCCAAGATATAGTCATTTCAAATAGAAATGAAATAATCGAGATTGCCCTCACCCCCATCTCCTTTTCTCTCTCCCCCCCTTTCCAAGGGGGGTAGGGGGGATGGAGAGGGGACGGGGGTGAGGGCAGAGTCAATCCCATTTTTATTTGAAATGACTATAGTTTTCATACTTATAAGATTTGGCGATTAATCGATTGTGTCTTTTTTACTCATATGACTAATTAAATAAGCAGTGCCTGACCAAGCCGCAGTCTTCATCACGAGTAGGGGCGATTCGCGAATCGCCCCTACCGCCCACCCTACAGAAATCATTTATATAAAAAATGGCTGTGCGGCCCCCCAATTTCTCCACAAATCCGCACCTGTGGCAAAATAAATCAAGCACCCCACCCACCAGCAACCCCAAAGGCAAATATCGTGTATTGGCAACCCGGACAGAAACTCAAAACTCGACCCTATCAAATTGAGGCGATGATAGGGCAAGGCGGTTTTGGTGTCACCTACAAAGCGCGACATCTGAGCCTAAAACATCAAGTGGTGTTGAAAACCCCTAACGCGATGCTCCGCAACGACCCCGCCTATCCCAGATTTGAAGAGCGTTTTCTCAAAGAAGGGCAAATGCTGGCCCAGCTTTCCCAACAAGGCCATTCTTCCATTGTGCGGGTCAGCGACTTATTTACCGAAGATGATATCCCCTGTTTGGTGATGGATTTCGTGCCGGGGGATAGTTTATTTAACCTGGTACAAGAACGCGGCCCCATCCCGGAAACCCAGGCAGTGGGCTATATTCGCCAAATTGCCGAGGCGCTGGTAGTGTCCCATGATATGGGCATTGTGCATCGGGACGCCCACGCCCTCAATATTATGGTGGCGAATCAAAACCGGGCAGTGTTGATTGATTTTGGCATTGCGGGGGATATTGCCCCAATGGTGAGCAATACCCGTAACGCATTTAATCCCGCATTTGCCCCCTATGAGCAAATATTAGGTCGCGGTGGCTTGCCCACGGTGGATGTTTTCAGTCTCGGTGCTTCCTTATATTATGCCGTGACAGGACAGCTACCCACTCCAGCAGCAGAACGCAAGCTGGATAATCTGGCTTTATTGCCGCCAAAACAGCATAATCCCCAGACTAGCGATAAGTTGCAGGCAGCAATTATCAAAGCAATGGCCCTGGAAGCGGCAGACCGACCCCAAACTATGCGGGATTTTCTGGCTTTGCTGCAACCAAACCAGCAACCAGTAGTAATGGCAACCCAGAAGGTAATGCCCCCGCCAACCCAACCATCCCCGCAAATTTTGTCACCACAGCCTTTGCCAAAGCAGAAGCAGCCAGTAGCAGCAAAGACAGCAACAGATTTACGGGGCTATTTTATCCTGCCAGGATTGACCGCCCAAGGCATGATTCGCCGACTGGTACGGGGAGTCATCAGAGAAGTGATTGCCCTGAACCAGGAATTAACCATAGTCATTGCTGGTGGCGGTGCAGCGTTATTTAACCTGCGGACGGGGGAAGCCCTCTGGGAAATTGACTGTCCTGCTAGTAGTGGGGCGGTGACTGCTGACGGGCGGCTGTTGGCTTTAGGCGGAAACAGAGATATTTATCTCTGGGATTTAACTACAGGGCAATTCCTCCGCCAACTCACCGGACATACAAGCTATGTGTATAGCGTCAGCTTCAGTCCCGATGGGAAATACCTGGCTTCTCGGAGTTGGGATAATACCGTGCGACTGTGGGATGTGGCCACGGGACGGGAACTGCGCCAACTCACTGGACATAGAAGCTATGTGTCAAGCGTCAGCTTCAGTCCTGATGGGAAATACCTGGCTTCTGGAAGTGAGGATAATACCGTGCGACTGTGGGATGTGGCGACGGGACAGGAACTTTGCCAATTCACTGGACATACAAGCTATGTGAGTAGCGTCAGCTTCAGTCCTGATGGGAAATACCTGGCTTCTGGGAGTTGGGATAAAACCGTGTGGCTGTGGGATGTGGCGACGGGACAGGAACTGCGCCAATCCAGAGGACATCAAGACTCGGTGATAAGCGTCAGCTTCAGTCCTGATGGGAAATACCTGGCTTCTGGGAGTAAGGATAAAACCGTGTGGCTGTGGGATTTAACCACCGGGCAGTTCCTCCGCCAACCTGGACATACAGAGTTGGTGAAAAGCGTCAGCTTCAGTCCCGATGGGAAATACCTGGCTTCTGGGAGTTGGGATGGGGTGGTGCGACTGTCGGATGTGGCGACGGGACGGGAACTGCACCAACTCACTGGACATACAGACAGTTTGACTAGCGTCAGCTTCAGTCCCGATGGGAAATACCTGGCTTCTGGGAGTCACGATAAAACCGTGCGACTGTGGGATGTGGCCACGGGACGGGAACTGCGCCAATTCACTGGACATAGACACTTGGTGCATAGTGTCAGCTTCAGTCCCGATGGGAAATACCTGGCTTCTGGGAGTAAGGATGTGCGACTGTGGGATGTGGTCACGGGACGGCAACGGCGCCAAGTCACTCAAACTATAGAGCATACGATTAGCGTCAGCTTCAGTCCCGATGGGAAATACCTGGCTACTTGGAATGCGGATCAACCCGTGCGACTGTGGGATGTGGCGACGGGACGGGAACTGCACCAACTCACTGGACATACACACTGGGTGTATAGCGTCAGCTTCAGTCCTGATGGGAAATACCTGGCTTCTGGGAATTGGGATGTGCGACTGTGGGATATGGCGACGGGACGGGAACTGGGCAAATTCACTGGAGATACAAGGGATGTGAGAAGCGTCAGCTTCAGTCCTGATGGGAAATACCTGGCTTCTGGGGGTGGGAGTTACGATAAAACCGTGCGACTGTGGGATGTGGCCACGGGGCGGGAACTGCGCCAATTCACTGGACATACAGAGGGTGTGAGTAGCGTCAG
>DVDU01000179.1 GCA_015296065.1 Oscillatoriaceae cyanobacterium M33_DOE_052 | reverse complement strand
CCGTCTCCCAGTCTCCCCCTCCCCCCGGTCGGTGAGCTTGCCCTGAGCGAAGTCGAAGGGCGAAGCCGAACCGCGTCTCCCCGTCTCCCCGTCCCAAGTGGCGGCTATGGACATAGCATAAAAATTGGGATTTGTCAAGACTGATGGGAACATCAAGGGAAATTTGGGGATTGACTGAGATACTGAGAGAGAAAAAGCGGGGAAATAAAAATTTGGCGCAAAATGTAACGGATTGTAAAATACAATCGGAAAGGGAAACATTACAAGCAAAGTAATATCAAGGGCAACACCATCAAATGCGAGTCGCAATCGCCGGAGCTGGGTTAGCAGGACTTGCCTGCGCCAAATATCTCACAGACTTAGGTCACACCCCCATCGTCTTAGAGCGGCGGGACGTACTTGGGGGCAAGGTGGCAGCTTGGCAAGACGAAGAGGGGGACTGGTACGAAACCGGTCTGCATATCTTCTTCGGGGCCTATCCCAATCTGCTACAGCTATTTAAAGAGCTGGGCATCGAAGATAGGCTGCAGTGGAAAGAACATACGATGATTTTCAACCAGCCGGAGCAACCGGGCACCTACTCCCGGTTTGATTTTCCCGACCTCCCGGCGCCTTTTAATGGCGTCGCCGCGATTCTGGGCAATAACGATATGCTCACTTGGGGGGAAAAAATTAGTTTCGGGATCGGGTTAATCCCGGCGATGCTCCAGGGGCAGAAGTACGTGGAGGAAATGGATAAGTATTCATTTTCCCAGTGGCTGCAAAAGCAAAACGTGCCGCCTCGGGTGGAAAAAGAAGTGTTTATCGCCATGTCTAAGGCGTTGAATTTCATCAACCCGGACGAAATCTCCGCCACGGTGGTGCTGACGGCGCTTAACCGGTTTCTGCAGGAGAAAAATGGCTCGAAAATGGCGTTTCTCGACGGTTCCCCCACGGAAAGACTCTGCCAGCCGGTGGTAGATTATATTACTGCCCGGGGTGGTGAAGTGCGGTTAAGGGCGCCGGTGCAGGAATTTTTGCTGGAAGCTGATGGGCGGGTACGGGGTTTCCAGCTCCAGCAGTTACCGGGAGTCGCTGAGGAAGTGATTACGGCGGATGTTTATGTGTCCGCGATGCCGGTGGATCCGCTGAAACTGATGCTGCCTCCAGCTTGGCGGGAGTTGGATTATTTCCAGCAGCTTGATGGGTTGGAAGGGGTGCCGGTAGTTAATTTGCACCTGTGGTTTGACCGGAAACTGACGGATATTGACCATTTGCTGTTTTCTCGATCGCCCCTGCTCTCGGTTTACGCCGATATGAGCAACACTTGCAGGGGTTATGAAGACCCGAACCGCTCGATGCTAGAGCTGGTGCTGGCTCCGGCGAAAGATTGGATCGGCAAGTCCGATGAAGAAATCGTAGCAGCGACGCTAGTGGAACTGGAAAAATTGTTTCCCCAGCACTTTGGCGGCGAAAACCGGGCACAATTACGGAAATATCATGTGGTGAAAACGCCGCGATCGGTTTATAAAGCCACTCCGGGTCGCCAGCAACACCGCCCCTCCCAAGTAACGCCGATTCCTAATTTTTATTTAACCGGCGATTTCACCATGCAACGCTACCTAGCGAGTATGGAAGGGGCGACACTTTCTGGTAAGCTGACAGCGCAGGCTATTGCGAGCAATCAGTCTGCCGCTGCCAGCGCTCAGCCGTCAGCGGCGATGAATCAATCGATCGCGCCCGGGGTTTCCGGGGTCGGCTAGAAACCGGGTTTCCAATCCCCTAACCCGTTTCTAACCGAGATTCTCAGATTGAGAAACCCGGTTTCTTGAAAACAATAGCTGATAGCCTCCACCTTCCAGCCTGCAATGATGCTGCAACTGTCTGAACTCCCTCGCATGAAAAAGCTGGCTTCCGTAGAGGATGCCTACGAGCTCTGCCGCCAGGTGACGGCGACCTACGCCAAAACCTTTTATCTGGGCACGCTGTTGATGTCAGCGCCAAAACGGCGAGCAATTTGGGCAATTTACGCTTGGTGCCGTCGCACGGATGAATTGGTGGACGGTCCTAGAGCGCGCTTGACGACGCCGGAAACCCTCGACCAATGGGAACGCCAGCTCGAGTCTATTTTTGCTGGGCACCCCATCGACGATGTGGATGTGGCCTTGGTCGATACCTTGGCGCGATTCTCCCTAGATATCCAGCCGTTTCGGGATATGATTGCGGGTCAGCGTATGGACCTGTACCGCAGCCGTTACGAAACGTTTGAGGAATTGAATCTCTACTGTTACCGGGTAGCTGGGACTGTGGGGTTAATGACTCTGCCGGTGATGGGGGTGGCCCAACTGCCCCACCGTTCTCCCTGGCAGGCTTTGCAACCCCAGCCAGACCCGGCATCGGAAGCAGTAGCCCTTGGTGTTGCCAACCAGCTCACTAACATCCTTCGGGATGTGGGTGAAGATGCCCGCCGAGGCCGGATTTACCTGCCTTTAGATGAGCTGGCTTTGTTTGACTATACTGAGGCGGACTTGTTCAACGGTGTGGTGGACGATCGCTGGCAAGCCTTGATGCGCTTTCAAATCCAGCGCGCCCGCAAGTTCTACGCTGAGGCGGAAAAGGGCATTAGTGCCCTCAGCCCCGATGCTCGCTTGCCGGTGTGGGCCGCCACGGTCCTTTACAGCCAGATTTTAGACGCGATCGAGCGCAATCAATACGATGTATTTCGCCAGCGCGCCTTTGTCTCCACCCCGCGCAAGTTGATTTCCCTTCCCGTGGCTTGGCTCCGTGCCCAAGTTCTCTAATCTGATTTGTCATTTGTCATTTGCGATGCCCTTTTTTTATCTGAGAAATCCAAATGACTGATGACAAATCACCACACCCCGGCCATTCTCCCAGAGCTTTTTGGCCCAGCTCGTTTTATGATATGTAAAGTAAACGTTACATATCGCAACAATTCGCAATGGAACTCTTAGTATCACCTCCAAGGCCCCTCGGTCAAGAGTTGCGCCAGCTCATCGTCCAACCTCCGGACGAAGAAACCAGCACCTATCTGGTGGGCTGCGGATTTCAGCCGGTGCCCGCCTTGCCCCAACTCTACTACAAGCCGGTGACCCCACCCCAGCTCGTAGCAATATTCACTAAACTGAGCGAAACTCTCGACGAAACTATCCAAGCAGCTTCCCGATTTTTGCTTACCTCGAAACCTTTGGAGGCAGGGGAATTACTCCTGGAGTTTTTAAGGGCGCAACCCCTCATTGCTCTGACCCGATCGGTGAAATATGCTTGGTTTTATCGCATCTTAATCCGGTTGGGACTGTTTTTTAAGTACCAACCGATTTTCGATTTAGCATCGGGGGAAGTCGCCGCCTATGAATGCTTAGCTCGCGCCAAGGATGATGAGGGCCAGTGCATCAGCGGCGGACAGCTCATCGATGCGGCGATTTCAACTAAACTCACTTGTGAGTTTGACGAACTGGCTCGGACTACTTGTCTGGCGTCGATTGCGGGGATGAAGGCTGAGCAAAAGTTTTTTATCAACCTGATTCCTAATGCGATCGTCCGCAATCCCCAATCTCTCGAGCAAAACTTACAGCAAATTCTGGAACTGGGATTGCAGCCCGAGCAAATCGTCTTTGAACTCACCGAAGTGGAGGTTTTATCTCAAACGCCGGACCTACTCAAGCAAATCCAGCGCCTGCGTAATTGGGGATTTGGCATTGCTGTAGATGATTTATGTGGCTGCGTTTCCGTTGACCATTACCTGATGGAATTTCGCCCGGACATCATCAAACTTGACCGGCGTCTCGTTCATGGTTGCAGTAAATTTACCCTCAAACAGACATTAATCGAAAGTCTGCTCAGTTCCGCACACCGTGAAGGCATTCTCGTCCTTTCAGAAGGATTAGAAATGATGGAAGATATAGAATTTTGCCGCAACTTAGGTATAGACTATGGTCAGGGATTTGGTCTGGCATTGCCAGAAACATCTTTGCAACAAACTGCCTTAAATTATCGGGCGCTTTGACCGTTTTAATCCTAGTTAAAGTTGCCTAATTTATGGGGGCATCACCACCTATCAAAATTTCCACCAAACCGTCTTGCTTTTGGATTAAGGATAGCTAGATTGTAGTCAGCCGGTTTTTGGTGGTTTTTACATTTTTGAAGATTTTTGTTAAATCAAGTAAATTAAATAAAATCAGACCGGATATTAACTAAACAATCCTAAACTCCTGAATATCATTAGTGTGCCAACTGCCTATGTGGTTGAGTCAAACCCATGTAATGATAAGATCATGGGGATAAATAGAGTTGGCTAATTAAAAAAATGGAGAAAACCGCTTTAGTGCCAGAGATGGAGAAAGCCGCTTTAGTGCCAGACGCTGAAATTAAATTGCTGGTACTGGATATCGATGGAACGATCGCTGGGGAGTCCAACCAAGTCAGCCCGGAAGTAAAAGAGGCGATCGCGGCGGTGAGAAAACGCGGGGTGCCTGTAGCGATCGCCACCGGTAGAATGTACCAATCAGCTTTCCGCTTCTATCAGGATGTGGGTTCTAACTTGCCCCTCATTGCCTACCAAGGCGCATATATCAAAGACCCCGCCGACGAAAAACTCCACTGGCATCAACCCGTAGGCGCGGAAATTGCCCGGGAACTGCTCGCATACTTCCAAGAGTTGGAAATCAGCAGCGAAATTTCCATCAACTACTACAGTAATGACCAACTCTATGTGCGGGAACTAACTCCCGGCGTGCGTGCTTACGGCAATCGTACCGGCGTTACCCCCATGACCATTAGCGATATGCACGCCTTCGCCGCTCACAGCGCCCCCACCAAAATCCTGGCTCTGAGCGAAGACCCCGAGGCGCTCGATCGGCTCTTCGGTGAATTCCGCAGGCGGTTCACCCCAGACCAACTTTACCTCACCAAATCCCACACCAACTTTTTAGAAGCCCTCCACCCCAGCGTTAACAAAGGCGTAGCGGTTCGCTATCTCGCCGAAGAAGTCCTGGGTATCACCGCCGCCGAAGTCATGGCGATCGGCGACAACTACAACGATCTAGAAATGCTCGAATATGCGGGGCTCTCTGTGGCGATGGGCAACGCCCCCGAAGCCGTCAAAGCCAAAGCCCACTGGATTGCTCCCTCAGTAGAAGCCCACGGCGCCGCCGCCGCCATTGCAGAATTTCTGCTCTAACGCCGCTGTCATCAAACCCGACGCGGACCCTTTCAAAACCTTGAGATCAGAAAGGGCACCGACGACTGGCCGTGTTTCGTCTCGGTGCCCTAACTGGTTCGCTCCTCACACTGGAGATACTATAACTGACTCTCACCAGATTTGTCACCCCCTTTGGAAAAAATTTTATCCAAATTTGATGACAAATTTTTATCTCCACACTCTAAGACGCCAGTTATTCCCTATAGTTCCAGAGGTGCCAAAACTCCCAAACCTTTTTCCAGCAATAGTTTCAGCGTTTGTCTCGCTGCCATCACCAAACCCAATCGCGCCCGAGCCAAAGCCAGATTTTTCTTTTTCACCTCGCCCCAAATCCTACAGCCAGCGTAAAATTTCAGCCAATCCTCACTCAAAGCAACCGCCAATGGGAGAACCGAGGCGCTTTTTCCCCCTAGCTGCATATCCCAGAAACCATCCCAAGACCCCGCGAGCTGGGAAATCACCGCCATTTCCGCCGGATGGCTTAACCGCAAATTCCCCTCCTCATCCAACCAGGGAAATGTTTCTTCTGTGGTCCAGTCAGCAGTACCCACCACATCCACAGACATCAACCCCTCTCGATGTGCCAACCGCAATAAAGAACAGCAGCGAGCATGGGCATACTGCAGTTGAAATAGTCGGGGTAACAAATCTTTCCCTCCTACCCATCCCCTCCCATCTCCCCCGCTCTCTGTGGTTTTTTGGGCTAAAGCCCAACTACGAACATCCCCCTGTGCCTCCCATTCCCCATTCCTCTGTAAACACAAACCCTGTAACCAGTGAGCAATACCCGTGGGGGTGAGCTGGAGATGAATCCCACCAGTGGGGGAGACAGTAATTGTGAAATCGGGGTTTGTTACCACTGCAGCGGCGAGGGGAGAGGCAATCTCGATCGCCCCTTGTCCCCAAACTTTCTCTAATTTCAGAGCCAAAGCCGAAATATAGGTGACACCATACCCCCCCTTCACCCGATGCAGGGGAATATCCCTCTGTGCCAAGGTTTTCTGGTGTGGTAGAGTCCTTTGGGAAGACTCGCAGTACAGCTTTAGCCCCAGCTCCAGTTCATGGCAGAACTTTTCTTTGATGGAGCGAAAGCCCGCAGCGTCACTCCAGGTATCTATGTGCAGAGTGCCTCTGTGGTTCACATCCAATCACCGATCGCTCCCTGCATCTCTTCATGTAGAGGCAAAGAAATCGTGAAGCTGGAGCCACTATTGGGATGAGATTCTACGGTAATCTCGCCCCCGTGCAGTTCCACCAGTTTGCGGGTGATTGCCAGACCTAAACCTGTACCCTGATAATGGCGGGATAGTTTCCCATCCATTTGGGCAAAGGCGGCAAACAAACGGGATTTTTCCCGTTCGTCCATCCCAATACCCGTATCCCACACCACGAAGTTAACCATATCCTGACGCCCGTGGTTGGCTCTGTTGGCGTAAACTTTCAGCCCGATCGTGCCTTCGCGGGTGAACTTGATGGCATTAGCGAGCAAGTTGAGCAGCATTTGTTTGAGGCGGCGAGGGTCGGCCACCATATATTCTAAATCCGGCTCTACTTCTACTTCTAGGTTTAAACCGTGGTTGACTACTCGCTCTTGAATCAAGCTGATGACACCGGCGCAAATGTCGTTGATGAATACGAGCTGGGGTTGCAGTTCCAGCCGCTGACCCTCAATGCGCGAGAGGTCGAGGATATCATCGATTAATTCTAGTAAGTGCTGGCCACTGCCGTAAATCCGCTCAATATATTCTTTTTGCTTCGGGTTCAGCATCCCAAATGCTTCTTGCTGCAAAACACTGGAAAACCCCAGGATTGCGGTTAAAGGGGTACGCAGTTCGTGAGAAGTGGTGGCGATGAATTCTTCTTTCATCCGATTGATGGCAGTTAATTCCTCATTATGAGCTTGTAGTTGTTGATAATGCAGCCGGATTTCGGTAATATCTTTGCTGACACTAATCACCCGCCGAATGGTGCCATTGGCATCGGCAATGGGGGTGTAGGTGCTGTCAAAGGTTCTGGTGCCCGCTGGATAGGAGATAGAGTGAGCCACCGCTATGGCTTCGCCGCTTTCGAGTACCTGCCTGAGCAGAGATTCGATCGCCTCTGCACCCTCACCGAGCAATTCCTGATTGGTGTGGCCGATAATTTCGGCTTCTGGATGTTGCAGAAATCTGGCTCCGGCTGGGTTGATGCTCAGGTAGCGCAGTTGTGGGTCATATTCGGCAAAAATATCGGTAGATTGTTGTAAAAACGATCGGAAATATTCGGCACTGACCCGGGAGAAGTGTTCTTGGCGGGCTAACCGTAAGGTGCGGATGGCTTGGGCACAATCGCGAGTTAGATGCTCGATCGCCTTAATTTCCTCTAGTGCTAACTCCTGGCCTTTTTCTGGAAACAAACATAAAGCCCCAATCAATCCCTCTTTATCCCATAAGGGATACACAGGGATATTCTGAGATGAAGCTGGAATCCTGCCGCGCTGTTTCTCCAGAGAATCCACCGTTGGTTCTGCAGTGAGCAACTCATAAGGCATCAAGCAGATTTCCCCGCGTTTTAGTGGTTCCAAGCATTGATTCAGAGAGAATTTCTTGCCCATCAAAGAGCCTACCCCAGAACCATCGGGCGGTGTCGTTTCGCAACTGACCTCAAATACTTGAGTTTCCTCATCGTAGAGGCCCGCCCAGCCACAGCTTAACCCCAGAGTCCCCACTAAACCGGACATTGCAGTTTTCAGTACCGTCAGCTCATCTGGGGCAGTTTGGATTTTTTCGCTCCAGTGGCGGTAGTCTCGTTCTAATTGTAGGGCGCGCTCCCAGTCTCGGGTGCGCTGGCTAATTCTTTCTTGCAGTTCCCGATCTCTTTCTTGCAGGTTTTGCACCAAGTACGCCTGCTCGATCGCGATCGCCATTGGATTCACCACCGCCTGCAGCAGCTCTCGCTCATCATTAGTCCACATCCGGGGCGCCTTACAGTGGTGAACTATTAATAATCCCCAAATCTTTTTCGCTGCTTTGGCTCCAGATGCCGAGCTGCCCATGTCCAAACAGTTGATGCCCACGGCCATCATACTGCGAGCATGCAAGCTGTCGAGCATTTTTTGGTGACAGCGGGCTAAAAGTTCTGAGCGTACATCGTCGGCACTCCACACACGACCATTTTGATATGCTTCCAGATAGGGAGGCGGAATACATTCGGCACTGAAAGATTGACCCTTCACAGAGGGATACAGCAGATTTACTTCCTCGGCAATGCAGATACCCGAGCCATCTGGTTGGAGCTGATACACCATGACCCGATCGGCATCCAACGCCCAGCGTAACCGCTTCACCACTAATTCCACAATTGCCGATAGTTCCAGAGTGGCGCGGATTTCGCCATTGATTTCCCGCAGAAACGTTTCCCGCTCTTTCTGACGCTGTAGCTGTTCTTCCGCCTTCGCCCGATCGGATCCATCCTGCACAAACGTCAGCAAATACCCATCCTCCGGTTCCTCTCCCACCAAAGTCACCGTCACCTCTGCCCAAAACAAAGCCCCACTGCGACAGATATATCGCTTGCGCCAAGATTCCCGCCGCCATCCTTGTGCCAGCATTTGCTGAATCACCCGCACCTCTCGGGCGAAATCTTCTGGGTGGGAAATCCGGCCCCGATCGAGCTGACGCAACTGTGATTCCCCATAACCAGTCATCTGGCAAAACGCCGGATTGGCACTCAATATCCCCCCATCCAAACTTTCGCACACAATCCCAAATGGGGCATCTTGAAACAAATGCCGAGCGATATCTGGCGATAAATTCACCAACTCAGCCTCCCTCTTTTGCAACACAGGCTCTTTCTCCTCCGCGATTTCCTCCACCTGCACTTTCCCTGTCAGCACCTGCTGTAATTGCAGCCACAACCGCCGCACCAAATGCTCATCACTCTTTAAATCCTCAGCTTCCAAGTGAGCTACATCGGGAGCCCCAGCAGCCACAGCCGGATTTCTGAGGCAATCCGCCAAAGTTGTCGCGTCAAACGTCAGCCACCCTCGCACCTTCAAATCTGAGCGCTCATTTCCCAGAGCTAATGCCAGGTAGCCCCATGTCTGAAGCACCTCAGCGCATAACTCCAGCTCTAACCAAAAGTTGAAATGAGAAGAAATCCCGATCAAACCAGCTTTCACCCCAGGCAGAATAATTCTGTCTCCACCCGGGGTGAAACAACTGCCCCGAAGTAGGGGTTTGGTAGTCCAACCCCTACCAACCGTTTCTTGACGCAGTGGCGGCGCGGCGATGATGTCACCATTCCCACCCTCCCCGGGACGATGTGAAATGTCCCCGAACCATAAATCTCCCACCGGATAAGGAAAATCATGGTGATTGACTCCCCCATCCACCGCCCCCAATCCCTCAGAAACCGGCTCCCTGGGATAACCCCGGTTATTCCAACTACGAGTATCTCCTGGTAAATCCCTGTCAGGGAGAGCAAGATTATTACCCAATACCTCCTCTAATATTTTCACATTTACCCGACTATCATTCCCCATCTCCCGCTCAAATCGAGCATTAGCTCTGTCCGCTTCTGTTCCCACCAATCTCAAATCTTTATTGTTGCCCTCTCCCCACGACCTGTATCCTTGTTGTGGGAGTAAGCTGCCCGCTTCTGCCCAAAGCTGCGCCAAATTTTCACACACAGCGGGATTTTCCCCCATCACCAATATCGATCGGAGCCAGCTACTGCTATCAAAAATATGGCGCAATTGTTGTAACAAATACAACATTTTTGTGGGGCTTAACTGTCCTACACTCCTTTTTTCTCTAATGAGATGTGTCATTGTATTTGTCATCTCCCCCTTTTTGTTGGTCACGATTTATTCCCCTCAATCCAATTTGGCGAATTTATCCAACCGAATAATTATTATTTTTACTTACTTTATTGAAAATCTTTGGTTAACTCTGAACTGATTAAAAAAATTAGTCCCGATAATATAAAATTTTTTATAAAAAAACATCCCCACCCAATCCCAAATTTTCCTAGGAAAAAATCCCAGAACCAGTCAAATATTGACAATATTTTATTGGAACAAGCAGGGGATTTATCAAAAAAAATCAATTGGAGGCAGATAAATTAAGGCAAATATGATATATTGAATATCCATCGGCGCTAATTTTTGCCCCCAAGGGGCCAGATGGGAGGCTGAGTATCTGCTACAACCAAACACCTGTATTTATCAACATATTATCTTGATTATTTCCCAGGCACAATCAACCTGACACCAATTGTATCACCATTCAGGAAGAGCGATCGCTCTATTATGTAATCGAGAAAACAATTGGCAAACCAACCGAGAAATACCACACTAATTTCTCGAAAATCTTAATGATTTCTTTATATTTAATTTTCCCTCTCCCGTACCGCCCCCCAACTCCCACCCTCTCCTAACGAGGCGGCGCAATACTGATCAACCCCGCTTTTGCCAAAGCCGCCTGACCTTGAGCCGTGAGCAACAACCGCCCATAAGCAAATCCCGCTACCTCATCTATCTGCCCATTTTGCTTCACCACCACAAACAACCGCCGCGTCAGGGGATAATCTCCCCGGGCAAACGCCGCCGTATTCATTACATTACGCTGCTGTGGGCAATCCTGGGGCAGCACCAAAGGACCCAGATAAGGAGGCACCAACCGAGAAGAGTCTAAACCGAGAGGCAAAGTTTTTACCTGACACTGAGGCACCAACTGGGGCGCTGACGCAAAATAAATCGCCCCTCGTTCCGCCGCCACCGCCCGTAAAGCTAAAGTTGTCGTGGGTAAAAACTCCACTTCCGAGCCAAAATCCTCCCCATTCAGCACATGCTCGATAAAAAACTGAATCGTCCCACTATCTTCCCCACGACGGGAATAAGCCCTAATCGGCAAATCCGGTCCCCCCACTTCCTGCCAATTCCTAATCTTGCCCCGGTAAATATCTCGCAGCTGCATCACCGTCAAACCCGGTACATCTAACTCCGGGTTCACCGCCACGGCAATGCTATCAATTGCCACCGGTATTTCCCTAAGTATAAACCCCTTCTCTCTGGCCTGTGCATGTTCCGCCGCCGTCAGGGACCGACAAGACTGCACAAAAGTCAACTGGTCATCGAGCAACATCCCTATGCCCGTACCCGAACCCGGAGGCTCCGTCGGATGCTGCACATAGCGCAACTGAAAATCCGGCCAGACAACTTGGATCAGCGGGTCAAGCGACCCTCGCACCGGCGCCCAAGTCGTACTCCCACCATAATTAAACACCCCCGACGGCACCCCCGTCACCCCCGCAAAACTGCGCACCTGCTCCGGGGCAACCACAGGAGGATTGTCCCTACTGCTCCTCTGCTCCTCGGCTCCCTTGCCCCCCTGCCACAGAGACAGCAAACCCCCACCCACCAACACCCCCACGGCGAGCAGGCTCAGAATCATGGCACTAATTTCCCTTTTTTGCTCCATCGGTTTAGATTGACTAATATTAATAACGCTGTGCTACTACAATTATATTTGTTCGATGATTTTCATATAACCATATAACTATGTGGGGGTGGGCACAACATCATCAACCGATCGGGTTCACGACCCCATAAACCAGGTTTTTCCTCCACCTTGCCCCTACATTATGTCAACTCGTGGGGGGGGCACGGCGTCATTAATTCCTCGTTTCGATGACCAATATTAATGATGCTGTGCTACTCCAATTATATTTGTTCGGGAATTTTCAGATAACTATATAATGATGATGTAGGGGAACGGCATCATCAAACCCTCGGCGAGACGAAAAATCTTAATGACGCCATGCCCACCCCCACGAAACATCAAAATTATCAAATTTTTGTCGTGATGACCAATCGCGATCGTCCCCACCCCAACCCAACATATAATCAGGTAGGGGGACGGCATCATCAAACCCTCGGTGGGACGAAAAATCTTAATGACGCCCTGTTTCGTCCCCCGCTCCACAAGTCCTCTAGACCTACAACATTAAAAATTTACAAAAACTTCACAAGAAAACCCAAACCCACATCTTGACAATCCCCCCAATCCGGGGATAAAGTGGGAATACTTGCAATTTTTCAACTAGCAAAGAAAAAGCCCAACAGGATAATACCACAAACTGGTCTAACTGTCAAGCATATTGGGCGCATGTACATATGTACAATTTAGCCCCTAGCGAGCCAGGGAGAAGGTTGCTCAATTTGGCATCAATTATCAATTATCAATTATCAATTATCAATTATCAAACATGAACACCAAACCCACCATCCTCCTGGTCATCGACCCCCAAGTACAAGACTACCAACAGCTAATCTCGGACATTCAACCGGGCGTCCAACTCCTCATCCTCGACCCGAACCGAGACGGCATCGAGCAAATCACCGAAATTCTCTCCTCTTCTCATCCCACTCCCAAAAAGGGAGAGGAAATGGGGGCGAGGCACTCCCTCCACATCATCTCCCACGGCTCCCCCGGAACCCTCTACCTGGGCAACACCACCCTCAACCCAGAAAACCTGGAACAATACAGCCCCCAAATCCAACAATGGGGCAAATATCTCACCGAAAAAGCCGAGATCCTTCTCTATGGATGCGATGTAGCCGCCAGAGAAACCGGACTTGGCTTTATTCAACACCTCAGTAGCCTCACTGGTGCCAATATCGCCGCTTCCACCAACAAAACCGGCAACATTGCATTAGGGGGAGACTGGGAACTAGAAGCCCAAACCGGTAACATTGAAACCCCCATCGCCATCACACCCAGGGTTCAGCAAACCTACCAGGGCATCCTGTCGGGAGATTTGGTCTGGGCCAAAGGTATGGGCGGCAGTGATTTCGACTATGGCAAAAGCATCGCCATCGATAGTAGTGGCAACATTTACACCACTGGGTATTTCAGAGGTACAGCCGACTTTGACCCCGGTCCGGGAGTAGCCAACCTCACCTCTGCTGGCAGCAATGACATCTTCATCAGCAAACTCGACGCCAACGGCAACTACCTCTGGGCAAAACAATTCGGTGGCAGCAATGGCTATGACATTGGCTATAGCATCGCCGTGGATAGCAGTGGCAACACTTACACCACTGGCAGTTTCAGTGATACTGTGGACTTTGACCCCGGTGCAGGAACTGCTAACCTCACTTCTGCTGGTGGTGAAGACATCTTCATCAGCAAACTCGACGCCAATGGCAACTACCTCTGGGCAAAAAACCTCGGTGGTGGTAGTGACGATGAAGGCAATAGCATCGCTGTAGATAGCAGCGGCAACACCTACATCACTGGCAAGTTCTATGGCACAGCAGATTTTGACCCTGGTGCAGGTGTTGTCAACCTAGCTTCTGCTGGGCACTGGGACATCTTCATCACCAAACTCGATGTCAACGGCAACTACGTCTGGGCGAAGAACCTCGGCGGCGGTAATTATGACTGGGGCAACAGCATCGCCGTAGATAGTAGCGGCAACACATACACCACTGGCTATTTCGAGGGAACAGCAGATTTTGACCCTGGTTCTGGCACCGTCAACCTCACTTCAGTGGGAAGCTCTGACATCTTCATCAGCAAGCTGAATGCTGATGGCACCCTCGCCTGGGCCAAGCAAATTGGGGGGAGTGCTGGCGATGATGGCAGGAGTATAGCCGTTGACAGTAGTGGCAACACTTACACCACTGGCATTTTCAATGGCATTGTTGACTTTGACCCTGGTGCTGGCACCTTCAGCCTCGGTTCAGTGGGAGCCTGGGACATCTTCATCAGCAAGCTGAACGCTGATGGCACCTTTGCCTGGGCCAAGCAAATGGGGGGGAATGCTGGCGACGATGGTAATGGCATCGCCTTAGATAGTAGTGGCAACATTTACGCTACAGGGTATTTTGATGCTACTGCCGACTTTGACCCCGGTCCGGGAGTAGCCAGCTTCACCTCTGCTGGGAGCATTGACACCTTCATAACTAAACTCGACACCAATGGCAACTACATCTGGGCAAAAAACCCTCGTGGTAGTAGCGGCGATGCTGGCAATAGCATCGCCGTAGATAGTAGCGGCAACATCTACACCACAGGCTATTTCGAGGGCACCGTTGACTTTGACCCCAACACCGGTGTTACCAACCTAACTTCTGCTGGGTTCTCTGACATCTTCATCGTCAAACTGAGCGAAAGTCCCACCGTCACCAACATCACCTCCACCACCACCAACGGCACCTACGGTATTGGCACAGTCATCCCCATTACTGTCACCTTCTCAGAAACAGTCACGGTAATAGGCGCTCCCACCCTCACCTTAAACAACGGTGCCAACGCCACCTACGCTTCCGGCAGTGGCACCAACACCCTCACCTTCAACTACACCGTAGCTGCCGGTAACAACACCGCCGACCTCGACTATAGCAGCACCACAGCCCTAGCTCTCAATGGTGGCACCATCAGAAACACAGGCAACACCACTGATGCCACCCTCACCCTCCCCACTCCCGGAGCCACCAACTCCCTTGGTGCCAATAAAAACCTCATTATTGATGGCATCGCTCCCACCGTCACCATCAACCAAGCCGTCGGACAAACCGACCCCGCCACCACCTCCCCCATCAACTACACCGTCACCTTCTCAGAAGCCGTTACAGGCTTTAACGCCGCTGACATCAGCTTCACCGGTAGTACCGCATCCGGCACCTTAACCCCCACCATCACCGGTAGCGGCACCACCTATAATGTAGCCGTCAGCGGCATGACCAGCAGCGGCACAGTAGTCCCCACCATCATCGCCAACGCCGCCACCGACACCGCAGGCAACAACAATACCGCCAGTACCAGCACAGATAACACAGTCACCTACAACACCATCCCCACCGTCAGCAACATCAGCAAAACCGGCAACGAAGACAGTAACATCACCTTCACCGCCGCCGACTTCACCGCTGTTTTCAGTGATGTTGATAACGACAGCCTCAACAAAATTAAAATTACCACTCTTCCCGCTAACGGCACATTACAACTCAGCGGCACAAACGTCACCTTAAACCAAGAAATACTCCTCGCGAGTATTCCCAACCTCACCTTTACCCCCACCGCCGACTACAACGGGAGTAGCAGTTTCACTTGGAACGGCTCTGATGGCAGTAACTACGCCACCAGCAACGCCACAGCCAACCTTACTATTAACTCAGTCAACGACCAACCCAGTTTCACCGCCACCACTCCCCCCACAGTCAACGAAGACGCCGCAGCTATAACCCTCACCAACTGGGCAACTTTCAACCCCGGTCCCGCCAACGAAGCCAGCCAAACCGCCACCTACACCGTCAGCAGCATCAGCAACCCAGGGTTATTCGCCACCGCTCCCACAGTAAATAGTAGCGGAACACTCACCTACACCCCCGCCACCGACGCCAACGGCACATCCACCTTTAATGTAGTAGTACAAGACAACGGCGGGACTGCTAACAGTGGTGTTGACACCTCCACCGTCCAAACCTTCACCATTACCGTTGACCCCATCAACGACGCTCCCAGCTTCACCAACGCCGGAAACCAAACCCTCACAACTTGGACAAATACCGCTCAAACCGTCTCTGGTTGGGCAAATAACTTTGTTGTCGGTCCAACTAATGAAAACACCCAAGCAGTAGCCGACTTCCTCGTAACAGTCACATCTGGTAATACCTTATTTACCACCTTACCAGACATTGACAATAACGGCACACTCACCTACACCCCCACGGGAGAAACAGGTACAGCCACTGTACAAGTCCAACTAAAAGATGATGGCGGTATAGCTAATGGTGGTATTGACACATCTATAGCAGCTACCTTTACCATTAATATCCCACCACCCACAGTCGAACTATCAGTTAACACCACCACAGGAACAGAAGCCGGAACCACCGCCATCACCCTTACCGCCACCGCACAAGGAGCAGTATTTGGCAACCAAACCCTAAACTTAGCCTTAACTGGTACAGCTTCTAATAGTGACTTCAGCAGCACTATTCCCGCCCAAATCACTATAGCCGATGGTAGCAACAGCGGACAAGTCACCCTTACCGTCGCCAACGACTTCATCGACGAAGACGACGAAACCGCCACTTTCACCATCAGCAACCCTTCTGGGGGTATTCAGTTAGGAACCACCACCGCTCAAACAGTCACCATCACTGATGACGACACCGCCGGATATGATATCACCACCATCAGCGGTGACACCAGCGAGTTTGCCTCCCTCGCCACCTTTGATATTTCTCTCACCAGTCAACCAACTGCACCCGTTACCCTCAACTTCGCTAGTAGCGACACCACCGAAGGCACAGTTATCCCATCTGTCACCTTCGACGCCACCAACTGGAATATACCCCAAACCGTCACCATCACCGGTGTTGACGACTTGGTGGCTGATAACAACATCACCTACAACATCACCAGTACAGCCACCAGCAGTGACCCCAAATATAACAATAATAACCCACCTTCTGTCACCGTCATCAACACCGACAACGACATCCCCGGAGTCACAGTAATTCAAAGTAGCGGTAACACTGAACTAACCGAAGGTGGCATCACCGACAGCTATACTATCCAACTAAATACCCTTCCCACTGGCAATGTCCAAATAACCGCCACTGCTGACCCTCAAACCGAGATAAGTTTAGATGGGGTCAACTTCGCTCCTACCCAAAACCTCACCTTTACGAACGTTAATGGCACCACCCCACAAACCGTCACCGTCCGAGCCATTAACGACACCACCCCAGAAGACTATCACAGCGGTAACATTACCCACACTATCAGTAACAGTGCTGATGCCAACTATCCCACCACCATGACCGTGGGGGATGTGAACCCCAATATCACCGATAATGATATCAGCTACACCCTAACTGGTAGTAGTCCCACTGTCACCGAAGGCAACAGCGGCACCCAACAAATCACCTATAATATTACCAGAGCTGGCGCCATCAATGAAACCAGTAATGTAGATTTTAACTTCAGTGGCACAGGTGCCAATACTATTGATTATAATCTCATATCCATCACCGGTATAGGCGTCACCACTTCTGGCAGTACCATCGCTTTTGCTGCCAATGCCACCCAGTCAACCATCACCGTAGAAGTAGTGGGAGACCAAATAGATGAAGATGAAGAAACCCTAGAAATAAACCTAGTTAACCCCACCGCCAGTGGGACGGCTAGCGTCACTGGTTCCCCCGCCACCACTACCATCACTGATGATGACACCGCCGGAGTCACCATCACTCCCACCAGCGGTTTAACCACCACAGAAGCTGGGGGAACCAGCAGTTTTGATGTTCACCTCACCAGCCAACCAACTGCTAATGTCACCATTAATCTTAGCAGCAGTAATACCGCCGAGGGAACCATCGATAAACCTAGCCTCACCTTCACAGCGGCTAACTGGAATACACCCCAAACCGTCACAGTGAATGGCGTCGATGAATTAGTAGATGATGGCAATATCGCTTACAATATCATCACCGCTGCTGCCACCAGTGCCGATGCCAAATATAATGGCATGAATGCGGATGATATCGCCGTCACCAACATCGATGATGACACCGCCGGAGTAACTATTACCCAAACTGGCGGTACTACCCAACTCACCGAAGGCAGTATTACCGACACCTACACCATAGCTTTAGATACCCTCCCCACGGGTAACGTGCAAATAACCGCCACCGCTGATGCACAAACTCAAGTTAGCTTAGACGGGGTAAACTTCGCTGCTAGTCAAACCCTAACATTTACTCCCACCAATGGCATGATGGCACAAACCGTCACCGTGCGTGCCATTAATGACAATACCACAGAAAACCTCCACAGTGGCACAATTACCAATGCCATCACTACCAGTGCTGATACCAATTATGCCACCACAATGACATTGGATGGCATCACTGGCAATATCACTGATAATGATATCAGTTACACCCTCACTGGCAGCACTACCACCATCACCGAAGGCAACAGCGGCACACAGCAACTCACCTATAATATTACCAGAGCTGGGGCGCTGAATGAAACCAGCACCGTAGATTTTAACTTCAGCGGTACTGCCACCAACATCGCTGATTATAAACTGGTTTCCATCACCGGCACAGGCGTCAGCACTACTAATAGTACCATCACATTTGCTCCTAATGCTACCAGTGCCACTGTGACAGTAGAAATAGTGGGAGACCAAATAGATGAAGATGACGAAACCCTAGAAATCAACCTAGTTAACCCCAGAGCTACGGGGACTGCTACGGTTATCGGTTCTCCAGTTACTACTACCATAACCGATGATGATACTGCTGGCTTCACTGTCACTCCTACCAGCGGTTTAACCACTACGGAAGCGGGAGGAACTGCCACATTTACTGTAGCTCTCAATAGTCAACCTACAGCAGATATCACAATTAACCTTAGCAGTGATAATATGGCTGAGGGCATATTCGATAAACCCAGTTTAACCTTTAATGCGGCCACCTGGAATACTGCCCAAACCGTGACAGTGATGGGAGTTGATGACTTGGGGAATGATGGGGATATTTTTTATAATATCATCACGGCTGCTGCTACTAGCACTGATACCAAGTATAACGGCATTAACCCCGTAGATGTAGCTGTCACTAACACCGACAATGACACGGCTGGGGTATCCTTATCTACTGAGAGCTTGTCAGTATATGAAGGGGGAAATGCCGGTTATAGCATCGTTCTCACTAGCGCTCCCACGGCACCGGTGACGATTAATTTTAACACGGATAGTCAGCTAATTGCACCGCCGCCAATCACATTTGACATTTATAACTGGAACCAACCCCAAACTGTGACGGTGACGGCGGTGGATGATGTAGTAGCTGCGGGAAATCCCGCCAGTATTATTACTCATACTATCACCAGTGCTGATGCCAGTTATAATGGCGTCAATGTGGGGACGGTAGCGGCGAATATTACCGATAATGATACGGCGGGGTTGCTGGTTGTTTTGCCGGTGGGGAGTGGCGATGTTATTGAAGGTGGGGGGGAGGATATTTATAAGCTGCTCCTGACACAACCACCCACAGCGGATGTGGTCGTGAGTATTAGTGGGGATAGTCAAGTGATGGTAAATACTCCCAGCCTCACGTTTACGCCATCAAACTGGAACCAAGCGCAAGTGTGGCGATCGGCGGCGGTGGATGATGGTATAGTAGAAGGGGGTCATCAGGGGAATATTAGTTTTGCCATTACCAGTGGGGATGGTATCTATAATCAGGTGGCTGTGGCGCCTTTAAGCATCAATATCGCGGATAATGATAATGTGGGGATGGAGACATCTTTACCTACAGCATCTGGTGTGGCTGGCACGGATGCAGATGATAAGATTGTGGGGTCAGCGGGGGCAGATTTGGTGTATGGTCGAGGGGGTACTAATCAGTTAAATGGTGGTGCTGGTGATGATATCCTTTATGGGGGGAATGGTGCGGATGATATTACGGGGGGAGTGGGTTTAGACCAGATTTTTGGAGATTTTGGGGCAGATTATTTGGCTGGTGATGGGGATGATGATGTGATTTTCGGTGGTGGGGGGAATGATAGAATATTTGGGGGGAGTGGGAATGATTTGCTCTCTGGGGATGAGGGTAATGATTATTTGTTTGGGGATGCGGGTGTAGATACGCTGACTGGGGGAACGGGACGGGATGCTTTTGCTGTGGGTAATGGTTCTGGGGGGATGATGATGGAGATGGCGGATGTGATTACTGATTTTGTTTCTGGTGAGGATGTGATTGATTTGATGTCGTCGTTGGGGTTTGCGGATTTAAGTGTGGTGCAAAATGGGGCTGATGCGGTGATGCAAAATCGGGTAACTGGTGAGTTTTTGGCTCTGGTTCAGGGTGTGGATACGGCTAGTTTGACTCAGGCGGATTTTGGGTAGAAGGTTCGTAGTTGGGCTTCAGCCCAAATTCCGGAGGGCTAAAGCCCAACTACAAACCAAAAATATAGTTTTTGGCTCGTTTACAGGGTGTCGATGCGGCTAGTTTGAGTGCGGTTGATTTTGGTTAGAAGGTTCGTAGTTGGGCTTCAGCCCAAATTCCGGAGGGCTAAAGCCCAACTACAAACCTCGACCAAGGACAAATTCTCGATGGTGATTTGGGTGAAAATTATGTGGACATCAACTCAGGGATTAGTTTGGTCGAAATTGTCGGCAATTATGGGGGGATTATTGCTGATATTGGGATTGCCTCAGTTGGCGAAAGCTGAGGATAAAACCTTGGTGGCGCAAGTGATTCCGGCTGCGGATGGTACGGGGACTGTGGTGGAGGTTCAGGGGAATAGATATGAGATTACTGGGGGGAAAACTTCGGCTGATGGGGCTAATTTATTCCACAGTTTGCAGGAGTTTGGGCTGAGTCAAGGGCAAATTGCTGATTTTATGTCTTCTCCCGATATCCGCAATATTTTGGGACGGGTGTCTGGTGGTAATGCTTCGATTATTGATGGGTTGATTCAGGTTAGTGGTGGTAATGCTAATCTGTTTTTGATGAACCCGGCGGGGATTGTGTTTGGACAGAATGCGAGTTTAAATGTCCCTGGTTCGTTTACTGCTACTACCGCCACGGGTATCGGGTTTGATTCCGGGTGGTTTGAGGCGTTTGGCAATAATGATTATGGGGCGTTGGTGGGGAATCCTACTGCTTTTAGTTTTAGGTTTTACCAGGCGGGTAGCATTATTAATGCTGCGAATTTGACTGTGGGAAATGGTGATTTAAGTTTAATTGGGGGAACTGTAATTAATAGCGGGTCGCTGATGGCTCCGGGTGGGGATATTATGGTGGCTGCGGTGCCTGGTAGTCATCTGGTGCGGATTTCTCAACCTGGTCATTTGCTGAGTTTAGAGCTGTCTCCCTCTAGTTCTGGGTTTTCTCCGGTTTCGCTCCCGCAGTTGTTGACTGGGAGCGAGATTCATCATGCAACTTCTGTGATGGTGACTGACTCTGGGACGGTGATTCTGAGTGGTTCTGGGTTGTCGGTTAGTGATGGGGATGTGGTGGTTGCTGCGCCACAACAGCAACCAAGAATCGAGGGGGAAAATGTTAATTTGACCGCTCACAATTATCTCACATTAGTGTCAAACAAAATCGGCACTGATGGGGATATGCAGCTAAACGCGGCTGGTGTTGTGACTGTGCGGGATGGCAGTTTTACAGCGGGCGGTAATTTGAGAATTCAAGGGGATTTAGGTATTGATATTTTGGCGATTCCTGGCTCGGTGGCGGCGCCGTTCCAATCCGGGGAAAATGTTACCTTAGTGAGTAATGGCCAGATTTATACAGATTCTCATTTTAGTGCTGGCGGTGATTTCTCAATCCAGAACCTGGGGGGAGATGCGGCGACTCTGATTAGTCGGTATGACCCAATTATTACTGTACAGGGTAATGCCAGTTTTGGGGATTATACGGGGGTATCGCTGAAGGTGGAGGCGACGGGAAGTATTACCAGTGGTAATATCACGATTACGGGGCCGGATACGACTTTGGCGGCTTCATCGGATCCAGATGCGGCGATTTTGGGAAATAGTCCGGCGTTGATTCTGCGATCGGGTGTGGAAAGTCTGGCGAATGCGGCGAATATTCCACCTAACAGCAATGTGGCTGGGACTTTGTTTGCGGCGAATTCGATTCCTGGTAATAATGGGATTACGGTAGGGAGTGTTTCTACTCCTGGCGGTCCGGTGATTTTAGATGCGGTGGGGGAAATTCGCTTAGATAGTATCAATACGGCTGGGGGAGAAGTTAATCTGAATGCGGGGGGTAATATTACGGCTTTTGGTCCAATTATTTCTGGTAGCAGTAATGGTACTGGTGGTAATATAACCCTGAATTCTGGGAGTGATATCACAATTTCATATATTGATGCGCAAGGTGGCGGGGTAGTGGATATTACTGCGGGTAATTTTTTCCGCGCTGGGGGCAGTTTTATTGACCGTAATGGTGTAGATGCGAGTATTTCTACGGCGGCTGATAGTGGGAATGGTGGTGATATTACGATTCGCCATGCTGGCGGGACTACTACTCCTTTTGTGATTGGGGATGGTGCGATAAATGGGACGGCGGGAGCAATTACGAGTGGGTTTGAAACTCTGACACCACCTTTCCCAGTTCCTGTACCACCGCGAGTCTATAACCGGCGCAATATTACGATTATTACTGACGCTACGGAAGGGGAACCGGGACCGGCACCATCTTTAGAGTTTGCAATAACTAGCACTTCCGAGGAGGAAAGCAGCAGCGAAGATGGGGAAACTACTGCTGAGGAGCAAGTAACTGAGGAGGAAACTACTGCGACTGAGGAGCAAGTAACTGAGCAGGAAACTGCTCCCGTGCAGGAGCAAGTAACTGCCACCACGGCAGTGGAACCGATAACTACTACTTCAGAAGTAATTATATCGGAACAGGTAACGACGACGGAAACGACGATATCAGAAACGACGATATCGGAAACGACGACGACGGAAACGACTACGACGGAAACGACGATATCGGAACAGATAACGGCTGCGGAAAACAGTGGAGAAACGGCGGTCATTGCTGAGGCGGAAACTGTGGTGGAAGCGGAGGTGGTTGCTGAGGCGGAAACTGCTGCGGAAGCGGAAGTAGTGGCGGAGGCGGAGGCAACACCTGCTAGGGATTTGCTGAATAATATCGAATTTGGACTAAATCTGCCAGCGGCAACGGTGGAAAATATCATTGCGACAGATTTGCAAGCTGGGGGGAATAGTACGAGTATTTCTATGGGAGCTATTAGTAATGCTACGGCGATGACTGTGGATGCGGGTGGTGGTGCCACATCTTTGTCCGTTGACTCTAGCATCCAACCCCAGGGGGTGGCGTCTGCTGGTGGCGGTGGTGGTGCTGGTGGTGCCAGTGCTGGTGGTGCCAGTGCTGGTGCCAGTGGTGGTGCCAGTGGTAGTGGCGGCGGTGGTGATGGTGGCGGTGGTGATGGTGGTGGTGATGGTGGCGGTGGTGCGGCTGGTGGTGATGAGGCGGCGGCGGCGAGTGAGTCTGGTTCAAGTGATGATTCGGGTTCGGATGATGGCGGTGCTGATGCGAAAATGGATGGGATTTTTTCCGGTGGTGGTAGTGTGGTGGGTACGGTATGGCAGGTGGAGCAACAGCGAAATCAGGAATATGAGGAGTATTTGGGGGTAAAGGCGTCTCTAGAACGCCAGGATGTGGCGATTTCTAAGTTTAGAAATGTGCTGACGGAGTTGGAATCGACAACTGGTGAGGCGGCGGGGATTACTTATATGGTGATCCGGCAGGAGCAGTTGGAAATTATTGTGTTTACGGCGGCGGGAGACCCGGTGCGGGTGAGCGTGCCTGCGGCAAATCGGGAAACTTTATTGCCGCTAATTAGGCGGTTTCGCAGTGAAGTGACGAATCCCCGCAAGCGCAACAGTAATGATTATTTGCCTCTGGCACAAGAACTGTATAAGTTGCTGATTACACCTATAGAAGAAGCGTTGAATGGACAGGAACTGGATACGCTGGTGTTTTCTATGGATTCAGATTTGCGCTCTTTGCCTATAGCAGCTTTGCATGATGGTAAGCAATTTTTGGCGGAAAAGTATAATGTGGCGCTGATTCCGAGTTTTGCTTTGGTGGATACAACTTATAACTCGTTGCAAAATGCGAAAGTCTTGGCAATGGGGGCAAGTCAATTTACGGATAATAATCCATTGCCTGCGGTGCCTACTGAGCTGAAGACGATTACAGAGGAGTTTGGCACACCTCAATTTTTTATGAATGAAGATTTTACGCGGGAAAATCTCTCTAAGCAAAGAGCGGCTGATTCTTATCAAATTATCCATTTGGCGACTCACGCGGATTTTCAGCCAGGAGGGTTGGCGAATTCTTATATTCAGTTGTGGAATGATAGGCTGACTTTGGCGGAGATTCCCCAATTGGCTTGGAGCAACCCACCGATCGATTTATTGGTGATTTCGGGTTGTCGTAGTGCTTTGGGTAATAAAGAGGCGGAGTTGGGGTTTGCGGGTTTGGCGGTGAAAAGTGGAGTGAGAACTGCTATTGCTAGTTTGTGGTCCGTGAGTGATGAAGGCACTTTAGCGCTGATGAGCGAGTTTTACCGCCAACTGAAGACTGCTCCCACGAAAGCGGAAGCGCTACGGATGGCGCAGGTGGCGATGATTCGGGGTGAAATTACGGTGGAGAATGGGACTTTGCGGGGGGTAAATCGGGGTGCGGCGATCGAGCTGCCCCCAGAACTGGCTGGTTTGACGAAGGAAAGTTTATCTCATCCTTATTATTGGTCGGCTTTTATGGTGATTGGTAGTCCTTGGTAGTGGGTGACGAATATCAGGGGAAATTGCCGGATTTCGCGGGACAAATAGGGTGGTTTGAGACATTTAGATGAAATGGGATATGATGCTGTAGATGAGGCGAAAAATGGCGGTAGCGAGGATAGTGGCTAAGCCAGCACTGGCGGATGATAGCAGCACTACGGACCAGGGGAGGGGGGTGATGCTCATCGCAAGGCCGATCGAGAGGGTGGCAATAATTACTAAATGGCGGGTTGTCAGCCACCGCTGATATTGCACCCAAATTAAACTGCCTAATATTAACACCCAACATAGGGTGCCCACAGCGGGGTTAGGGATAATCATCTCGAGAGAGATAAGGAGCAAACATCCTTCAAACCCAATAAAACCGGCTCCGGTTAACAGTTCGTTGGTGGAGAAGGGGCGTTTAGAGATGGTGGTAGGAGGTAGGGGAGGGGGAGATGGGGAGACGGGGGGACTGGGGGATCCGGAAATGGGGAGCTTTGGAGGCGTGGGAGGAGCAGATAGGGCGGTGAGGACTTGGGTGGCGGTGGCAAACCGATCGCTTGGGGTGGGCAATAGCATTCGATCCAAAACTGCCGCCAAGGAGTCAGAAACAGTGGTGTGAGAGCGCCATTGCCACTGGTTGCGGTAGGCGTCGAATAGGTCTTTGGGTAGTTTACCTGTTAAGAGAACGATACAAGTGACGGCGAGGGCGTAAAGGTCTGTGGAGGGAAAAACGCTGCGTCCGGCCATTTGTTCGGGGGGGGCAAAACCGGAAGAATAAATGGTGGTGGACTTGCCGCTAACGGCTCCCGTTACCAGTTTGACAGCGCCAAAGTCTAAGAGATAAAGACGCCCTGACTGAGAAACTGTTTGAGAGCGAGAGCGCATAATATTGGAGGGTTTGATATCCCGGTGGATGGTATCATTTTCGTGGATAAATTGCAGTACCGGGAGGAGTTCTTGCAGTAATTGCAAGACTTCAGTTTCAGAAAATTTGCCTTTTTGCTGGAGTTCTTGTTCTAGGTTTTGGCCGTCGATGAATTCCTGAACGATGTAAAAGTATTGCTTTTCCGGTTGGGGTTGAGGCCAACCGGGGGTTTGGAGGGCGAAATAGGCGAGTAAATCGGGGATTTGAGGATGTTGGGAGCCGAGTTTTTCTAGGACGATCGCCTCTCGGTCAAATAAACTTTGGGCGATCGCCTGTTGCTGGGGGTTGAGGGTGCCTTCGGGCTGAAACAGCTTCACCACACAAGGGCGCTGGGTGGGGGTGCGCCGATCGTGCGCCAAGAACGCCGCGCCAAACCCCCCCTTGCCCAGCAGCTTGTCTGGGAGATACCGACCATCAAGGATCAGGGGCATCCCGCAGGTAATGCAATACTTTTGCTGCACCGTCAGGAGGGTAGGACGATCGTCTAGTTCAGCAAAATGGTTTTCTGGACGGTGGCACCCAGGGCGTGTGCAGTAAATCTTCATAAATGTAATTGGTCGTCAGGTCATTGGTGATTGGTCTCCCAGAAACCGGGGGATAGAAACCGGGGGACAGAAACCGGGTTTCTCAAACGATATAGTCATTTCAAATAAGAATGGGATTGACTCCGCCCTCACCCCCGTCCCCTCTCCATCCCCCCTACCCCCCTTTGAAAGGGGGGGAGAGAGAAAAGGAGATGGGGGTGAGGGCAATATCGAGTGTTTCATTTATATTTGAAATGACTATATATCTCGTACCTGGAGGAAGATTCTGGGCAAGAAACCCGGTTTCTCGGCTCGTACTTGGAGGGAGATTCGACGCAGAAACCGGGTTTCTACGACAATCTTTGCATCATAGCTAAGTCTTGGTTAAGAAACCCGGTTTCTCCTCCAAATGACAAGTGGCCAATGACAAAGTATCTTAAGGATCTGGGGATATAGCATCAGCCATAACTTCTGCTTCAAAGTCAGTGGGAGTTTCCAGGGTTGGTGCTAAATCTTCCGTCCATTGTTCCGTAGCGAATTTCGGCAAAATTTCTCGTGTAAACGCTTCCGCCGCCTTAGAACGATAGCGGTTGGGATTAAAAATCACCGAGAGCATCCTCTTCACTACTACGCCTTCTATAGGAGCCCGATGTAATACCGCCATCTCTAGTTCTTTTTCAATCGCCGAGATGGAAACAAACGCCGCCCCCAAGCCTGCTTGCACGGCATTTTTAATCGCTTCAATCGAGTTTAATTCCATCTCCACTTTCAGGCGACGGGTATCGATATCACAGCGACTTAGCACTTGGTCGATGACTTTGCGAATCGTAGATTGAGAATCCAGGGTGATAAAGTTCAGTTTATAAAGGTCTTCTTTTTGGATGGTTGCCTGCTCCGCGAGGGAGTGAAAGACAGGAATAATCAAAGCCAGTTCATCTTGGGCATAGGGTTTGATTTCCAGGGACTCTTGCAGCTCGCTGGGGACTTCACCGCCGACGATCGCCAAGTCGATCTGACCATTAGCCACACTCCAAGCCGTGCGACGAGTAGAGTGGACGTGCAACTGCACTGCCACATCGGGATACTTGTGTCGGAACAAGCCGATGAGGCGGGGGAGCAGGTAGGTGCCAGTAGTTTGAGATGCGCCAACAATGAGAGTGCCGCCTTGGAGATTTTGCAAGTCCTCGATCGCGCGGCAAGTTTCCTGACACAGACTGAGGATTTTTTCCCCATAGCTGAGGAGGAGGTGTCCCGCTTCAGTAAGCTGGGCTCGCCGTCCGCCGCGATCGAACAGAGGTACATCTAACTGCCGCTCCAAGTTTTGCACCTGGAGACTGATGGCAGGTTGGGAGACGTATAGACTATCAGCGGCCCGCTTGAAACTTCCCTCGGCGGCGATCGCCTTGAGAATGCGTAACTGATCCAGTGTGAAAGGAAGGTCGGACATACTGCTAAACCTGAAAGGGGCAAGGAGCGTGTAGCTCGGCATCCTTGCCGAGCGTCAGAAACATTGGGCTCAAACTGGATCAGGAAGCGCTACCAAGGGAGGGAGGCAATTGTGAAAAAGCCCCTGTAAGAGTCAACCACGCTGCCCTTACACCATAGGTAACACCCGATCGCCAGTTAGCCCAAAATCATTAATGCCAGTCGTTGTATGCAGTTTACCAATAACCTGACACCATCCGGGGCATCCTCCCGCAGCCCATTCCCGAAACCCCATTCCTAGCCCCCACATTTCTCACCTTTGATAGCACCGCTGAGTTCGGAGGTTCCCCCCCAAAAAACCGTAGGGGCGCTTCGCGAAGCGCCCCTACTCAAGTGAGAATATAGGCTCACATCACTAAAATAAGAAAAATCTCAGTAACTTTTGTGAAAAAAGCTAGGATTTGGATTTGAGTGACAGGGCGATCGCGGACATCAGGTCATTTTCACTCAAAGAAGTGACAATAAATACCTCTTGCACCGTCTTGCCCTGTCTGGCAATTAATTTATAACCCCCACGAATTGGTACAGAGACCTTTAACTTTAGTTGGGGGGAATGGCCTTTGGAGCGACCGAGGGCACCAGGAGTGACAGTTTGAATACCATCGTAACCCGTGAGCCGTTCTAAAACAGCGATTAAACCGGGAATGTGGGTCGAGTGATTTAAAACCAAGCGACCACCGTCAGGCTTGCCCATAGATTTGTCCCCCATTCAAGATAAATTAGCTCATAGAACTGCTTTTGCTAGAGGCATCTCGGGCTGATACTCCTCTCCCGGAGGGCGGTGGTGCTACGGTTCTGGGAGAAAGAACTCACGCCGCCTCTAAAGGCGCCATCGTCAAACCAGCGCGGCTAAGCTGCTGGTGGTAAAGTTCCGCTGGTTCGAGCGGTCCAGTCCAGACGATCGCTTGGCCTTCAAAGTGAACCATATTGGTAAGTTCCCAAGCCCGATCGCTCGTCATCCCAGGGATGTATTTCATCAAGCACTTAGCCACATGTTCAAAGGTGTTCACATCATCATTAAGGACGATGACTTTGTAATTAGGATAAGGTTTGCGAGTGACTTGCCCAACCCGATCGGGAGTGACAGTGGGAGCTGTAGCCATAGAATACACAGTAACTAAAAATACCCCAGTCATAAACCAGTTATTATCACATTAGCAGACCAACCATCCCCCAGTTCATAGTTGGGCTTCAGCCCATCCCCCCTAGGGGGCTCACTGACATACCGGCAACTTCGATCGGGCAGCGGCATGGCCTGCCAAATAATCCCCAAGCCAGTCACAACCCCGCTGCAGCAGCAATTGCACATCACCATCACTCGGTAAAGGCAAATCTTCGAGCCGCCACAACTTGACACTTTTCTCCGCCGCCGCCGTCGCCAGGAGCTTCCCATCAGAAGAGAAACTAACCCCATTCACCATCCGATCGATTTTCAGCGTCGCCAGCAATTCCCCCCGACGGCTCCAAATCTTCACAGATTTATCCCAACTAGCACTAGCCAGATACCGGCCATCGGGACTGAAGCTCACCCCCACCACCTTATTTTTATGCCCTTGCAGAGTCTTGAGCAAAGTCCCATCGGCTCGCCAGAGCAAAATTTTCCGGTCATCCCCCGCCGTAGCGAGCAGTTCGCCATCAGGACTGAAAACAACCATATTCACATCATCCGAATGCCCAGAGAGGGTTGTCACTTCCGCGCCATCAAGACGCCAGAGCTTTACCGTATCATCAGCACTAGCAGTAGCAATAATTTGGCCATCAGGGCTAAATGCTGCCCACCATACCCAGTCCCGATGTCCGCTTAATGTCCTCACAGGCGTACCGTCCGGGTGCCATAACTTCACCGTCCGATCGTTGCTGGTAGTAGCAATCAATTGCCCCGAAGGGCTGAAGTTGACACTATTAACCTCATCACTATGACCAGTGAGATTGTGCATCAAAGTGCCATTGCGAGCCCACAGCTTCGCCGTTTTATCCTGACTAGCTGTAGCAATCATCTGGCCGTCAGGACTAAAGCTGACCCCTGTCACCCAACCCTGATGACCTAGAAAAGTTTGCAAGATCGTCCCATCCAGACGCCAGAGTTTCGCCGTATTGTCCCGACTCGCAGAAGCGATCGACTGCCCATCCGAACTAAAACTAACCCGATTAATCCAATTTTGATGCCCCGAGAGAGTCAAAGCCAGAGGACTACCGCGCCAGATTCTCACCATACCATCAGCCGTGGCCGTGGCGATGCTGGCGCGACGCTTCCGCCCATCGGGGCTAAAACTGACACTATAAACCGCACTGTTGTAACCCTTGAACGTATCAAACGAGATCCCGTCCTCAGACCAGAGTTTTACCGTACCATCAGAACTGGCAGTGGCGATCGTGGGAGACAATGACACACCATCCTGCGGGCTAAAACTAGCTTTCCAAACTACATCCTCGTGACTGGGGAGCTTAGACAATGGCGCCATCTCTGCTACTCTGGACAGAGGCACCTCTAGACCAGCCGATCGCCGCACCTCTCGCCGAGGATACTGGGCGAATAAATACTGACCCTCATCTGAGCTTCCCCCACTCACCGTCTCACCCACTTGAGACCAGAGCTGAGTTCTGCCATTAGTGGTGGTAGTAGCGATAAATTTGCCATCAGTGCTGAAACTCGCATGGGTGACACCATGTGTATATCCAGACAGGGTTTGTACCAGGACACCCTTCACGTTCCACAACTTGACAGTTTTATCTTCACTCGCACTGGCCAGCAGTGAGCCATCAGGACTAAAACTGACACTATAAGTCGCGTCATTGTGAGCTTTAATAGTTTTAATGAGCTGACCATCCCGACGCCACAGAGTAATAATGCCATCTTTGCTCGCAGCAGCGATAATCTCTCCTTGGGGGTGAAAACTAACACTAAAAAGGCTTTCTGCTTGCCCGGTAAAAGTTTTCAGCAGCTTGCCTTCTAGATTCCAGAGTTTCACCGCCTTTTCCTGGGAAGCCGTAGCGATGAGTGAGCCATCAGGACTAAAGTCCAGACCATATACCCGATCGGCGTGAGTCAAAGTCGCCCGTAACTCACCTTTGCGGCTCCAGATTTTTACCGTATTATCTTCACTAGCCGTAGCCAGTAATTCACCATCAGGGCTAAAACGCACCTCCCAAATTGCCCGATCGTGAGCTTGCCACTGGTTCTGCTCCCGCACTTCCGCGAGCCGCTCTTGGAGATTCGCCACAGTTTCGTCCCGAATCATTGGGGGTATTCCGCCCTCCAGTAAATTGCTCGTAGCAATGAGGGCTGCCATCAAAGACTCTAACTCATTCCCCACATCCTGCAGCGCCGTGGCCGCTGAATTCATCGATTTGATTTCCGCAATTTTTGCCTCTTTTAAGTCTGATTTCGCTTCCCCGATCGTCCATAAAGCCCCAGAGACGATCGCCCCCAATCCCACCAAAGCCACACCAATAATCTGGCGAGCTGTATGTTGCGCCTTCCTCAGATTCGCATTCGCATCCGCTTGCGCCTTTCTCAGAGTCTCATTAGCATTAGCTAAAATCCGAGACTCCTCCTTTTCCGTATCTAAAGCCCGCTGAAATTCTCGCTTTTCCAACGCTTGACTAGCATCTAAAAACCGCTCATCTTCCTCACTCAAACTTTTCCCCGCTTTCCACGCCAGAGCATCTTGCAATGCCTGACCCCGCAGCAGCCGTGATTCATCCCCACAGTTCGAGTCTAACCAAGCATTAATTGCCTCCGCATATGGTCGCAGACCTTGCAGTTCCTGCCTCACCCATACTTGGTCGAAAACCTGCTCATAAATCCGATTATACGCCCTCAGCCTTCCCCCCTGCTTTACCGCCAACCCCGCCAGCCGCAATTCCGTTTGGTCTTCCCCATCATCCGCTGGGACAAATCCACACTGTAAAATCTCCTGATATAGTCCCAGCAATCGCCCCGCCCGTTTTTCCCGACTCAAAAGCCGATTTTTAATCGTCTTCAAATGTTCTGGTTCATCCTGATATTCCCAATTTTCTACAATCTGCTTTCTCACCAAATCCGCTACTACCACCGGATGTTCCCCATCCGTCATATTGCAAACAATCTGGCATAACTTTTGGCTGAGAAAGGGTTGTCCCCCCGTCCATTCTAGAATCTCCGCCAGCACCATTTCCGGCTCAGGCACAGATTCAGTCAATCCCCCTAATAGCCCCGACTTCGCCTCAGCCAAAGTAAAACCAGTCAACTCAATCGAACGTCCAATATTAAAAGGCGTCCGCAGTTTATCCTTAATTAAATCTGATGGTGTCGCCACCCCCAGCAAGCAAAAGGTCAGACGACTGTAGGCGGTATTGTCTGAGCGTCGGTCATAACAAGAGCGGATGCAAGCAAAAAAATCATCACCAAAATTTAAACTAAGAATACTATCAATTTCATCAATAAAAATTACCAAATTATCCCCAATTTTCAGCAGCAATACCTCCTCAATAAATTGGCTAAATCTATCTACCGCCGAAAGCGCCTCTCGCTCCCGCCACCACTGGCGATATTCAAACTTCACCCCCAAATCCAGACTTTTCACCAACCTTCTAATAATGCCCAAATACCACTTTTCAGGAGTGACATCATAAGTACCAATTTCCGTCAAATCAATGACCGCGCATTTAATCCCCACTTGCGTCAATCTGGCCATCGCCTGCACCCGCAAGCTGGACTTACCCATCTGCCTAGAGTTTAGCACATAGCAAAAATCACCCCGACATAAACTCTCATGCAGTTCCACATCAGCGCGCCGCTGCACATAAGTGGGGTGCTGGTAATCTAAACTACTGCCTACTTTATATTTGTATGGCGCCATAAATTTTGCCCTGGTTAAAAATCATGTCTCAGTTTATCGAGAAAATATCGCCGGTACAGTTCGCAAGAGGGTTCCACCCCGTTGGCCAACCGTTTTACCAAACCCATCCCTACCAGTTTAAAAGTGGTACGTAGCTCTAAAGGCACCGGTTTGGTTCCCAAAACCGCCTGCTTGAGCGCAATTTTTAATTCGGGATGCTCTTGAATTGTCGCCCAATATCCCTCTAAATGCTGGCGGTAAATGCCCAAATCTGTACTCGCTTTCGCCAGTAGTTCTTCCCAGTCCACATCTTGACGGCGCAAGTGATAAAATGCCAACCGGATGAGATAGGGGTGCCCTCCCACCATACCCTGCAAGGCGGAAAGGCGCTGGGTGGTCAATTCTGGGGACATTTCTAGTTCGTAGCGGCGGGCTAAATCTTCCACTTGAGCGGGGGTGAATTCAGGCAGTTTCACGGGTAAACCCACATTAAAGGGAGATTTGTTCACATCTAAATCGATATAAACTTCCGTGGAATGGGCGATGACTAAGCTGAGTTTTTTCCAAATGCCATTTTCTTTGGCCGATTCATGCCAAAAGCGGAGTAAGCTCAAAAAGTCCGAGGCAATTTGTGGATGGGCGAAAACTCGGTCAACTTCATCGATACCGAGGATGAGCTGGCCTTCTATTTCGGTGAGCAGGTATTCTTCAAAGTAATCGGTGCAGTTGGTATTGCTGCTGAAGATATCTTCGTCCCAGTATTCGTCTAATTTGTTTTCCAGTTGCAGTTCTCGGGTGATGCGCTGGCAAAACCAGCGTAAAAAGAGGTCGAGGTTTTTTAAAATTCCTCTTTCCGCGAGTAAGAGGTTGAGGTTGACGGTGCGGATACCGGGGGCTGTGACCCGATCGAGAATCCGATTTAACAGGGAGGTTTTGCCCATATGTCTGGGTGCTTTGATGCTGACCAGTCCCCCCGGTTGTAAAATTGCCAAGCAACAATCGGATTCTATGGGGGGCCGCTCGATGTAAAAGGGGGAATCGAGGGCTACTGGTCCTTCGGGAAATTCTAGCTCGGTGGCTATGGGAGACCAGGTTTGTTGTAGGGGCGATTCGCGAATCGCCCCTTCCGCCCCAAAAAACGACTGTTGCGCTGGCAACCGGCGGTACTGGCGGGACCCCTGAAGGCGTTCCAGTGCGGTGCGAAAATTAGTTTTCTTTACCTCTTCTCCCAGGACCTCCGACAACAACACCCACAGTTTGGGTCCAGCGGTGCGCTGCAGGTAATTGGCGGCGTAATCAGAATTTTCTGCCATCTCTGGATAGGTCTGATTTTGCCAAGAACCACGCAGGATAATCATTTCCACATCGGTTAGGTGTCGTCCCTTACTGGCAAAAACCGCTGCATCAGCTACTTCGATCGCATCTTCAAAACTGAGATTCGGATCTTCCATATCGCGTGAAATTTTCCCGCCTTCTCTACGGCTACTTCCTGGTATCCATTTTACGACTCATACCTAAACTAGATGAAGTTTAAAAGTTATCTTACTCCTCCCTCATCGTAGTGGCAAAGTCTGGGATTTAGATGGCTGTGACTTTTCCTCATCTAAGTTTTTTTTATGTTTTGTATATAAATTACAGTATTTCCTGTTTTAATCATTGTTTTGACTAATATTATATATATTATGTATAAAATACTAATTATCCGGATCTGGCACTGGGCAATCAGGACGGATGGAGGTCCGGGAGACGGGGGGACTTGGAGACGGGGAGACGCGGTTCGGCTTCGCTCACCGACCGGGGAGACGGGGAGACGGGGAGACGGGGAGACGGGGAGACTTGGAGACGGGGAGACGGGGGTGAGCCCTCTATCCCCCAACCCCTTTCTCCCAAAAAGGGAGAAAGGGGAGTAAGACGGGGAGACGGGGAGACGGGGAAAAAAAATACGTCAAAATAAGACTTTTTGTCCTGAAAGGCCAGAAATAGGCTGTAAGTAGCAAAAAGTAACGCACCGGATGGCTGGTAATGGTGGAGTATAGCTTGAGAGTGAGACTCACCCTTGAAGCGGTGAATTTCTCAGCGAGCGAAAACAAACGGTCAATATGTTAGGAGATACATTGGGATTATGAAGCTATCCTACCCTGGAAGTGGTTCGCACCGAAGCTCGCGTCGCGCTCTTCTCACTTCCGTCCGTAAAATCAACTCACCACTGAAAGCCGTAGCTGGCGATCGCCTTCAGGTGTCGGCGTCGCATCGTCCCCAAACCGCTTCAGCGGTAAAGTCCCTGCGGTGGGGGGAAGAACCACCTAGAATTCTGTTCGAGCCATCCGCATCGCCGCCTGATTCTAAATTGGGGTTTTTGGTGCGGGTTTTGCAGGCTACTTGGCACAGTTGCGGCTCATTGCGGTTGGTGTACCCGCTCTTGGTAGAGCAGGTAGATACCCTAGATTCTGACTTAATCTATGTGCTGCATAGCTGGACTAAGCTCACATTGTGTAAGCTGCCAGCATTGGAACGGGCGAAAGTAGCTGGGGCGCTAGTAGATTTTGCTGGGATCTTGCGGGCGCTGCCCGATGGGGACCAAGAAATGAATTTGGAGATTGCGATTGTTTGTTGTGAAATGGCGCTGCTGCTGTATGAACCAGAAGCCTTTCCCTGGGAATGGGGAACGGTGCATAATAATTTGGCCATAGCGTACAGCGATCGGGCTTTTGGCGATGGCGTAGAAAATACCTGCAACGCTTACACCCACTACTACCAAGCCAAGCAAATTTTCACCAGGCAAGGTTTTCCCCAAAAATGGATTGCCATCCAGACGCGCCGAACACCGACGCTTCGCAGACCGATCGGTTTAGGCATGGCGTTAACATTACGGCGTTTCCGCATCAGATGACACAGAGTTTCCCGGAGCAGCATGGTCAAGCACCGAGCCTATCCGCCATTGCTGTTACCCCAGCATCATAGCAAAACCTCCCCTGGGTCCGTTGGGGGAGGTTTTTTCATCATCGCGATCGACTTGCTTTGTGCCAATCCAAGATACGATGATGGTCAAGTTTGTTTAAGGTCGCTTTTCCAACCATGCCCATAAAGCAATATTTATCCCGCCTATTAGCCTTCGTCTTAGTAGTTGCCATTGGCTTAGCGGGTTGTTCCTCTGGCGGCACTCTCAGCGGCAACTATCGCCAAGACACCCTATCCTTGGTTAACAGCTTGAGAACCGCCATCGAATTGCCAGAAGGTGCCCCCGAAAAAGCCACAGCGCAGGCTGAGGCGCGCCTGGTGATCAATGAATATTCCGCTCGCTATGCTCGCGATCCCGCCCTGGCCAAACTACCCTCATTCACCACCATGCGCACTGCCTTAAGCGGTCTGGCCGGTCATTACAATTATTACCCCAACCGTCCCGTACCCACCAAGCTGAAAACACGTCTGGAAGAAGAATTCAAGCAAGTAGAAGCGGCTCTGCAACGAGGCGCATAGACATCTTGTCCTTTGTCACTTGTCAAAAGTGCAATGTCATTTGTCCTTTAACCAAGGGATAAATGACATTAGACTTTTGACCAATGACTGCTGAAAATAGCCCGTGCGATTGAATAGAATAAAAAATACATCCATCCATATCAGTTTTGTAGCTTCTGGTTTTACTCCCTCACATCTAATTTGATTATGAGACTTGGGCAACACCTAAAATCGGCCACCAACGGGAACACCAAAAATGTCTTCAGCCACCAAACTCCCCCGTGGCATCGTTTCGCGGGGATGGCGATGCTGACGCGACGCTTGGCAGTGTCCGCCGCAATAGCCGCTGCCACATTCAGTCCTTTAATGGCAAGTTTGCCCGCGATCGGCACAGGAGCTGCTACCTGCCTAGTACCGGAAGCAGCTAGGGCGGAAAAAAACCAACTGCGAGAAGCGGCCCTCAAAGGTGACGCTGCCGCACAGCAGCGCTACCAACAGCTCATCGCCTCGGAAGCCAAACGGTTGCAGGAGTGTCGCAGTAAAAATTGGCCGCAAACCCAAGCAATTTGGCTGCGCTTGTATCCCTGCGATGCCCAACCAGGAGCATTAGAAGCTGTTTTAGACCGCATCGTTGACAAGGGCTATAACGAAGTTTACGTGGAAGTGTTCTACGATGGCCAGGTTTTGCTCCCAGCGGCTAGCAATCCCACCCCCTGGCCTTCCGTATTGCGTAACCCCGGACAAGAAAATATCGACTTATTGGCAGAGGTGCTGCCCAAAGGTCGTCAGCGGGGGCTGAAAATGTACGCCTGGATGTTTACGATGAACTTTGGCTATAACTACTCCCAAAGAGCCGATCGCCAAGAAGCCCTCGCCCGCAATAGCCAAGGCAAAACCACTCTCAATGTCACCGAAGAAAGTGGCGTCCATGACACCGGCGGCAGTTCTTCTCATACTTTCATCGACCCCTACAGTCCGATCGCCCGCCGAGATTACGCCACCATCCTCAACGCTATCCTCCAGCGCAAACCCGATGGCGTCCTATTTGACTACGTGCGTTATCATCGCGGGATTGGTGCCGCTTCCGTAGTTGGTGACGTAAAAGATTTATGGATCTACGGCGAAGCATCCAAGCAAACCCTCTACCAACGCGGGCTCAACGAAAAAGGCCGAGAACTGATTCGCCGGTTTGTGAATACTGGCTTCATCACCGCCCAAGACATCGAAGCCATAGATAAACTCTATCCCACTGAAGCCGAGCCCCTCTGGCAGGGACGCCGCCCCGGTTCCACCCCAGTCGCCACCAGCGCCTCTCAACGGCAACCCTTGCTCCAGTGGGAACTTTGGTATCTCAGTGTTGCCCATGCCGTCCAAGGGGTCCTAGATTTCGTCAGCCTTGCCAGCGATCGGGTGCAAAAAGAAGGTATCCCATCGGGAGCTGTATTTTTCCCTGGCGGCAACCGCCCCGTCGGTCAATGGGGCTATGATTCTCGCTTGCAGGCTTGGGACCGGTTCGGTGAAGATATGGAATGGCACCCCATGTCTTATGCCAACTGCGGCAACCCCCGCTGTATTATGGAAGAGGTGCAGCGGGTCATCGATATGGCAGCCCCAGAAACGAAAATCGTCCCAGCTCTGGCTGGGTATTGGGGCAGCTCTACGGCAGAACGCCCCTCCCTAGAATCGCAAATGGAAGCCCTCCGGGGGTTCGCGCCCCGGATCAACGCTGTCAGTCATTTTGCTTATTCTTGGCAAGAGCCAGAGTCTGACAAACAGCGCAAATTCTGCCAAAGCCAGTAATCGGTTTATCCCCGGTAGATAGGGATTTAACCGAACCAAAATCAAATAGCGCGTCCAGCCTAAAACGAGGGGTAGTTGTTCTCTGTTGGAGACAATGCCTGTGGTAGTGGATGAATCACTATGACAACCCACGATTTTAGTCTGGATGTGCTATTGCTTTTTTCTTAAGTTTGATAAATTTTTCCTTAAAAAATCATGCAGCTCCCAGGCCGCGATCGTCCAGCCAGCTACAATTATTCTCAGTGCCGTCCCTATCCATCCCAGATCGCCCCTACCAGTAACGACCTCAATTATCCCTCTCTTACATGGGATTGTTTCTGATTCGTCTTTGAGATTGCTAATCAACCTAATCCAACTCTAATTGGATTGGGCAGACTTAGGGTGAAGGAGATATGTTATGTTTCGCAAAATGAACTTGCAAACCAAGCTAAATGGCTCATTTTTAATCATGGGTTTGCTGGTGTTTTTCTTGGTTTTAGTTGGCTGGCTGGCCAATTATCGGTTAAGTCAGCATATTAAAACCCTCAGCTACAATACTGTACCCAGTATTATGGGTTTATGGAAAATCAATGAAGGTCAAACTCAAATAAATGTCTTAGATAGATTGTTGTTGAACTCCTTCTTGGTCGAAAATTATTATCAAGATGTAATGCCAAGATTAGATAAGGCAAAATCTCAAATTAAAGAAGGATTTGATTTGTATGAAATAGCCTTAAAAACCCCTGATGAAGAAGTTTTATATCGGCGGTTGTTAGAGGAATGGAATACATGGGAAGTGACTCATAATGAATTTTTACAAAATGCCATCAGTTTTTATCAAATAGGACAGAAAAATCCCTGGGCAAAACAAGTAGAGTTGCTGGCTCAAGGGAAGGGTAATTCTCCAGAAATGGCTGAGGTAAAAAAAGCGATCGCGTTATATGAGAAGATGGCCGATTATCGCGGCACGAGAAAAGTGATGCGGGATGCGGTGGTCAACTCGATCGTAGAACTCCTGAAAATTAACGAAGATGTGGGGGTAGAGGCTAGAGATGCGGCAGCGGCAGATGCCAGAAGTGCTAGCATTTGGAGTGCAGTTTGGTTGATATTGGGACCAGTAACATCTCTAGTCTTGGGTGTCGTTTTAACCAAGGCTATTGCTAAACCGCTGGATGAAGCCATCAAAGGGATCGTCAACACGATCGCTGGTTCATCCACAGAAATTGCCGCCACCATAGAACAGCAAGAACGCATTGCCTCCGACCAAGCCGCCTCAGTTAATGAAACCAGTAGCACGATCGACGAACTGGGGGCGTCATCCCGCCAATCTGCTGCCCAAGCCAAAGCAGGAGCAGAAAATGCCCGTCAAGTCCTGCGCATGGCGGAAGCTGGAATTACCGGAGCCCGTGAAGTGTTGCAAATGGCCAAAGCCGGAGCCGAGGGATCCCGTGAAGTTTTAAACCTGGCGGAAAGTGGTATGGGGGTTGTGGGAAAAACTCTCGAAGGTATCTCTACACTCCAGCAGAAAGTCTCCCAACTCTCCGAACAGATTTCCCGGTTGAGCCAGCAAGTTACCCAAATCGGCAGTATCACCAATTTAGTGCAAAACATCGCGAATCAGACCAATATGCTGGCGTTGAATGCTTCAGTAGAAGCCGTGAGAGCGGGAGAACATGGCAAAGGATTTGCCGTGGTGGCAGCAGAAATTAGGAAACTGGCGGACCAAAGTCGGGGCTCAGCAGAGAAAATCAGTGTTTTAGTGGCTGATATCCATAACGCGATCGGTGCCACATTTACCCTCGCCGAAGAAAGCCGGAAAAATGCCAGTCAAACCATAGAACTTTCCCAGCAAACCGCCGCTGCTTTTAGCAGCGTTAATCAAGCGATTAACACGATTGTGTTAAAAAACCAAGAACTCACAGTAAATGCCATGAGCGATATCGTGCTAAAAAACCAAGAACTCACGATCACCGCTATCAATGATGCGGTTTTAACCAATCAGCAAATCGCTCTCACGGCTGGACAGCAATCTATTGCTGTGGAACAGGTGGTTAATTCCATTAACAGCATCAATAGTGGCGCCCAACAAACTGCGGCAGGTATCACCCAAACTAAGATAGGTATTCAGAAACTTAATGAAGCGGCCCTCCAGCTCAAAGCCCTGGGCGGCAAGTAGTACCAATGTCAAAAATTCATCATCTATATGATTTGTAGCACGGCAGGCAGCCACAATTCCCGTCTCCATCCTATGATGGTGATGAGATAGTCGCGGCAGGCGTCTGGGCAGCTCTGCCACCAAAACTATCTGCAACCGCAACCGCACCGCCCTGGGACGGCAGCAACTTTCCCAAAACTGGAGATACAATGGGATACTGAAGAAGGTTGCATGGCTATTCATTTTTAGCCTGCATCCTGGTGACATATGGCAAAATGTCTGTCATTAGCTGGGATGTTGGCTTCACCCTCACCCTAGAATGATTGTTTGGCTCGGCAAGGGGAACATTTATTTTACCTTTAGGCATCTTGGCATACCAACTATAGCAATCCTAAATGGGTTGTGGTAATTGTAGGGGTAGGCCCCCCGTGGCTGCCCCTAGACGCTCCGGGGCAACCAGGGGGGGATTGCCCCTACAAAAATATGAAGATTGAAATAGGACTGCTATAGCAACTTCTCGATTTCTGGATGCTGGGTTAGTAATCTCTTGGTTTTCTCTGCCTCATCCCCCAACTGTACCCCCTGGTTTTGTCCCAAACATACCCATGCACAGGCTTGTCAATGCACAACCTATCTACAAGGAGAACACCGATGTTTCGCAATGGCAGCTTACAAAGCAAACTGATTGGCGCTTTTTTACTGATGGGAGGAATCGTCCTCGTGGTTGCCTTAATTGGTTGGTTAGGCAATTCCCGAATGAACCAGCACGTGACAACATTAAGCGACAATACCCTGCCCAGCATTATAGGTTTATGGCAGATTAATGAAGGACAAACCCAAATTGAATCGGTGGAAAGATGGCTATTAAATCCCATGTTAAATGCCGAAGACAGAAAAGAAGCATTTCAAAAACTTGAGCAGGCCACTTTGCAAATTAATGAAGGATTTAAAATATATGAAAATGCCGAAAAAATACCAGAAGAAGAGAAGCTATATCAACAAAAATTTTTGCCCCAATGGGATAGATGGCAAGATGCCCATAAAAATTTTTTAAAGATTGAAGAAGAATTTCACATTTTAAATATGAGAAATCCTTGGCAAGTAGAAATCGATTTACTCTCTAAAGACCAAGAAAAATCTCTTCAAATGATTGCTGCCCAAAAAGCGAGCAATTTATACGAAAAAATGGAAAATTACAGAGAAGGTAACAAATCATTGTTTGATGAAGCAACCAATTCAATGTTAGAACTAATCAGGATTAATGAGGGGCTTAATGATGTGACTTTTGCAGCGGCAGAAAGAGACGCCAAGAATAGCACAATGGCCTGTTTAATTGGGCTAATATTAGGCCCTGTTACGGCAATTTTGTTAGGGATAGTGTTAAGCAAAGAAATCACTAGACCTCTGGTAAGTGTGATTAACATGATTTCCACCTCGTCCACGGAAATCGCCGCTACTGTGGCTCAGCAGGAGCGAATCGCTTCAGAACAAGCATCCTCGGTTAACCAAACTACCAGTACAATGGATGAACTGGGAGCATCTTCTAATCAATCAGCGAAACAAGCCGAATCTGCGGTGCAGAATGCGCAGCTAGTTTTGGAAATGGCCCACCAAGGCTCTGAGGGGGCACGCCAGGTACTGCACCTGGCGCGGGAGGGACATAAGGTCGTAACCGAAACCCTGGAGGGGATATCGGTATTGCAGGAGAAAGTGGAGGAAATTTCTCGCCAAATTAGTCACTTGAGCCAGCAGGTGACTCAGATTACCAGTATCACGAATATGGTGCAAGATATCGCGAATCAGACGAATATCCTCGCGCTGAATGCTTCTGTAGAAGCCGCAAGAGCGGGACAGCAGGGTAGGGGATTTGCGGTGGTAGCTACGGAGATTCGCAAGCTGGCAGACCAAAGCAAGGGCTCGGCGGAGAAAATTAATTTGCTGGTTTTGGATATCCAAAATGTGATTATGACTACGGTGAGAGCGACGGAAGAAGGTAAGAAAAATGCGGATCAGGGCATCAAGCTGTCTCGGCGAACAGCGGGGGCATTCAATGGGGTGGTGGAGGCGATCGAGACCATCGTGTTGAAAAATCAAGAAAGTACGATCGCCGCCATCAATGATGCTGTAGTCACAAACCAGCAAATCGCCCTCACTGCAGGGCAGCAAGCCATTGCTGTCACCCAAGTAGTCGCCGCCATGAACAACATCAACACCGGCGCCCAGCAAACCGCCGCCGGGATCAGTCAAACCAAGATCGGCATCAGCAAACTCAACGAAGCCGCCCAGCATCTGCAACTGTTGGGGGGTAGTTAATGCCTTGGGGGGGGGTCACAAAGACTCCCACCCCAACAACTGGATCCAGTCAACCCAACACCAGGGGCATTTCTGGACGGCACCCCGCCCCTACCCACCCCAAAATCATCAGCCTTGTCCATCTGGTGTTTTGATTTGGGAAAATCTAGTTACACCCCAGTTCCCAAACGAAAAATCTATGACCGTTCAAGAACTCCTGGAAGGTTATGCCGGAGGTAAGCGGGATTTTACCAGCATCACGCTCAGAGGTGCTGTCCTTAGTGGTGTCAACCTCAATGGCGCCATTCTCACCGGTGCTGATTTAACTGGCGCTGACCTCAGAAGTGCCGACCTCAGCAGTGCAGAAATGAAAGGAGCCAACCTCACTGGCGCCGACCTGTATGATGCCGACCTTTACGATACCAGGCTTAGTGGCGCTAACCTCACCAGTGCCAATCTCACCGGTGCAAATTTGAGTAGTGCCCATTTTCAGAAAGCGATTTTAAATCGCGCTGACCTCAGAGATGCCAAACTTTTTGGTGCGTATCTCAGTTACGCTGACTTGAGTTATGCCAACCTCAGCCGCGCTGACCTGTTTCGCGCCTACCTATTTCGCGCCGACCTCTACAGCGCCGACCTGAGCCGTGCGCATCTGATTGGTGCTGACCTCAGCCGCGCCCACCTGAGTCATTGTAATTTAAGTGGCTGTTGCCTAAAAGATGCCAAACTAGAAATGGCCTCCCTAGTCAGTGCGGATCTCAAAGGTGCTGACCTCAGCGGTGCGAAACTCGCTGAAGCTCGCCTTTACGATGCTGACCTCACCAGCGCTAACTTGGAAAAGGCAGATTTGAGAAATGCCCAACTGTTTGCCGCGAAACTGATTGAGGCTAATTTAGGGTTCGCTTGTCTTCGCGGCGCTAAATTGAGCGAGGCGAATCTCCGACGGGCTAATTTGGAGGGAACCGACCTTTATGGCACCAATATGAGTAGGGCAAACTTAAGTTTTACCAATTTAAGCGATGCTTATTTTAGTGGGGTGAATTGGAGTGAGGCGAATCTCAGCCATGCTAATCTCAGCGGCGCCAGGGCGATCGAAGAGAATCCTAGCACCATTGACCAGAGCGAAACTACCTTGAGCAGCATGCTGCCGCCAAAAGCCTTAGTCCCCAGCCCCAGCGGCAAACTGGCATCTTTGGTAACACCCAATTCTATTTCTCTGAAAAATAAAGGCGCTGTAGTGTTGGGGCGCCACCCCAGTGCCAACATCCGATTCAATTCCCAGATGGTTTCCCGACGCCATGCCACGATCGAAACCGATCCCCAAGGACGCTATGTCCTCCAAGACCAAAACAGCACGAATGGCGTTTTCGTCAATCGGCTGCGAGTCAAAGGTGAAGTAGTTCTCGCCGATGGGGCAACGATTCAAATCGGACCTTTTACCTTTCTGCTCAAAGGGGACGAACTACAGTTGGTATTGAAATCGGCAGAAAATACCACCAGTGCTGAAGTTTCAGAAACCGTAGCCGAGGCCATGCCTGCAGATTTGCTCGTCGCCAATCTCAGCGGCGCCAACCTCTATGGGGCGAACCTGAAGGGGATTTCATTGGCCAAAATCAACTGCTCCGGTGCCATCATGCCTGACGGCACAGTGAAACCCTAGAAACGGGGTTTCTGTATTCTGAGGATGATCGACAGCGGCTGGGGAGGAAATCCAAATCAGAAACCCCGTTTCTCTAATGTCCTAGTGCCATGAGGCCGATTATCGTTTTAATTTGCGAAAATTTAGTTACATAACTCGGTTTATAGCCAAAAATCATATGGGTGCTAGCGAAATTCTCAAAGCCTATGGCGAAGGACAAAGAGATTTCTGCGGCGTTGACCTCAGCGGCGCCAACCTCAGCGGTGCCAACCTCAGCGGCGCCGACTTCAGCGGTGCCAACCTCAGCGCTGCTAACTTCAGCAGCGCTGACCTCAGCAGCGCCGAATTTAGAGCAGCCAATCTCAGAGGTGCAAACCTGCAAAATACCGACTTGTACGATGCCCGACTGACCCGGGCGCACCTAGAGGGTGCCAATCTCAAAGGCGCCAACCTCAGCAGTGCCAATTTACAAAAATGCCATTTTAATCTCGCAGATTTGCGTGATACCAAATTATTCGGCGCCCATCTTAGTTATGCTGACCTCAGTTATGCCAATCTCAGTCGTGCTGACCTGTTTCGCGCCGATCTGTTTCACGCCAACCTCATGGGCGCCGACCTCAGTAATGCCCACCTCATCGGTGCTGACGCTACCCGCGCCAATCTCACTGGTGCGATTTTGCGTCAATCTCACTTAAAGGAAGCAAAATTAGAGTTAGCGTTTCTTAATGGTGCTGACCTTAGCCATGCTGATATTAGCAATGCGATTCTGAATGAAGCGCAGTTTTACGAAGCTGACCTCAGCGGTGCGAATTTAGAAAAAGCCGACCTTAGAAATGCTCATATGTTTGCCGCCAAACTCGTGGAAGCGAATTTGGAGAATGCCGACCTGCGCAATGCCAAACTTTGTGAGGCTAATCTCACAAAAGCTAACTTGGAAGCCAGCGACCTTTACGCTACAAACATGACTAGAGCTAACCTCCATCGAGCTAACTTAAGTAGAGTTCACTTTAGTTTCGCTAATTGGAGTGAAGCAAATCTCACCAAAGCGAATCTGAGTGGCGCGAAAGTCAGCGAAGGTAATCCGGAAAGTATGAACCTCCTCAGTGACATCGCTTTGGTGGGAGAAATGCGCAGAGGCATCCCCCCCGCAGCCCCTCCCACGCCCCCATCTTCCCACTCCCACCATTCCATTTCCCTGAAAAACAAAGGCCCGGTTTTGCTGGGGCGCGACCCCAATGCGACCCTCCGTTTTTCCTCCCCCCTGGTTTCCCGCCGTCATGCCACAATTAACACTGACGATGATGGACGTTACGTCCTCCAAGACCACAACAGCACTAATGGCGTTTTTGTGAACCGACAGCGAGTCCGAGGCTCTACCGTTTTGCCTGATGGTGCCACGATTCAGATGGGCCCTTTTACTTTCCTCCTCATTGGTGATGAGTTGCAGCTCCCCCTCGCCAGTGCGAATGGTCATCATTCCCCAGTAGTGGCACCCTTGACGATCGCCAACTTCAGCGGCGCCAACCTCTACGGCGCCAACCTCACCGGCGTTCACATGGAGAAAATCAACTTCTCCGGTGCCATCATGCCCGATGGCACCATTCATATCTAGTCATTAGTCCTTTGTCCTTTGTCCTTTGTTTGGTTATAAAAGTGAAAGTTTAACCCTATATTTATATCTGTAACCACTTACAAGTGACAAGGGACAAGTGACAAAGGACAAATGACAAATGACAAATGACAAATGACCAACTACCAAGGACTGCCAATCATGGTAAAGCCAGCCCAGTAATAAGGATGAGACAGATTACTATTTTCCACCTCTGACAACTCCGGCGGTAGAGCCAAAGCGCCCCGAGTCCCCCCAGAACTGCGCAGCTCACCCGCACTCACTTGCAACTCACCCCGAATCATCGCTATCTGCGCCTGTCGCAGAGCTTCTGACTTAATCTTGGCATTCTCCAAGTGGCGATAAAACTCCGTCATCAGCGCCAAAGTCCCCTCATCACTCACCGACCACAAAGAAGCCAAAGCCGACTTCACCCCCGCTTGCACCGCCAACCCCGCAAAACCCATCTCCGCCTGGGTATCCCCCAAAGCCGTGCGACAAGCGCTCAACACCAACAATTCTACCGCCGGATTATGCCACCCCAACTCCCGGAGCTGATTCAAGCGCAATTTCTCCTCACCCCACAACTGAATATAAGAATTTTCCACCGCTCCCGCCTGGAATTCCCCGTGAGTCGCCATATGAATAATCGGATAGGGATAT
>DVDU01000157.1 GCA_015296065.1 Oscillatoriaceae cyanobacterium M33_DOE_052 | reverse complement strand
CTGAGTTATCTGAACCTTCGATATTAATTATGGATAACGCGCCCATTCATCGAAAGAAAGTGATTAAAGAATTGGCCGAGGCGGCTGGTCATCAAGTAGTATTTTTACCCAAATACTCACCAGACTTAAATGACATAGAGCCTGATTTTAGTGCTTTAAAGAGAGCCAGAATGTATGCACATCCTGACAAATCTATCGACGAAATTATCCGAGAGTATTGCGCTCGATAATGTCTCGCTTTTATTTGAAATAACTATACTTCACAAAGGGGAGCTAATTTCCCAATAGTTGTAATTTGTACAAACTAGCATAAAGCCCGCCTTGGTGCAGTAATTGTTCGTGAGTGCCAGTTTCTACTAATTCACCATGTTTGAGGACAAAAATCCTGTTGACGTTTTTAATGGTAGAAAGGCGGTGAGCGATAATAATGGCGGTCCGCTGTTCTAGGAGGCGATCGAGCGCTTCTTGAATCAACGCTTCTGTGCCTACATCCAGGTTAGATGTGGCTTCATCTAGCACCAAAATCCGGGGATTACGAATAGCGGAGCGAGCGAAAGCTAAAAGTTGTTTTTGCCCCCCAGAAATATTTGTCCCCCGCTCCCGCAGTTGCGTATCATACCCATCGGGTAACTGCTCGATGAAACTGGCAACATTCGTCTGGAAGGCGGCGAGTTGGATTTGTTCTAAAGAATAAGATTCTCCTAAACTAATATTACTTTTCACATCGCCAGCAAAGAGAAACCCGTCTTGGAGAATAACGCCTAAATGTCGCCTTAATTCGGCTTGGGGTAAATCTCGGATGTCGATACCATCGATAAAAATCCGCCCTTCGCTGGGTTCATACAGGCGACAGAGTAGCCGAATAATCGAACTTTTGCCTGCACCTGTGGGACCGACTAAGGCGATTTTTTCCCCTGGTTGAATGGTGAAATCTAGGTTTTTCAGGACATATTCACCGGGTTTATAGGCAAAGGAGACGTTTTCAAACCGAATTTCTCCGGTTTTGCCTTCCTCGTCAGTGGTAAAGCCGTTAGCATTAATGGCTTCCGGGTCGCGAATTTCTATGGGTTCGTTGAGGATGTCACTGATCCGCTCCATTGCGGTGAAACCAGCTTGGATGGCGGTGAATTTTTCGGCAAATTGGCGGAGGGGGTCAAATAGTCGCTGGGAAAAGAGGATAAATTCTGAGAGCTGACCGAAGGTGAGGGATTTGCTGAGGATGAGGCTACCTCCCCACCAGAGAACGCCAGCAACGGCGACGAGAGAAACCCACTCTAAGGTAGCGGATACGGCGGCGTCGTAATAGTTGGTGGCATCTACTTCCCGGAGGTATTTTTGGTTTTGGGCTTTAAACATTTCGGCGTTGAGTTTTTCCCGCCGAAATATCTGGACGACGCCGATACCGGTGATGTTTTCTGCTAGTTGGGCGTTGAGTTCTGATAGTTCTTCTCTGGCTTGGTAGTTGGCTTCACGATATTTTTTCTGAAAGTAAATGATGACGGCGGTAATGGGCAATAGAAGCATCAGCAATAGGCTGGCTAGTTGCCACTGGCGGTAAAACATCATTAAGGTAATGGCGGCGATTAAAAATAAGTCGCTGACGACGCCGATCGCTCCGGTGGAAAAGACCTCGCCAAGGGCTTCTACGTCGTTCGTCAGGCGGGTGATGAGTTTGCCTACGGGGGTGCGATCGAAGAACCTTACCGCTAGGGAGGTGATATGTTCAAATAAATCACTGCGGATATCGGCGGTGATTTTTTGCCCCACTTCCTGCACCATATAGGCTTGGGCTGATTGCAGGGCTAGCCGCACGCCGATCGTCACGGCTAATAACAGTACCATCAGGTTTAATCCTTGGGACAGGCTGATGCCTTGTAAAAAGGGTAGAGCTGTGGTTTCGCCGCGAATTAAGGAAATGGCTTCGCCGATTAAAATCGGCTGCACGGCTCCCGCGATCGACAATGGTACTAGCAAAACAATCGATACAAGAAATAACCGCCCGCTGCGCTTCGCGTATGGCACCAAGCGTAAAAATAATCGCCAGTCTGTTTCCCGCTGGCGTCTTTTTTTATTGGTCATTTGTTATTTGTCCTTGGTCATTTGTCATTTGTGGTAGGGGCTATTCTTCATCAAAGGGTTGTGGTTTTGGCTTTAGCCCTCTTGATTAGGTTCGTAGTTTGGCTTTAGCCCTCTTGATTAGGTTTGTAGTTGGGCTTTAGCCCTCCGGAAGAGGGTTGTGGTTTTGGCTTTAGCCCCACATCTATTCTATCCGTGGGTTGGGTTTCGTGCCTCAACCCAACCGACAAAATTAATTGCTTAAACTGGCGCCATTACGGCTTTTCTGAGTTGGGCGACTAAACCATCTAATCCCCCCACATCGAGACGATAACTCAGGGGATGGGCAATGAGTCGCGCTGTGCTTTCAAATAGTACCTCGATTTCTATCAACCCGTTTTCTTTGAGGGTGCGTCCGGTGGAAACTAAATCAACAATTGCCTCGGACATCCCGGTGATGGGACCAAGTTCTACGGAACCGTAGAGGGGGACGATTTCTACTGGGAGGTCTAAATTGTGAAAGAACTCGCGGGCGCAGTGGACGAATTTGGAGGCAACCCGTCCGTGGGCTGGTAGTTCTAGGGCTCGCCCATAGGGACTGGTTTCTTTTACGGCGACGGAGAGCCTGCATTTTCCGAAACCGAGGTCAATTAAATGGGCGACGCGGGGGGTTTTTTCCCGCAATACGTCGTAACCGACGATACCGAGGTGGGCTTGGCCGTATTCTACATATACGGGCACGTCTTGGGCGCGCACGAGCAATGCCTGGGCGGTCCCGGTGGGGTCGGGGATTTGTAGTTGGCGGTTGGAGCTGTCTAAAAAGGCGCTGAAGTCTAATCCGGCTCCTTGCAGGAGCTTGATGCTATCTTTCAACAGGGAGCCTTTGGGAAGTGCGATCGTGAGCATGGGCAGTTTGGCGGTGTGGGATATAGTTGGAAGGATGAGAGATTTTAGATGATCTGTGATTTGGTTGTATAACCCTAGTTAAGCAATCAAAAATCAACCCCGAACCAGTAATAATGATACAGATGCAGATTCTCCTAGTGGATGATGAGGTGGAACTGACCGAGGCTCTGAGTTTGGCTTTGACTCGGGAGGGTAATGATGTGGAAGTGGCCCACGATGGGAAGGTGGGGGGGCAGTTGGCGTCAGAAAAACATTATGATTTGCTGATTTTGGATTGGATGTTACCGAGAGCGTCGGGTTTGGAGATTTGCCAGCAACTGCGCCGCGCTGGGAAGACGACGCCGGTGCTGTTTCTCACCGCTAAGGATACCATAGACGATCGGGTGCAGGGATTGGATGCTGGGGCGGATGATTATTTGGTGAAGCCGTTTGAATTGCGGGAACTGCTGGCGCGGGTGCGGGCCTTGTTGCGGCGGGGTGCGGCTTTGGGGGTTTCTGGCGCCACGGACCGCCTGCGGGAGTCAGATTTGGAACTCGATCGGGCGAACCAAATTGCCTATCGCGGGGGAAGGGCGATCGACCTTTCAGAAAAAGAGATTCTCCTTTTAGAATACTTCATGCGCCATCGAGGACAGATCCTCACTCACGAGCAAATTCACACCTATTTATGGGGGCAAGAAGACCAACCCACCAGCAATGTTTTAGCCGCCTTAATTCGCCTGTTGCGCCGCAAAATAGAAGCTCGCGGCGAAACCCCCCTCATTCACACCGTTTATGGTAAAGGTTATCGTTTTGGTTCCGATTTGGAGGAGAAACCGTGACCCGTTCAAACCGAATATCGTGGCTGTTAAATTCAGCGATTAATAGTTAATCGTAGCGATTTTTCTTAGATTTAATTACCTCTATGACATCATCGTGCTGTTGCCCCTCAATAATATCTTTGAGATGAATCTCTGTCTGATTCGTCCCGTTACTCTTGATATTAATGTACTGAACGTGAAGGCGCCAACCTGAAGTTTTATCAATATCCGCTCGATAAATTGCCTGTTTCACGCCCTTTACTTTATGCAGTCTGGTTTTGGGAAATGTTCTAGTTCTATGACATTCCTGGTCTTCAAGTTCTGCTAAGGCTTCGAGCAAGCCAATTTTTAGCCGATCGTCAGGCAAAATCTTCATGGCTTCGTAAATAATTCCATATTCATCGCATAAAGTAATGTTTTGAGCCATAATGGATGAAGATAATTAAAAATATCACCAATTAATATTTTAGGATATTTGAGCATTTTCTCGAATTATTTGCTGCCCCATATCTTTTAACAACTTTCGCCCCCACCTCATATCTTTTAACAACAATCCACTAATATCCATAAAAGCAATTAGGAACTCGTCGGTCTTTACAATTGTAAAAAACGTTAAAATTATTTGATCAAATATCGGATCTTCGTCAATTGATAAAATTATTGTTAATCCCATATCCATCTTTGTCGCATATAAGGATAATATTTGTTCCCATTCATTGTCTGGGTCTGGCTCTTTTTGGCCAATTGTTATTAGCGAAACATGATGATGATTTTTATGCTTTGGATTATCAGGCCAGCCTGCTTTGGCTTTTACAAGGACGGCCAGTTCTTCTTTGTCCTCGGCCAGTTGATTTATAATTTGCACTACTTGATTATGGTGTTTGTCGCTTAATTTACTCAAATCATCTTCAAATTTTTTGGTTGATTCAATTAACACGTCCATATCTTAGTACCCACTTTTTTAAAAGTAATTAAATTTTTGGTTTAGTGATTTACGTTGGGCAGGATTCCCGCGATATCGGAACAGGTTTTGACGTAACTCAGGGATTATGAGCAGCATATTTTTGAAGTACACCTCTTCTAAAAGATAGCACAAATTTAGATTTTTATCTAATTTTTTTTATTAATATTTATTTATTAAAATTGTTATATACATAAATTTTAATTATGGTTATTAAGGATTAGAGTCTGTAGAGCAGTAGGGTGGGCAGTGCCTTTTTGGCAAATAATTTGACTAGCCATGATAAATCTCCCCTATCTGCTTGCTCAGAAGCGTGAATATATACGGCTCTATCGTCACGTGTCACCGCTAAGGGAAACCACCCAGCTTGAATAAAAATCAAACTGGCAAGACATCGAGCTAATCTCCCATTACCATCTTGGAATGGATGAATTTGCGTAAACCGATGGTGGAGCCAAGCGGCTTCAATCTCAGGAAGTATATTCCGTTGTTTATGCTGGTGGTGGAGCGCAATTAGCCTATCCACAAAAGTGTTGAATGTCAATAAAAAAGTGGTAAAAATAGCCATAATTATGTTATAATGAGAGCTGAAAATTAAAAAAGAGGAGTTTAAGCATGACTAAATATTCATTCTCCATGATTCTCAAATACATCTTGAGGGACTTG
>DVDU01000274.1 GCA_015296065.1 Oscillatoriaceae cyanobacterium M33_DOE_052 | reverse complement strand
TTACGACTTCGTATCCCAAGAACTGCGGGCGGCTGAAGACCCCGAGTTTGAAACGTTCTACACCAAGAATATTCTACTCAACGAAGGTCTGCGCGCCTGGATGGCTCCGGCGGACCAACCCCACGAAAACTTCATCTTCCCAGAAGAAGTTCTACCTCGTGGTAACGCCCTCTAAGGGAAATCGATGCCGCGAGAACCAGGCTCCGTCCTTACTCTAGGGGAGTAATTCTCGCGGATCGAGCCCCGCAGCAAAAAAAATCCTGCCAACCGGCAGGTTTTTTTTGAATTTCCATACTCAATCCAGATTTTTGTGTTATCTTGGGAAGCGTTAGCCTTTTGAGAACGATACCGTTTAGGGTCAAAGGAGGTGATGCCCATGCCAGATAGTAGTAAACGCTTGGGTCATCAGATTAGACTAGGCCGGCTGTGCGCCGGGGCTGTTCTCTAACAGTCAGCCAGCGTCTCCTAGTGGGACGCCAAAGGTTAAACATATAACGGCTGACTTGGGGTTCCTCCCGGCAGTCAGGCTCTAATCTGAAGACCCGCTACACCGCTCCCACCCCCAGCGTCAAGCCTAAAGCTCGATCGCTTCTGGGTGGGAGCGGATAGCTTTTGGGGCTAAATTTTCCTCCCAGTGGATTTTCGTTCTTACCAACCACAACTAAGAGCCCATAGGATGGTGATTTTCCTATGGTGTGGTGGCGATTCATATCATCATCAATTGGTAATTTTAGGGTGATACCTACGCATCAAGCCCGGTAGTAGTTATAAAATACTCGGAAAGCACTCGCAGAAAAATCAAGAAGCTTCCCTTGGGGAAAATACCGATGGCTCTGGAGAGAGCAGAAAAACTACCAGAATGCTGTAAAGTAGATGATGCAGCGGCCAACTGCACCGATGGCGAGATCGTCTCAGCTTGCTATAATTGAGAGTAAACAAGCCTCCTCACCACTAACGATTGTGGGTGCATTAGACCAGTGGTGCAGGGAAAAGGACTGGATGTGAAAAACCAGAAAGGGTACTTGGGCAGTGTTGTACATATAAATGTAAGGGTGAATACAATGGCTCAGTTGCTTGGGGAAGGAGAAATTCAAAGAAAAGCCAGCCAGCTTTCAGGTTGGACGGTGGAAGGAAAGAAAATCACAACCAAAAAGGTATTTAAAGATTTTATCGAGGCGATCGCCTGGGTGAATAAGTTGGTAGAGCCAGCAGAGCAAGCAGGACATCACCCGGATATTTCCATTTCCTACAACAAAGTTACCGTGAGCCTGACAACTCACGATGCAGGGGGACTGACGGCAAAAGACTTCGCTCTGGCTGAGGTGATATCTAACCTGTAATCAAACCAATCCAGAGGGATAGCCGATGATGGCTCACCCCGTTCAGGGGAAGAACAACTGCACGATCGAGCAAGTCAAGGCAAGGGAGAGAAAAATTGAGGTCTAGCTGTGAAAAGCCATCAGAGAGTTGAGCATCCAGCGCTCCCCGATTATGGAAATATCCAGGAGCAAGCCGCATCGAGAGCTGAACTGGTAGAGCAGCTGTTGGACATTGGGGCCGCCCTGTCTAGCACTTACGATTTGTCTGAATTGCTGACGCTGATTTTGTCGAAAAGCCGGGAAATTACCTGTAGTGATGCGGGCAGCGTCTATTTGGTGGATCGCACTGATGAGATCCCAACTCTGTTGTTTAAGGTGGCGCAAAACGATTCTCGCCCCAAAGTTTCGTTTCAGGAATTCGCCATTCCCCTAACCCGCCAAAGCTTGGCTGGGTATGTGGCTCTCACTGGTGAAACCTTGAATCTACCAGATGCCTACATCCTCAACCCAGAAGTACCATACCAGCTAGACCGCAGCTTCGATCGGGATATCGACTACTACACCCGATCGGTGTTGGTATTGCCCATGCAGAACCGGGAAGGAGAAACGATCGGCGTCCTCCAGCTCATCAACCGCAAAGTCCGGCCCGATCTGGTGATCAGGCCAGAAAATGTCCTAGAAACCACTCAGCCTTACTCAGAATGGGAAGAAAGGATATTACACTCTTTGGCTTCCCAAGCCGCCATCTCCATTGAAAGAAATCAGCTACAAGAGAGCATCGAAAACCTATTTGAAGGCTTCGTCAGGGCATCGGTACAGGTGATTGAAGCCAGAGACCCATGTACCTACGGTCATTCCGAGCGGGTAGCCGAATTGACAGTACGCCTGAGCGAAGAAGTAAACAGCATCACTACCGGACCTTTGCGCAAGCTGCATTTTGACCAGCGCCAAATCCAGGAAATTCGCTATGCAGCTCTCCTCCATGACTTTGGTAAAGTCGGGGTTCCAGAAGCAATTTTAGTCAAGCAGAAAAAACTCTACCCCTCACAGCTAGACGTGATCCGGCACCGGTTTGCTCTGGCTAAACGCACCCTGCAAATGGAATGCGCCCAAACTAAATTCCGCCACCTCATCGAGCATCCCCAACACCGCCACTCCCAAACTGAAAGCGTCTGCTCTCACTGCCAAAGTTTAGCCCAGTTAGATACCCAGCTAGAAGAAGCAATCCAAGCATTGGATCATTACTGGCAGATTCTCCTAGAAGCCAATGAGCCTCGCATCCTGGCGGAAGAACCTTTGGCTCGCTTGCGGGAATTATCGGGTTTTACCTACAGGGACGCCGAAGGTCAGCTCCGACCGCTGGTCAGTCCTGATGAGATGGCTCAGCTCGTGGTGACTAAGGGAAATCTCACATCGGAAGAGCGTTTGGCCATTGAATATCACGTTACCTACAGCTACGAATTTCTCAAGCGCATACCCTGGACTGTCAATCTCAAACAAGTGCCGGAAATTGCCTACGGACATCACGAAAAGCTCGATGGCTCCGGTTATCCCCAGGGATTGAAAGGGCAAGAAATTCCCATTCAGGCTCAGTTAATGACGATTTCTGACATCTACGATGCTTTGACGGCGGGCGATCGTCCTTACAAGCGCGGCTTACCCGTGGAAGCCGCCCTGAGAATCCTCCGCCAAGAAGCAGAGCAAGGCAGAATTAACCATGAATTTTTGCAGCTATTTGAGCAGCGACAAGTGTTTTCCGTTTTGGGCCACCGCCAAGAAACCGACATCCCGATCGAAAAATCCTCAGCACTAAAAGTGGGGTGATCATCCCCCACATGTCTTCCCGATCGGCAGCGTCTGCGGCTCGATGGGAAGATCCACCAGCCAAGTTGAGATATTTTAGCTATACTGACCACAGCATCCAACTGAGTTAAATCATCTACACCAATTTGGAGCCGCCAACCAAATCCCTCTGGCACTGTCAACCAGTGCAATTAAAACAGATGTTATATCAATAACATCTCTCCAGTGGCAGGGTTGTAAATACTGGGAATCTTCTGGGGTGCCGCGAACATATAGAGGTGATTCCCCAAAATCAGCATCCAGGAAACCGGAAAGCAAAAGAGGGACACCATCAACCACAACGCGGAAACTTCTGCGGCGGATTGAAAGTCCGGTTCACTCAGAGGCAAGCCCTGGAAGTATTGACCGGCTGGCGGCCTGCTCCAAAATAACCGGAACAACCCGGAATCATCAGGGAAAGCAGTGGAGGGGGCAGATCGAGAAAAAATCAGCTCTAACAAGGGGGAAACCCTTAGCGAATCAAATTATTGTTGGTATGATTGTACCAATTTCGATCTGCCCGGAGCGCCCGCTTCACAACCCGGAAATCTGTGGTAGAACCATAGATGTATCTGGCCGCAGTGGGTAAACTGGACGAGGAGGGCAAACTCCACGCCTAGGGTTGGGAAAATCCGCCCCGATTCGGTTGGAGGTCAGCCGCCAGAGGCAAACCGCCTCACCACCGGAGGCAGCAGCTTTCGCGGGACTAGGCTTGACGCTCTCAGGAACCGCCCTCCTAGCAAAGACGGTCATTAGACCAAATTTGCTATATAATGACCCAGACGGGTTTACTAAAAATCGGCATCGGCGCTCAGCGCCCTGCCCGACCAACCCATCGCGGTAACAATGGAGTGAGAGTGCTGACCCATAGTCAACAGCTCAATCGCTTCGTCTCTGTGTAATAGGTGTGAGGACAAGAGGGAACATGTCTAAAGTATTTTGGAATTATTTGCTGCTCAGCCCAGCATTACTGGGGGCAAGTTTAGTTGTATCGTCTTCTGCCAATGCTCTTGGCGCTGCTCAAGTTGCTAATGGTTTAGAACCAGCCGCATCTGAAGCTCTGGTGGCTCAAGCCGTACCAGGAGCCAGCGATCGCAACGTCTTGCAACAACTCAACCAGTACAGCCGGGAAGGTTCTGCCAACACATCCGCAGGCCAAGTCACCTCCGTATCGCAGTTATCCGACGTGCGCCCCACTGACTGGGCATTCCAAGCCCTGCAAAGCCTCGTTGAGCGTTACGGTTGTATTGCAGGTTATCCCGACGGCACCTTCCGAGGCAACCGGGCCATGACCCGCTATGAATTCGCCGCCGGTTTGAACGCCTGTTTGGAAGTGGTCCAAGACCTCATTGCCCAGGCAGTAGAAGGCGGTCTGAGTAGGGAAGAATTAAGGGCGATCGAACGTCTGCAGCAGGAATTTGCCGCCGAACTGGCCACCCTGCGAGGCCGTGTCAACGAGCTAGAAGTCCGCACCGCCGAACTTGAAGCTAACCAGTTTTCCACCACCACCAAACTGCAAGGTGAAGCCATCATGGCTCTATATGCAGCCGATGGTGGCAGTGCAGTCAACAGCGATGTCAATGGCGAATTTGCCTTCGGCACCCGGACTCGTCTTGCTTTTAACACCAGCTTCACGGGTAACGATTTACTCTACACCCGTCTTGCGGTAAACAACATCCCTTCCTTTGCTCCTAACAATACCTTCACCCCCGAAGGCGACCTGCAATTTAACGCCGGTCTTGATGCTGAGGGAGACTCCACCTTCCGGCTGGATAGCCTCCTCTACAGCACCCCCCTGGGCAGCAACACGGAAGTTATCTTCGTCGCCGCAGGCAGCATCGCCAACGATGTGGCTGATACCATCAACCCCTTAGACGGTGACGGTGGCAGCGGTGCCCTGTCTCGCTTCGGCACTCGCGCCCCCATCTATCACCTCCTCAACGATGGTGCTGGTATCGGTTTAAGACATAATGCGGGTGGCGCCGAAATCAGCCTCGCCTATTTGGCTGGGAACGGTAACTTGGGGCGCTTTGCTTCCAGTCCTACCGGTGGTAGCGGTCTGTTTGACGGCCCTTACAGCGCGTTGGCTCAGGTCGTCCTCAAGCCAGTTGATGGCTTAAAGTTGGGTCTGACCTACGTTAACGCCTACAACAAAGACGGTCTGACCGGTAGCATCTTCGCCACCCCCGTATCTTCTATTGGTTTCACCACCATCAGCAACGCCTACGGCGTTCAATTCGGCTACCAGTCTGAAGATATGCCGATTAAAATCGGCGGCTGGGCGGGCTACACCAACTCTCGCGTCCTGGATGAAGGCTTGAAAGGCGATTTAGGCAGCTGGAACTGGGCTTTAACCCTGGGTGTTGATGCCGGCCCTCCGGGGAGCCAACTGGGTCTAGTTGTGGGTATGGAACCAAAAGTGAGCAAATCTGACGCTAATGTAGCAGGATTGGAGAACACCGATACTTCCCTCCACATTGAGGGCTTTTACGAGTATCGCCTCTCGGAAAACATCGCCATCACTCCTGGCTTTGTGTGGCTGACTGCTCCTGACCACTTCTCCAACAACGATGACCTCGTGATTGGAACCCTGAGAACCACATTCAATTTCTAGTGATTGAGGCGAAAAGGCAAGCAAGTTCATCGCTTTAATCAGCTTGCCCCCAGTTCTCATCAGCAATCAAAAAGCCGAGCTGCTAGCTCGGCTTTTTGTTGCCGCTCATCTAAACTTACTATTGCTATATTTGGCTCAACTACCCCAAATACAGTGCATAACCGGGGTATAACTTAAGATTTTCTTTAGTGATTGGGCGGCGAATCACCGATAAAGTGGTATAATTTAGCAGCAAAATCCAAAATCCCACTGTAGAACTGGGGTATAAGCAGCAAACCCCAAAATCCCACTGTGGAACCGGAGTATAATTGGATGTACTCTCTTATGTTCTCCAATTACTCCTCACCGTGGAACTTTCTTGCAAAAGCGAATATGCCCTGCTAGCCCTGGTAGAGCTAGCAGTCAAACACGATGCGGGGGAGCCCCTGCAAATTCGGGAAATCGCCGCCAACCAAAACATCCCTGACCGATACTTGGAACAACTGTTGGCGACTTTAAGGCGTGGGGGTCTTCTGCGCAGCCAACGCGGTGCCAAGGGAGGCTATCTTTTGGCCAGGGATCCCTGGAAAATTACGCTCCTAGAAATAGTTAGCTGTATTGAAGGCTGGGACTCCGGGTCGATGACAGAAAACTCTACTCCCAAAACCGTGGAAACGGCGGTGGTACGGGAGGTTTGGCAAGAAGCTCGTCAGGCTTCTGAGTCGGTGTGGCAGAAATATACTCTCCAGGACTTGTGCGAGCGGCGCAATGCCAAACGGCAGCTAGATATTATGTATTACATTTAATGGAGCTTGGTAGCTGCGATAGTCTAGTGGGAATTTGAGTAAGCACTAAAATGTGAACCCGGACAGCAGACTTTAGTGTGAAAACCGGACAGCAGACTTTAGTGTGAAGCACAACAAGCTAAAGGAAGGAAAAGTAGAAATGCGGATTGCTCAAAATATCACGGAATTGGTGGGGCGGACGCCTTTGGTGCAGTTAAACCGGATTCCTCAATCGGAAGGGGTGTTGGCAAGAATTGTGGTGAAGCTGGAAGGCATGAACCCGGCGGCTTCGGTAAAAGACCGCATTGGCGTGAATATGATTGAAGCGGCAGAGCGGGATGGGTTAATTGTGCCTGGAAAAACGGTTTTAGTAGAGCCGACTTCGGGAAATACTGGGATTGCTTTGGCGATGGTAGCAGCGGCAAAAGGTTATAAGTTGATTTTGACGATGCCGGAAACTATGAGTTCGGAAAGGCGATCGATGTTGCGGGCTTATGGAGCTACCCTAGAACTGACACCCGGTTTTGCGGGGATGAGTGGGGCGATCGCCCGTGCCCAGGAGCTAGCAGAAGAGACCCCCAACGCCTATATGCTACAGCAATTCCGCAATCCCGCCAATCCGGAGGTGCATCGCCTCACCACCGCCGAAGAGATTTGGGAGGATACAGATGGGCAAGTGGATATTGTGGTGGCTGGAGTAGGTACTGGGGGGACGATTACTGGAATCGCAGAAGTAATCAAAGCTCGCAAACCCGAATTTCAGGCGATCGCCGTGGAACCCGCATCCAGTCCCGTCCTCTCCGGCGGGCGCCCCGGTCCCCATAAAATCCAGGGCATCGGCGCTGGGTTCATTCCCGATGTTCTCAAAGTCGAGCTGCTCGATGAAGCCATATCAGTGAGCGATGAAGAGGCGATCGCCTACGGACGCCGCCTCGCCAGGGAAGAAGGAATCCTATCCGGCATTTCCTCCGGAGCCGCCTTGTGCGCCGCCATTCAAGTAGGCAAACGCCTAGAAAATCAAGGCAAATTAATCGTGATGATCCAACCCAGCTTTGGCGAACGCTACCTGAGTACCGCCCTATTCCAAGACCCCGAACTCACCGCCGCCACCAGCGCCGTCAATTAACAATCATCTCATCCGGGAAGAGGGGGAAGAGGGGGAAGAGGGGGAAGAGGGGGAAGAGGGGGAAGAGGGGAAAGAGAGGGAAGAGGGGGAAGATTACTCCCCACACTCCCCACCCTCCCCACACTCCCCACCCTCCCCACCCTCCCCACCCTCCCCACACTTCCTTATCCTCCCCCCATCTCCCCTAAAAAATCAAACCCGCCTTACTTTTCCCGTTCACGAGGGAAAGTAATAAACCGGGTGCCCAGACCCTGATACACCACATACTGGGTTAAAGTAATGCGAGCAAACCGCACTCCCACCAAACCCCGGCGAATAGACAAAGAAGATAACCGACCGAGCCGGGACACCAACAGGAGCCGATTTGCCGCTAAACGGGAAAAAATCTCCAGAGCCAATTCAGCATTCCCCGAATTAGCAATTAAATCGGCAAAACCAGCGTTATTGTAAGAAGCGAGATTAAAAATTCCCGCTCTTTCCAAAGCCGCCTGAAACGCCTGTAGCAGAGCCGTCTGATTCCCGCTTAAACCAACAACCACCTGGAAAACCCTGGTTTGAAGCAAAATATCCTGAGAAGTGCCCAACCGCCCAGCCAAACCCCGCAGATACAGGGTTTCAATGGTAGTGCCAAAAATAAACTGCTCCACCACAGTGTTAGTCACCGCAGCTTGCTGTTGGGGCGCTTCCGGCGCTGGCGGTGGCGGCGGAGCCGAGGTTTCCTGAGCAGGTGTCGGTGTCTGAGTCGGGGGCTCAGCAGTTGTAGTCATAATTTCCCCAGTGGGTTGGGGAGCAGCTTCTTGCATCACCTCCAACTGCACAGCCTCTGGGGGCACTGCCGTGGTAGCTATATCATCTACCACAGTTGTCGTAGCTTCCAACCCCACCTCTGTTTCCGTGGTGGTGGTAGTAGTTGTAGTTTCCGTGACTGTGGTAGTGGTAGTAGTCGTTTCCCCAGTCGTAGTCGTCGTAGTCGTTTCGCCCGTCGTAGTCGTGGTTTCACTCAAGGCAGTCCCGCCAATGCCCGAGGGAGTGCCAGGAGAAGTTGGATTCACAACCGTGGGTGACACCGGCGAAATCACTTGAGCCCTAGCCGGTCGCGCCACCACCATTGTCACTACAGATGTCGCGGCAGCAGCCACGCCCAGCAGCAAAATGCGGCTAAATATCATACCCTTTTGGGGCAAGGTCAGATGGGATAATTGCTGTTTGTGGTTCATAATTCTCAATCCCGCTAATAAAGGTTTTGACGAACTGTAAGGAAGCGGGGCGGGTGATGCCGCTTACCCTGAATATTTTAGGTTATATAATACCACACATAATCAGCATCTAAACAATCGATACAATTTGTAAATATTCACCAACAAACCCCTAGATATTTTCTCCGATAAAAAAATATCTAATTGCCCTCAAGACGATTTTTTTCCCGCCACAGACCAGGTATCCGCTAGTATGAGAGCAAATTTTCGCCTTGATTGCTCTGATGTGAGATGATGTTCAGGCAATCGGAATCATCATCAGGTTCTGTAGGGTGGGCAGTAGGGGCGATTCGCGAATCGCCCCTACTGATACTGGTTATGAAGAGTGCTACTCGGTTAGGCACTGCCCACCCTACTAAGGCTCTATCTTAAGTTTTTTTAGGTTTACCTACTTAGAGCAGATTTAGCATTGATTACTTTGATGTGAGATGATTTTCATCCAGTAGGAATAATCGCCAGTAACCCCATCGCATAAGTGTTTTGGTTTCTGAAAGGGAGAAATTAATCATCCCGCCTAGGTTGGCCAGATGTTCTCATTAGGCTGAATGTGGCCAGATTCTACCACCGGTCACTGGAGGAAAAGAAAAGCGCGAGAGTGAAAATCAACAGAAATCACTCTCGCGCCATTTATAAGCTAAATTGTCTCATCTAAACCTGCTACTCGAAAAAAGTAGGTACATCTCAGGTTGGTCAGATACGAGACATTAATTAGTCGTCTCCACCTTCCCTCGGTGGTGGGAAAGAAAGGAAACGAACGTTAGCACCTTGGTAAATCACCACCTGAGTCAAGCTGACCAAGGTGTAGCGAAGCCGGGAGAACTGACGGGCACGCCGTAGGGGCAGAGCGCCAAAACGGCCCAATCGACCCACTAAAGCAAATCGCTCGGCGGTGATGCTACGGAAAATGGCCAGAATCTCGGACGAGTTCCGCGCATTGAGGAAAATATCGGCAAAACTCTCATTGTTGTAAGAGCCGATATTGAACTGTCCAATTTCCCGCAGTTTGGCTTCAAAAGCCGCAAGGGTAGAACCAGCATCAGGGCCAAAGCGCAGACTCCCCTGCACCACCCTGCTTTGGAAAAATACGGCTGGATCCACGCCCAAGGCGCGAGCTGTAGCCAACACATAAGCCGCATCAAGTGGGCCAAATGTGACTGGTGGCGCCACTGGCGGCGTCACTGGTGGCGCGACTGGGGGTGCCACTGGTGGCGCGACGGGCGGCGTCACTGGTGGCGCGACGGGCGGCGTCACTGGTGGCGCGACGGGCGGCGTCACTGGTGGCGCGACGGGCGGCGTCACTGGTGGCGCGACGGGCGGCGTCACTGGTGGCGCGACGGGCGGCGTC
>DVDU01000223.1 GCA_015296065.1 Oscillatoriaceae cyanobacterium M33_DOE_052 | reverse complement strand
TCCTTCGCCAGAAACTTCTAGAACTGGGTATCAACCCTGACGAAATTGGTTAAATTTGTCATTCAGAAACCGGTTTTCTTAATCAAATTGTCGGTTCCTCACGATAAATCTCTAGAGAAACCCGGTTTCTTTGCCAGTGCTAATTCCAATTTCACGCCGTAGGGGCACGGCATCATTAAGATTTGAGTTTGACGAGAAATCTTGATGACGCCGTGCCCCTACAAACCCAGGTTTGGTGGTGGTTTTTAGAAACCCGGTTTTTTAATCTCACAAATCAGGTAAAGGACGCGCCGATGGGGGCAAACGCCGCCTGGTTTGGAGAACCATCATTAAGGGGTCGCCAATAGTCGTGATTTTCCACGGTGGGGAGTCAATCTGACGAGCGGAAATTAAAAATGGCGCTCCTAATAATAGCCGCTGGGTGAGCAGTTGCGGCTCAACAAAAGCGGCCAAATATGGTTCTTGAACGCTGCCCACATAAGCATAGGCACCATGTTCTAACCACCTTCCTGCTACGGTGTCAGTGTCATCGGGAGTAGTGGCAGACCAACTATGGATAAAATGGATGGCGGCGGGAGCTTGTAATGGGCGAATTTCTGGGACTGAGGCGTTACCATCTCCTACGGCAAAAGCTGATTTTGACCCTCTGGAATTGACGAAAATTAAGTCAAAATCTAATCCCTCGACGGTCAGGCGTCGCCAGGTTTGCCTAGTCGCTTGGGGTCGCTCGATGATGTTTACTCTAAACCCGACTTTAGCGAGCAGGCGTTGGACTTCGCGCAAACCATATTCTTCCCAGGGTTTTTGTTTTAGGGGATAGCTGTTGTAAAGTAGAGCCGAATAGGGGTCAAGAAAGATGGAACACATGGCTTGATAAATGGCTCGCTCTGATTTTCCGTATATCCAGCCAGCGGCTCCCCAGCGTATTTGATTTGCTTTTCTGGCTAAACCGTCGGTGACGGCTAATATATCTTCTTTCTTGTCCGGTGATTCGTATTTTACGGCGATGTCTCCTACTAGGGTAACGGAGTCGATCGCGTCGCCCACATCCTCATAACTATAACCGGTTTTCGCCGTCAAATCCTCCACTTGTTGCCGCAACTGGGCAAATTTGGCCGCTGTTAAAGTATCATTGGGTTTACCAAAATCTCCGGCTAAAAATGCCAAAGGCTGACCCCAAGCCGCCGCCAACGCCACCGCTGCAGGCATGGCGGGGTCATTTTCTTTAGCAATAACTACTCCCGGCGGTTCCCATCCCACCTGCTCCCATACTTTTTGCATCGTTGTTGTGTCTTCAGCTTGCCAAGTGGCGGCTACCGCTTTTTCCGCTAACTGGTGCAACTCTTCCCCCTGGGGTAACGGGGTTTTTACTGATGGCAACCGCACCACTTCTAAAGGCTGAAACCTTTTCACAAACAGCGGGGAGTATTTGTCATCTTCAATTAAAATCGGCCACCTGCCGGTTAAACCCCATTGCTGAATTGCCGCCAAAAATGTGGCTTCATCGGGCACTAGCACCACCCGGCTCACTGTAGGAATATTAGCGCGTAAAATGGCAATTCTTAAACCTAGTTGTACTGGCCAAGGTTGCTTTCTCGCTTCGGCGCCTACTTTTAAACCTTGCCCGTCTGGCTCGGAAGCCACTACCATCAATCCTAATAAACTCGATAATATCGCGGTTTTGAATAAATTTATCATTTGTCCTTTGTCCTTTGTCACTTGTCCTTTGTCACTTGTCCCTTGTCATTTGTTCTTTCTCCTTTGCTAACATAACAAATGACCAATGACAAAGGACAAATGACTAATGACCAATCACAAAATGCCCCGACGGCGGTTTTTAGCGGGTGCGGCGAGCAGCGCGATCGCCTCCGTATTATTACACCAAACCGCATCCCGCGCCGCCAACCCCCCCAATATCGTCTTTTTCCTCAGCGATGACCAAAACTACCGTACCATGAGCAGTTATGGCGGTAAAGTTATCGCCACTCCTAACATGGACCGCATCGCCAATGAAGGCGCCATGTTTCTCAACGCCTTCGTCACCAACTCCCTCTGCTGTCCCAGTCGCGCCAGTTTTATGACTGGTCTATATTCCCACACTCATGGTGTCAAGCGCAACAATGCTCTTTCCTCCAGTCAAAAAGTCTTTACTGACTATTTGCGCGCTGCTGGTTATCAAACTTGCTTTATTGGCAAATGGCATATGGATGGAACACCCCCCCAGTTTGACTTTTGGCTCGGTTTTAGCGGTCAGGGAGATTATGAAAACCCCAAACTTCTCGACTTTAACGGTGAACTGGTACAACAAACTGGCCATATGAGTGACTTACTCGGAGATAAGGCTATTACCTATTTAAAACAATACCGCCAAGGGCCATTTTGTCTCTTTGTGTGGGACAAAGCTCCCCACCGTCCCTGGACTCCCGCACCCCGTTATGAAAATGCTTTGACAGATGTCACCATTCCCGAACCACCCACATTTAACACTGATTATAGCGGCAAACCGGAAGCTGTGCGCAACACCGATATGCGGGTGGAAACTGCTAAACCGCCCAAAACTTTCCAAGAATGGATGAAAGACTATTACCGCACTTTGTTAAGCTGGGATGAAAACATCGGGCGGGTGTTAAATACTCTCGATGAGTTAGGTTTAACCGAGGATACCATCGTTATCCACAGTAGCGATAACGGCTTCTTTATGGGAGAGCAGCATTTTTTTGATAAACGTTTGATGTATGAACCATCTATCAGGGTGCCCCTGGTGTTTCGCTATCCCCGGATGGTAAAACCGGGATTAAAAATTAGCGAAATGGTGTTAAATGTGGATGTGGCGCCGACTTTATTGGATATTGTGGGTTTGTCAGTGCCTGATGAAATGCACGGCACCAGTTTTAAATCCTTGCTAGAGCAGCAAACTGTCCCCTGGCGCAGTTCGTTTTTATATGAATACTACGATTATCCCGCATCACATAAGGTAAAACCACATCGCGGCGTGCGTACCCAGCAGTGGAAATACATCCACTTTTTTGAGGAACCCCAAGAGTTTGAACTCTACGCCCTGAATTTTGACCCGGATGAGACTAATAATTTAGTCGCCAATCCATATTATAATGATGTGGTGGCAGAAATGCGCCGGGAGTTGGAGCGGTTACGCCGGGAAACTAACGACCCCGATTTGGTAATGTAGGAGAGGTTTGTAGTAGGGCTTTAGCCCTCTTTTCGGTTTTTAGTAGGGCTTTAGCCCTATAAAACTCAGATTTTTGGGCTGAAGCCCTACTACGAACCAAGACAAAGGACAAATGACAAAGGACAAACAACCAATGACCAATGACAATATGATTATAATTCGGGGAGCCCGTCAGCATAATCTGAAAAATCTTGATTTGAATTTGCCGAAGGGGAGTTTAATTGTGTTTACGGGGGTGTCGGGTTCGGGTAAGTCTTCTCTGGCTTTTGATACTATTTTTGCGGAGGGACAACGGCGTTATGTGGAGTCTCTGAGTGCTTATGCAAGGCAGTTTTTGGGTCAGTTGGATAAGCCGGATGTGGAGGCGATCGAGGGTTTATCCCCCGCCATATCTATTGACCAAAAGTCAACCTCTCATAACCCGCGATCGACGGTGGGCACTGTAACGGAAATATACGACTATTTGCGCTTGTTGTTTGGTCGAGCGGGTGAGCCTCATTGTCCTATTTGCGCCCGCTCGATCGCCCCCCAAACCACCGACGAAATGCACGATCGCATCATGGCCCTCCCCGAAGGCTGCAAATTTCAACTCCTCGCCCCCGTAGTCCGAGGCAAAAAAGGCACCCATAAAAAACTCCTTTCCAGTCTCACATCTTCCGGGTTTGTCCGCGTCCGCATCAATGGCGAAATTTACGAACTCTCAGACACCATAGAACTAGAAAAAAACTCCATCCACACTATAGAAATAGTCATAGACCGACTCATCAAAAAACCGGGCATAGAAGAACGCCTCGCCGACTCCCTCGCCACCTGTTTGCATCACGGCGAAGGACTCGCCCTCATCCTGCACGACAACGGCGAAATGCTCCTTTCTCAAAACTTCGCCTGTCCCGAACATGGGGCAGTTATGGCGGAACTTTCCCCCCGTTTATTCTCCTTTAACTCCCCCTATGGCGCCTGTAGCGAATGCCACGGTTTAGGCAGTTTCCGCACCTTTGCCCCAGAATTAATTATACCCGACCCTCGCCGTCCCGTGCAAAGTGCGATCGCCCCCTGGGCCGAAAAAGAAAACCCCTACTACCTCTCCCTCCTCGACGCCGTAGCCACCACCCACGGTTTCAAACTTAACACACCCTGGCACAAACTCACCCCAAGCCAACAACAAATACTCCTCCACGGTAGCGACGAAACCATCTGGTTTGAAGGATACGATCGTCGCTATCCCGGCATCATTCCCATCCTGCAAAAACAATACCAAGAAACCGCCTCAGAACTGCAAAAAGAAAAACTCGAACCCTACCTCATCAACCAACCTTGTGCCGCTTGTGGAGGTAAACGCCTCAAACCCGAAGCCTTAGCCGTCCGCATCAGCGACTATTCTATTACCGACTTCACCAGCGTTTCTATCCGTCATTGTCACCAACGCATCCAACAACTCCACCTCACCCCCCGCCAAACCCAAATAGCCGAAAGAGTATTAAAAGAAATTCAGCAGCGACTCCAGTTCCTCCTCGATGTCGGACTCGACTATCTCACCCTTGATAGAGCCGCCGCCACCCTCTCTGGAGGCGAAGCACAGCGCATCCGTCTCGCCACCCAAATAGGTTCTGGACTCACCGGCGTCCTCTACGTTCTTGATGAACCCAGCATCGGTTTACACCAGCGAGATAACACCCGTCTGCTTAACACCTTAACCAAACTTCGCAACCTCGGTAACACACTTATTGTCGTCGAACATGACGAAGAAACCATCCGCGCCGCCGACCATATTGTAGATATCGGACCCAAAGCCGGTATCCACGGCGGTCATATCGTCGCACAAGGCAATTTAGAAACCATTCTCAACGCTGAAAACTCCCTCACCGGTGCTTATCTTTCTGGACGTTGTAGCATCCCCACCCCCGAAAGTCGCCGACCCGGAAACGGTAACAGTCTCATCATCAAAAACGCCCGCCGTCACAACCTCCAAAACATCAATGTAGAAATACCTTTGGGCAAACTTGTTTGCATTACTGGCGTTTCTGGTTCCGGCAAGTCCACCCTCATTAATGAACTACTTTATCCCGCACTGCAACATTATCTCACCCATCAAGTATCCTTACCTCAAGATATTGATGAATTCACCACTAGTAACGGCAGTGATATTAAAGAAGTGGTAGATAAAGTTATCGTTATCGACCAGTCCCCCATTGGCAGAACACCCCGCTCAAACCCCGCCACCTACACCGGAGTTTTTGACCCCATCCGGGACATATTCGCCCAAACTATTGAAGCCAAAGCTAGGGGATACAAACCTGGTCGGTTTTCTTTCAATGTCAAAGGCGGTCGGTGCGAAGCCTGCGGCGGTCAAGGAGTAAATGTCATCTCCATGAACTTCCTCCCAGACGTACACGTGCAATGTGATATTTGCAAAGGAGCGCGTTACAACCGTGACACCCTCCAAGTCAAATATAAAGATAAGTCCATCGCCGAAGTTTTGGACATGACCGTAGAGGAAGCCTTAGAAGTTTTTCAAAACATCCCTCGCGCCGCCAGTCGTCTGCAAACTCTCCTAGATGTAGGACTTGGTTATATCCATTTAGGACAAAGTGCCACCACCCTTTCTGGCGGCGAAGCGCAACGGGTAAAACTCGCCAGCGAATTAGTCCGCCGCGCCACCGGAAAAACCATTTATCTCATCGACGAACCCACCACCGGTTTATCATTTTACGACGTGCATCAATTATTAAATGTGTTGCAGCGGCTCGTAGATAAAGGCAACTCCATTATCATTATAGAACATAATCTCGATGTGGTGCGTTGCGCCGACTGGATTATCGATTTAGGCCCCGAAGGCGGGGATAAAGGTGGTGCTATTGTCGCCACTGGCACCCCCGAACAAGTAGCAATTAATCCCCTTTCTTATACCGGTCAATATCTGAAGCATTATTTCCCCTAGGGAAACAACGCCCGTAGGGGCACGGCATCATCAACCTCTCGATTTAACCATAAATCTCGATAACGCCGTGCCCCCACATCATCAGAATAACGCCATTATGGGCACGGCATCTCAAAATTTATCGTGAATCCCATAAATTTATGACGCCGTGCCCCTACCCCTAATCTCTGGCTAATGCTATAATTAATCTATCATTCACCCAAACTTGGAGGTTTGACTAATGCAGTTAGAAGACTATTTCGACTTTCAGCGCCCCGATGACATTCGGCTGAAAGGGACGCGGGTGGGCATCGAGAATATCCTTTATGAGTATATCTACCGCGCTCGGACGCCGGAAGAAATTGTTACTTGCTTTTCTAGCATCACCTTAGAGCAGGTATATGCCACTATCCTGTATTACCTGCACAATAAAGAAGCTGTCAGTAAGTATATCGCTGATTGGATTGAATGGGGGGAAAAGCAGCGAAAAGCTCAAGAGTTGAACCCTTCCCCGGCGATTTTACGGTTGCGGAAATTGAAAGCTGAACGAGAGGCGATGAGGAAAGGCAATGACGCTGAAATATCTTTTGGATGAAAATGTCCATCCCCTGTATGGCGTTCAACTACGCCGTCGGTGTCCAGACCTAGTAGTTAGAGCGGTTGGCGAGCCTGCTACTCCGCCGAAAAGCACATTGATAATTTATCAATTATCAATTATCAATTATCAATTATCCGTCAAAGGCTGTTGATTCAACAACTCTCGATATTGTCGCCATTGGGGGAGATATTCATCCATATAAGCCTTGAAACGGTCATTGTGATGCCGTTCTAATAAATGCACTAATTCATGTACTAACACATATTCTAAGCACTCAATAGGGGTTTTTGCTAGTTCTAAATTTAGCCAAATGCGGCGCTCATTTATATTACAACTTCCCCATTTAGTCCGCATTTTTTTGATGCCCCAATCGGACACGGTTTTACCGATAATGGGCTGCCATTTATTGAGTAATTGGGGGATAATATCGTGAAGTTGCTGGCGATACCATTGGGCTAAAACTAGGGCGCGTTTTTGGGCTGAAGTTCCCGGATTGACAAATAATTGCAATGTCTTATGATTACTGATTTTCAGCTCAGGGCGCCCAGGGCGTTCTATCACTTCTAAGCGATAGGGTTTACCGAAGATATAATGACTTTCTCCTGATACCATTTCCCGCTTAGACTGACGGGGTTGGGCGGCAAATTTTGCCTGCTGTTTTTTTATCCAAGACAGGCGGGAAATAATCGCCAATCTGATATTATCCTCCGTCAGGTGAACCGGCGCAGCTACCCGCACCCGACCCTCTGGAGGATAAACCCCAATATGCAGATTTTTAATCGATTTCCGAATCACTTGCACGGGAATATCCCGAATTGTCATCTGGTAATCTGTGGGTAAGTTACTGGTACTCATGCTGATTCTTGATTAGCTCTAAAATCTGGTTGATGTCTAGGTCTATGTTAGCATAACTTAGGATAGCATTAATCGCGTTTTTAACTTCTCTTTCTTTAAACCGATTCCCAATCCAGCTATCCTTTTTGGTGGTTTTCACCGCCTCATCAATTTGCAGGGCTAAGGCTTCATTTTTGCCCAGGTTATCATAAAGGGAACGGAGGGCGGGAGTATTCAGGGAAGGGGGATAATTTCCCAAGGCTGACCCGGCGGGTTGGGTGACTTGTCGCGCTAGTTGTTTCACCTGTTCCAAATACTCTTGATAGGTGATGGCTTCCTGGCGGCGTTGTCCAATTAAAGCATCCAGTAAGTTCGACATATCCTCATAATATTTCGGGTTGGTTGGGCTCTCATCTAAGATAATTTTGCGGATGTTGTTCTCAATGGCTTCTGCCATATCTTTCTCATTTTTCAACCCTTCCGGGAGGCTATCTATAGCTTTTGCGCCCTTATTGACAATTAACTGCACCAGTCCCAATTCCTCAAAGTCCGCCACGAGGTTACTGGGTTCAGCGTGGATATAGGTATCCAGCAGGTAGCGCATAGCGGGCTCATAGATTTTGGTGTCGATATAGTCACCACTGGCAATTTTTACCTCGTCCCGCATTTGGCTATATTGACTAACTTCGGCTTTAATGCTGGCTGCTTCCTGGGGGGTGTAACCTGCTGCTTGCATTTCGTTGGCGAGGTGACAATAGGCGCGAATGAGGGCGCTAACCGCTTGATATAGGGCGACTCGTTTGGGTTCGTTGGTGGTGAGGGCGGTTTTATCGGTGGTGTCGGCGGCACAAAAATAATGGAGATAGTCGGAAGTCTGACGGGGACGGGGGACGGGTTCACAGAGGGCGCGGACGGTTTCTAGAGTGGTTTCTAGGCGTTCTTTGCTTTTTGCGAGACGATCGCTCAATAACCCCGCCACGTCCACCGCATCATAACCATCAAAAGCCCCACTGGTGTAGTCACTGATTGCCCCCTCCAATTGCTTAAATAGGTCTTTATAGTCCACGATGTAGCCATATTCTTTATCTTCTCCATCGAGGCGATTCACCCGACAAATGGCCTGGAATAAGCCATGATCGCGCATGGTTTTATCAATATAGAGATAAGTTGCCGGGGGTGCATCAAAGCCGGTTAACAGCTTATCCACCACAATCAACAGGCGCATTTGTCCCGGTTCGTTGATAAAGCGCTGTTTAACCTGCTGTTCAAATTCCACCACCCGATACATGGCCACATCTTCCGGTTGGTTAAAGTAGTCCGCCAACATTCGCCGATAAATCTCATACTGGTGGAGTTTTTCCGTCAGTCCCTCCCCGGTTTCCTCTCCTTTAATATCGGCGGGGGAGGGTTTATAACTGGTGATAATGGCACATTTACCCTTAAAATCGGTTTGGCTGAGGATTTCGTAAGTTTTGCAGGCTTGATAAATGCTGCTACAGACTAGCATGGCGTTACCCCGTCCATCCATTAACCGGGGTTTGGTTTCCATGTCTAGGAGAATATCGTTAACAATTTGTTCCAGGCGAGACTTACTAGAGAGGAGTTTTTGCATGGTTCCCCATTTCTGTTTAAGTTGGGTTTTGGCAAACTCTGATAAGCCGCGAGTTTTCGCCTCAAACCACTGGTCTATTTTCTGGGGACTGGTCAGGTTTTGGTCAATGTCCCGCGCTTCATACCGTAAATCGAGGACAACGCCATCCGTCACCGCTTCATCAAATTTGTAGGTGTGGATGTACTGCCCAAATACTTCGCTGCTGCGCTGTTTGTCTTGTTTCAGTAGGGGAGTGCCGGTAAAACCGATAAATAAAGCATCGGGGAGAATGCGTTTCATGGCGGTGTGCAGTTTACCGGACTGGGTGCGGTGGCATTCATCCACAAAAACAAATAAGTTGCCTTTGGGGGAGAAATTGCTGGAGAGTTGCTGGAAACTGTCGATAAATTGGTTAGTAGCTGCCTCCGCGTCTTGGGTTTGGTTGCCGAATTTGTGAACTAGGGAGCAAATTAACCAGGGTTCGGTTTGGTTGAGTTTGGCGATCAGGTCGGCGCTGCTTTGGGTGCGGTAAATCTCCTCATCGACTCCCAGAAAGATGCTGTTAATCTGTTCGTCGAGTTCCGTCCGATCGGTGATAATTAAAACCCTCGCATCGGTTTGATGTTCTCGGAGCCATTTCGCCAGCCACACCATTGTTAAACTTTTCCCTGACCCCTGAGTGTGCCAGATAATGCCCCCCTCCCGGCGCTGGATGAATTCCTGGGCGGCTTTGATGCCGAAATATTGGTTATGGCGGCAGGTTTTTTTAGTGCCTGTGTCGAAGATGATAAAGTCGTGGATGAGTTCCAGCAGGCGTTTTTTTTCACAGAGTAGGCTAAGATGCCAGTCTAGGAGATTCTCAAAGGGATTTTGTCCGGTTTCTTTCCATTCTAGGTAATATTTCTCAGGGGTTTCGATGGTGCCATAGCGCAGTCCTTGGGTATCGTTTCCCGCCATGACTAACTGAAGGGTGGTAAAAAATGGGCGGATAAATTCCTTTTTTTGGTTGTCGAGGTTTTGGCGGATACCTTCAGAGATAGAAACCGTGGAACGTTTTATTTCTAAGACGGCGACAGCAATGCCGTTAATATAGAGGACGATATCCGGGCGTTTGGTGTTGTTGCCTTTGATGGTGACTTCTTCGGCAATGTAATATTGATTGTTTTGGGGATTTTCCCAATCAATTAACCAGACGGTTTGGGTTTGTTCTCCAGCGCCCGATTTGACTTTCACGCCATAACGCAGCAGGCGATAAACGTCTTTATTGGCATCATAAAGGTTTTGGATTTCTCCCAGGGCGGCGGCTTTATCCAGTTCTCTGAGAGTTTTGTTAATTAGGGTGTCACTAATGCCTTGCTGGGTGAGCCATTGGGTTAAATAGTCAGCTTCGATATTGCGGTTATTTGCTCGGTCTTTCCAGTTTCCCAGATAAGTGTAACCGAGTTGGGTTTGAAACAGTTCAATCACTCGGTTTTGGGTGAATCGTTCTAGTTGACCTACTTTAATCATAATTGATACTCGATAATTTACTAGGGGGACTGAAAAACTCGTTTTTTTGGCATTCCAATATGTGTGTCTAGGATAATCATGCTAGAACTTCCCAATCTTCTGCGGCTACGGGTTCATAAGGATCATCATAACGAATCACTTTACCTCGGAGGGGATTTTGTTCGGGTTTGAGGGGGGGAGAGGATGATAATTTCATATCGTTTTTAACGGTTTCCAAAATCGCCTCAATGATTAGAATGCGTTCTTCGATCGTGGTTCCTTGTAATTGGTTGATAATTTCGGTTTTGTTCATGTTTTGGTTATTCCATCCGGGGGATTTACTGATTTACGTTTTTATCAATTATCAAGTGTCAATTATCAATTATCCGAGTTTTCCCGGTTAACAATTCCTGCATCATTCCCTGTTTGATGGCTTGGGTTTTGGCGCGGCGTTTTTCTAAGGCGGCGATTTCTTGGTCCATGTCTGAGAGGACAGAGGCTATCGCTTTTTGTTCTTGAGGCTTAGGGTAAGGAAAAAGTAAAGAATTAATAATTTTTCCACTTAAGTTTGGTTGACCTCCTTGTGTGTAAGTTTCAATAATTTTATTTTTGTTTTTCTCTAAGTAATAAAACAAATATTCACAATTAAATGTTCGAGGAATAATAGCTAGAATAGCTTGATTGATTGCTGCTTGTATTTTAGAGATAGCTGGTATTCCTGCGGTAGCTCCGTATAAAGCCAACAATAAAGTATTAGGAAAAATCATTTTAGCCGATGAATTTTTTAAACCATTTTCTGAGATTTTTCCCTTAACGTTAAAAATATAGCGTTTCTTCAAATCTCCTGATGTTATCCAAGATATTTCACCTGAGTAATAATGGAGATTTTGGGTAGAAGGAGTTCCGCCAGAATATGTCAAAGCATCTTCTCCCAGCATCCTTAAATCCCAATCTTCAGGAATTAAACCGATCGCACTTTTTTTATAACCCATTCCCTCACCAAACCCCGGTAAGCGAGTCTTACCCGTGAGGAGTTGCTGCATAGTCGCGGTTTTGATGTGGCGCTTTTTGGCGATTAGCTTATCTAGGCTGCTGATGAGTTCGTCAACGTCAGAGAGAACAGAGGCGATCGTTTTTTGTTCGGGAAGGGGTGGAATAGTTATATTAAGTGGAATTATGTGCTTGTTATTAATTTGAGGAATTGAAGTCGTATCTGCAACTTGTGAAAGACCAAAAAAATTAATAAAATAATAAAGATACTCAACATCTAGTGCTTCAAAAACTGTGAGAGCCATTAAATTGGTATCAATAAAAGAATTTTTCAATAAAATGCAAACTTTGTTTAAAAGTATTGATGCTCCTCTTTTTGGAAAAACGATACTCCCTGCTTTAATAGTTTTACCTGACTGGATGTGATAAGGTGTTTTTTGTAAATATTTACTGTCGTTATTTAGTTGCTCAACTTTAAAGTAAGGTATGCCTTGAGAAACAAAATTAAATTTTGATGGACTTTCCCCACTATTGATGTCAACATATTTTCCTAAATAGTCAACCTCCCAATCTTCAGGAATCACCCCCACCTCAGTCTGCTTATACCCCGGTGGCACTTGATTGTTATTCCCAGCTAACCCTTGACTCCTCATCCTTTCCCTCAATTGTCAATTATCAATTATCAATTATCAATTATCAAACTCCCATCTTCCGCAAATGCTCATTAACCCGACTCGTCAACCGTTCCACCTCATCCACCAACTGCGGCAACGGGTCCGCATACCGCTCATCTAACTCCTTAATTCGACTCCCTAACTGCTGCGTCACCCGCTCAATTTCCGCGATAATTCTCCCCTCCAAGGTTCCCCCCCACTTATCCAAAATCACCAACGTCTTAATCTCCTCCTCCGTTAACTTAGGATATTTCGCCAAAACCGCCTTATCCAGTGCCTCCTGAGCCGTTTTAACCGCCTTTTTTAACTCCGCTTCCCGGTCAAATAAATCTAAACATTGCTCACAAATCGCCAACTGTTCCCTATCCTCCTCCGTTTCCCCATCATCAAAAATCGTTAACTGCTTAAACCCCTTAATCAACTTGGTTAGATTCGCTTTCGTCACCTTCCCCGCATCGGTTTGGGCCTCCGTTAACGCCCCATCTTCCCCGGTATGTTCCTCAATTAACGCCTCTAACTCCTGCGTCACCCCATCACAGTCCGCTTGTAACTCATCAATCTGTGCCTGTTTTTCCGCAAAATACCGCGCCACCAACAAACTGGGGGGAATCAAATCCGCCTTATATTTTTTCTTCCCCATCACCAAATCCGGGGTTTCGCTCAACTTCTGCCCCTTTTCCGCCACCAACTCCCGCAACACCTTCCCCGCATTCCAGCCACTTTCTGCCAGGAGATAAACATCATCCTGCATGGTTTCCGCCCAATAATCCATCAAAAGCTGATAGATATCATAATTATCCAACAGGTCCGCCGCCGCAAAGCGTCCCAATAAATCCTCGGATAACTCCCTAATCAAATCCTTGGGTTTGTCCCCAATAGCGATATTTTCCAATCTCTCCCGGTGATAGTCGCGCCATTGGTGATAAAGCGCCAAAGTCCGACTCACAAACCCAACCGCTTCGGGATGTTGTTTAATTGATAATTGATAATTGATAATTGATAATTGGGAGTAACCGGGGCGGGTTTCCTGGAATAAGTCCGCTTTGAGGGTGGGGAATACCCGCCAATAATGATCGAGGGCATCAATATCCCCCTGGGGAATGCCGCCGTTGAGGTGCGCGTTGAGGTCGTGGAGGTCTTCCGGTTCGCTAGAATCGATATAACGGGGAATATTTAAGTTATAGTCATTGGCGGCGACTTCCGCCAAACTCACCCAACGACTATAACGAGGCAATTCAACCTGGTTATTGAACACATCGACAATTTTATGGATGTCCTGACTGCGGAGGCGGTTTTTATTGCCATCCTTCATAAACCCCTTGCTGGCATCCACCATAAATAAGCCGTCACGGGTAGCGGCTGCGGCTTTATCTAACACAATAATACAGGCAGGGATACCCGTGCCATAAAACAGGTTTGGGGGTAAGCCGATAATCCCCTTAATATAGCCCTGGGTCACAAGATTTTGCCGAATCGTCGCCTCCGCATTCCCCCGAAATAGCACCCCGTGGGGGAGAATAACCGCCGCCTTTCCCGTACTTTTCAGCGAGGTGAGAATATGCAGCAAAAAAGCATAATCCCCATTTTTGGCCGGAGGAACCCCATACTCAAAGCGGTTAAACTCATCTCTGGCGGTATTGACTCCATTACCCCAAGCCTTATAAGAAAATGGGGGGTTAGCCACGGCAAAATCAAACCGCTTCAGACTGCCATCTTTTTCTTTCCAATAAGGGGCGGCGAGGGTGTTATCTTTCCAAATATCGGCAGTAGGATGATTGTGCATAAACATATTCATCCGCGCCAGAGAATAGGTGGCGTTATCCATTTCCTGCCCATAAAATGCTTAACCCGTTGGGCGCTTCGTCTGCCACTTTCAGCAATAGGGAACCCGACCCACAAGTAGGGTCGTAAACCGTGGCATCTTGGGGGGTATCTGCGGTAATTCCCACCACTTTCGCCAACACGCGAGACACTTCGGCGGGGGTGTAAAATTGTCCCTTACTTTTCCCCGACTCCGTGGCAAAATTCCGCATCAAATACTCATAGGCATCCCCCAGTAAATCATCCCCCTCGGCGCGGTTGGCACTTAAATCAATGCCCTCGAAAATACTCACCAACCGAGAGAGGCGGTCCACCATCTCTTTGCCTTTGCCCAGTTTATCCTCATCATTAAAATCAGCAATATCAATCACGCCTTTAAGGTCGTTTTCGGCGGCGATTTTATCGATAATTTTGTTTATTTTCTCGCCAATTTCCTTATCTCCCTTCAGCTTCACCAGGTCGCCAAAAGATGCCCCCGCAGGCACCAGAATCATAGCGTTAGGGTCCCCAGCATATTTATCGGAAACGTATTTAAGGAATAGCAGGGTGAGGACATAATCCTTGTATTGCGAGGCATCCATTCCCCCCCGCAGTTCATCACATCCCGCCCATAAGGCACTATAGAGTTCAGTTTTTTTAACAGCCATTGAGCAATACAGGGTAAACAGTGGTAGGTCTGAGGGTTGGCGGTTCGTCCCCATCCCACGGGCAAGGGGTTGTTAAATCAGGGAGGGATAAGCCTTAAGTCATGTTTCACTCATAGGAGATTGGCAACAACCAGCCTATCTTACCCCACCCCAACCACAGAAACTCAGTTTTTTTCTTAAATTTTTGTGAAGAGACATAGAGCAACCCCCCCGATGCCCTCAGAAACCGGGTTTCTGCGACAATTTTGGTTGAGAAACCGAGATTTATAGTAATTTCAAATAAAAATGAAACACTCGATATTGCCCTCACCCCCGTCCCCTCTCCCAGGTAGGGAGAGGGGAGAATCACAGACAAAACCCATCCCCCCTCTTGCTCCCCTTTCTCCCTTTTTGGGAGAAAGGGGTT
>DVDU01000185.1 GCA_015296065.1 Oscillatoriaceae cyanobacterium M33_DOE_052 | reverse complement strand
TGCTCCCCCGTCCCCCAGTCCCCTAGTCCCCCCGTCATGGCTGCACTTCCCCATCGGGCATGGTGGCGCCAGAGAGGTTAACATTGAGGAGGTTGGCGGTACTGATTTCTGCCTCGGAGAGATTGGCTAAGCGCAAATTGGCTCCGGTGAGGTCTGATTTAGTGAAGTGCGCCTGGATGAGCTGGGCGTTGGTGAGGTTGACATCGATCATAATTGCCCGGGTGAGGTCGGCTCGGTTCAGGTTGGCATTAGTCAAGTCGGCTCCGGTTAATAGTGCCCGATCGAGCTTGGCATCGGGGAGCAAAACACCGCGCATATTGGCACCGCTCAAATCAGCTTCAGCGAGCAAGACGCGCTCCATGCGGGCTCCTACCATGACCGCTTCCAAGAAGCTGACGCCAGTGAGGTTGGCTTCGGTAAGGAAACAACCTTTGAGGACGGCATAACTCATTTTGGCCCGCTCCATGTTTGCCCCGCGCAAGTTAGTTTCCGTCAAGTTCGCCCCCTGCAAGTCGGCACGGCTCAAGTCCGCACCACTAAGGTTGACACCGCGCAAGTCCGCACCGCGTAAGTCTGCCCCCCGCAGGTTGGCTGGTTTGTAGGCTCTTTTTTCTTCGCGCATATTCGCCCCCCGCAGACAGGCCCCCCGCAAGCAAGCACCACTGATATTGACGCCGCGCAAGTCGGCGCCGATGAGGTTAGCATCGAGGAGATTCGCCAAAGCCATATTGGCTTTACTCAGGTTGGCGCCTTGGAGACTCGCGCCGTGGAGGTCAGCATCGCTGAGGTTGGCACCTCTGAGGTCGGCTCGCTCCAAGTTGGCGCCGCTGAGTTTGGCACTAAACAGGTTGGCCCCATATAGCTTGCCCCGGCTCAGGTAAGCCATCACCAAGTTAGCGGAGTTGAGGTCGGCACTGGTGAGGTCAATACCAATTAGGTCGGCACCTTTGAGGTTGACATTGCGCAGGTTGGCGCCTTTAAATTGGGTTTCTCCGGCTCGGTATCGCTTGAGTATTTCGCTGGAATCCATATATGATCTCACTTGCCAATGGGCTAGCTATGGTTGATGAGGGATAAATAGTGGCGCTAGTGGTGTCGTGGTTTCTGGGATGTGATTACAAGGGGTTGGCCGATAAATCTGGTTCGGGGATGAGTTCAATTTTTTTGCTCCAGGAGGGAGATTTATTTCCTAGTTTCCGCCAGTGAGCTTTGACGGATTCAAATGATGTTAATTGCAGTTCTAAGATATGTTTGCGGACGAAATGTACAATTTTGTCTGGGTGGGGTTCTTGCTCGGATTCTAAAATGATGTGCAGGCAATCTTCTTTCACTATCGCCAGGGCGGTGATGCCCTTGGTTTTTAAATATTGGTTCATTAGGGCGGCAATTGCTTTTGGAGAACCTTGATGGGCTAGTTCCAGGACTTTTGCCCGTTGTTCGCCGTCAATATCTGGGGATTTCACTGGGGTTTCTGCCGCCCGGATTTCTCCCTGCTCTCCGGGTTTGGTGGGGGGTTCGGTTCTCATATCTCCGGGTTTGGTGGGGGGTTCGGGGCTCAGCTCTCCGGGTTTGGTGGGGGGTTCTTCCAGGGGAATTGAGGGCACTGCTGGGGTCGGTTCTGCTGGGGCTGCGGGCTTTAAGTCTTGTAAATCGTCTGCCTCCATCTGGCTGAGAACGTCCATATATTTGTCAGCATTTTTCTGGACTTCGGCAATCAGTTCTTTGAGAAATTTATATTTCAGGTAGATGCGGCGGTTCACGGATTCTCCGCGCAAACGACGCTCTAAAACTTTTTCCAATTCGGTCAAAGTGTCTTCCATGAAGTTCATTACGCCATTCACCCGATCGCTCACGATCGCTTTGATATCTGCCTCTAAACCTCGTGTTTGCTTCAGGGCGGCGGCGATGTTAAAATTGCCTGCGATCGCCTTTGAGCCAGTGCTATAACTACCATCACTGGCGGCTGTGTCTGGCTCTGGTTCTGCTGTTGGCTCCGGCGACGGTGGGGATATGTGCTGCACCTCTGGGGCTGGGGCAAATGCTGCGCCGTTGGGTTCGCTAGGCAGCTCTTGGTCTGTTTGTGGGGTGGAATTGCCCGATCTGGTGGGTTCAATAAAACTGGTGTTGCCTAATTCTGAGCTGCTGCCATTGGCGTGGTTGTTCAAAATCATGGCCGCGTCACTGGGGCTGCTTTCTTCGCTGGCTGGTTGCCAAAATACGGGTGACGATACTGCTTCCGAGACGGTATCCGATGCCCCATAACAGGGTCTGAGGTATTTCACAATGGCGGTAGCTGACTGGATACTTTCGCTGGGGTTGTCCAGTTTTTTTGCAGCTTTGGTCAGTTTTTCTTCGAGTTCTGTGGGGGTGGCGCAGGTATAAAATAAGTTGCGCAATAAATCATCTAGGTCTTGTTTTTTGATGATTGACCAGTCTTTTTCGCTGTAGGTAAATTCGTGGTAAAGTGCGGAAAAAATGACAATTTTTGCCCGCATTGGCGTGGTTTGCTGGATGATTTTGATTTTTAAGTCCCACCACTCATCGGCTTCGGGCAGTTTTGGCGCCAGGACTGGGTTGCTGGGTTGGGGTAACTGCTGGTGGATTAGGGATATTTCTGGCTGGGTGGCGTCATCAGCATTAGCGGCGGTGAGGGGTTTGGTCAGGTCTTCTTCTGGGGCATAAAACCTGGATATCTGACTGACTATTTGTTTGGCTATGAAAGCATATTCTGTAGATTTATTGAGTTTATTGGCAATATTGTTTAAAACAGTTGTTAACTCTTCTAAACTAAGATTTAAATTTAATAGATTTAGCAGCAAGTCTCTAGTGGAGATGCTGTTCAGGGTGTTAATATTGCTTTCCCAACTCCCGTAGCAGGTAAAAAAAATCAGCTTTTTGATACGGATGATATTGGGGTCTAGTTCCAGTTGCCGCACCACATCATCCAGGATGGATAAGTTGTTCATAGTTACCTCCAGGGGAGAGAATGCACCATCATCTATTTTTAGTTTGACGCGCTCAGGAGCGCCAGGGAGCTTAGGGGATAATTACTGGGTAGAGGAGAAACAGAGCGGAGGGACGCCGCCTGGTGATGCAGAGGTTGAGGACTTCTACACCCCTAATGGCGGTGATGGATTGGGTGACACCTGCGGTAGTCTTAGGGATGAGGTTTGTCCTCAAACCGAAACCTGTGCAGGCTTTGTCAAATATTAAACCACCAAATCCCGACTGGGACAGAATTTCCTTTATTTCTTCAATTAAATCACCAAGGGCGCCCCTGCACCTTCAGGTTAGGGAAGCTATCGGGCATTGGTGGCTGGGCATAAATTCTATCTTAAGGCTAATTTGCTGTCTGTGCATCTGTGTGGGTGCTGAGCGTTGTTTGGGCAACAACCAGGAGTTTAGCGCTTAAGGTGTGGGGAGTGGTGGGGTGGTTTTGCCTGGAAAGTGGCTACTGGCGGGGACGGCTGTGGTGGGGGCCTCTGATGGGGGCGCTAGTTTGCTGTGGCGTGATGGGAGCAAAAAATCTTGGGGGGGAGGGGTGGCATCCCGAGCAATATTGTAGAATCAGATGTTGCTCCGGCCCCTGGGGGGGAAATGACCCTTGTTTGAGGCAAAAAAAGTATGAAGCTGGAAAATATTGTTGCTCAAGATTTGGTGGTGAGTTTGGCTCAGTTGAAAGGCGATCGGGAATTGCTGGTGCAAATTCAGCAGCAGTTAAGCGCTCTGGGTTGGTATCCTGGGGGGCGGTGGATTGATGGCGGTTATGGTGATCGCACGGAGGCGGCTTTGGCGAAGTTCTGCGCGGCGGCTAATCTGGATAGTCTGACTACTGGTAGGTTCGATCGCGCTTTTGCTTCGGCTTTACTCCAGCTTGACCCCGCTAAGGTCCTCCCGAAAGCAGCGACCGATCGCGAGCAGGTGTTTCAAGATTTCTTGCGCCGGGAAATTGGGTTTGATGCTTATAAACTGGCATTTTTAGACCGGAGTATCGAGAAATCTCCTTACAAATCCCACATCGATAGTTACCCCAGCCGTTTGAAGGAAAAACCGGATACTCCTAACCTCGCGGCGATCGCGGATACCACCGGCGGCCCATCTGTGCCTTTGGCTAAGTTTGATTTCTATCCGGTTTTAGGGAAAATCCCTGCTATTGATGCTAAAGGTCTGAGTTTTCTCCACCCAGATATCACGGAAGCCTGCATCGCGATCGGGCAGTTTTTCGGTGGCGATATCCGCGTCCGCTGGTTGGGAAAAAATGCTTTGAGTAATCAGCAGTTTTGGAGTGTGACGAAAATCATCCCGATTCTGAATGTGGTCAGCTTGGCTAATACCAAGTATCCTTATATTGATGTGGATAACTGCATGGTGCGCGATCGCTACACTGGCACTCCCTTCCCTTTTCACGATTTAGCCACCGATGTCCTCACCTACGACACGAAAATCGGTAGCTCTAATTCCATTTCTGCCGCTTTCAAGCGGTTTGAGACTTATCTCGGTTTAGAAAAATGGCTGAAAAAAATCACGGGCAATGATCACCTAGAATTTCAAGGGATGTACGGTGAACCGCCTTTTTTCAATTGGCCGGAACTTTTTGATACTAAATCCCAACAGGTGATTTTACAAGCGGCGCCGGAAACTCCAACTGGTAATAATGCTCTGTCTGCTTACGACTTAACCCGCATTATCTCGATGCTGGGATGGCATCACCATATCCCCAAACCTTCTCGGTTCCCGGGCTGTCAGTGGGATAGTTTAGAAAGTGTTATCCGGGCGATGGGTAAAGATACTGCCCGCTATGTGGATGTGGCTTTGGAAAAGTTGGGGCTACAAGATGTGATGAAATCTCCGGTGATTATCTCTAAACTGGGCTTTGGTCGCAGTGACTCTCGCAATCGCACGGAAATCTGCTACAGTGCTTTTGTGCAGTTTTCTAACCAGCGCCCGAAACAGGAAGGCAACCCGCCACAGTTGATTAGTTTAGCGATTACTTTGCGGGGTGTCAAGGCTTTAAATGATGCTAATGCTGAAGCTACGGAACTGGATGCTAGGATGGCGGCGGAAGTGACGGAAATTATCCGCCGCGCTCTCAATGATCAATGGGCTTAAATGGTTGTCTGTCTCGGTGTTTTTGGGGTCTCTGTGGTGAAAAACAAGAACACTCACAGCCCCCCCACTGGCGGGTTAAATCTTCTTGTGTCTGGGGTCAAAAAATATCGTTTTCTACAATAAACCATTCGTGGTATAGTATGGCTAAAAAGAAATCTTCTCCTTGGACTCGATCGCACACGGCCATAAACCCGGACATAAACATATCATCACCATAATATGTGGTGTCTTTTAAAAACAGTGTTACCGATTTTTCATCGGCGCTCCAAATCACCCGCAATATGGTAATATTGGGGTGGTGTTTTCGGTCTAATGGTAGCAGAATCCACCGCCCCTCAATTTCCAAAAATTCTACATCGTAATATTTCAGTATTGAGTTCCACTTCTCTGGTCCTTCGTGCTTTTCTATAATCCTATCCCATCTGGCTGATTTGATTTTGGCGATCGTGGCTGGTGATAATTGGGCGATTTTCATAGTTTTTTTCGTTGCTTGTGGTGTCGTGATTTTACATATTATGGGTTGGGTTTCGTTCCTCTGGTGATAATTGGGCGATTTTCATAGTTTTTTTGGTTGGTTGTGGTCTCGTGATTTCACATATTATGGGTTGGGTTTCGTTCCTCAACCCAACCTACAATCCAATTATCAATTATCAATTATCAATTATCAATTATCAATTCTCCCTGATTAGGCATAAACGGAGAGGCGCGAACCTTCATCGGTTTTGCGCACTTCTATGCGTGAGGTAAAGGCTTCTTTGAATTGATTCATATGAGTAACAATGAGGATGGCGGCGAATTCGGGGGCGATCGCGTTGATGGCGGCGATGAGCCGATCGCATCCTTCGCCATCCTGGGTTCCGAAGCCTTCATCCACAATTAACATTTGCAACCGCGTCCCCTGACGGCTACAGAGCAGGCGTGCTAATGCTAAGCGAATGGCAAAATTAATCCTGAATGCTTCACCGCCAGAATATGTCTCATAGGGACGAGTGCCTCTGGGGTCGGCTATCTCTATATCTAAAGTATCAATCAGTTTGGCTTGTTTTTTCGCAGAGCGGCTGGCTTTTTGGGTGATAAATCGCACGTGCAAGGCATTACCTGTTAACCGGGACAGGATGTGATTGGTTTCGGCTTCTAGGATGGGGAGGATGTTTTCAATGGTGAGGGTGGGAATGCCGTTTTTACCAAATGCGGCGACTAATTCGCTGTAAATTCGGTATTGGCGGCGGGCTGTTTGTAATTCGGCGCTTAGGGTTGTCCGCTGTTGCTCTAGAGCTTCTAAATGTTGTTTTTTCTGTTGCCAGCGTCCTAATGCGGCGAGGCGGTTATCTAACTCGGTGCGCCGGGTGGCGATTTGTTTTTCTAATTTGGGGATGTCGGTGGGGGGGATGGCGGCGAGTTGTTTTTGGAGGCTGTCGATTTCTCCATTTAATCCGGTGATTTCTTCTCGGCGCATTTCTAGATGTCGCTCTAATTCTGCGCTTTTGGCGGTAATCTGGGGATATTCTTGTTGGGCGCGGCGCAATTGTTCGGCGCGCAGGAGCCAAACTTGGGCGCGGGTGCGAGCGGCGCTGATGGTTTGGTGTTCGGCGACGCTAGATTTTAGTGTTTCTAGCTCTTGCTCGATTTCTTCTAGTTGGCGGCGCCACTGGCTATCTTTTTCGCTGTTTTCTAGTTCTAACCGCACTTGTTCTAAGGATGTTTCTAGTTGCGGACGCCTAGCACTGAGTTGGTTTAGGCGTTCTCGGGCGTCTTTGATTTGGGCGTATTTGATTTCTGCCCACCGCCACCGTTCTACATCGCTGCGAGCGAGGGCGTGGTTTTTTTCGTCGTAGCCAAGTTGGGCGAGGCTTTGCTCGAGGTGTTGGACTTCGGCGGCGAGGTTTCCGGCAAAACTGCCACTTTGCAGGGCATGTTCTAGGTGCTGTTTTTCTAAGGCGAGTTGGGCGAGTCGTTCTCGATCGGCGGCGGTCATTTCTAGCTGCACTTGCAAACCGCCGTATTGTTTTTGCAGGGCGTCGGCGGCGGCGAGTTCTCGGCTGAGTCCGGCGAATTCTTGGCGCAGGAGTTGGATTTCTCTGTCGGAAACTGCCATTTGTTCGCGCACTACCCAGAGGCGGTTTTGGGTTTCTTGGTGTTGGTTCTCGTGTTTTTGCATCACCAGTTCCCAGTGATGGCTGTCTAAGGGTCGATCGCACAGGGGACAAATGGCGTCGTTCCCCAGCATTCTGATTTTCTGCTCGATTTCGGCGAGTTGGGTTTCATATTCCCGCTGATTAGCTTGCAGCCGTTCTAAAAAACTGCGTCTTTCTAGTCCTTTTTCTCGGACTCGCTGCTGGTAGTTGCGTTTTTTTTCTAATTCTTCGATTTTTTGCTCTACTTCTAGGACGGCTTGCTGGACTTTGCCCCGTTCCTGTTGTAGGGAGTAGAGGCGATGGGCGGTGGTGGCGATTTCTTCTAATCGCGCTTGGGTTCTGGCTTTGCGGGAGATGAGTTCTGATTGCAGGTTTTCCCGGCGGCGCAGCAGGGGGGTGACTTCGGCTTGCAGGCGATCGAGCTGTTGCAGTCTGGCTCTTGCTTCTTGTTGTTTGACGATCGCGGCTTCTACTTCTGGAGCCTGAGCGAGGATGTTTTGCAGTTCGGCTTCTTGTTGGCTGATGGCTTCTAGTTGGGCTTGGATTTGTTGCCGTTTCAGTTCTTTATCCCGAGATTGCTCTTGCAGTTGTGCTTGGATTTGGGCGCGCCGGTTTTGGGCGTTTTGGTACTGGTGGAGTTGGGCGGTGAGGGTTTGTTCTTGGGCTTGGAGTTGTTGGAATTGGGCATAACCGGCGGTGATTTCCGCTTCTTGCTGGAGTAAGGCGGTTAATGTTTGGCTTTGGTGGTGGATGTTTTGGAGTTCTTGTTGCAGGCGATGATGTTCCCGCTGCAGTCCATCCCGGTTGCGGCGGAGGAATTCTAGTTGTTGTTGTCCGGTTTGCCGTTGGGTTTGTTGGTGTTGCCAGCGCGATAGTTGCTCGCGATCGGCTAGTTGGGCTTGTTGCAGTTGCGCCAGTTGGGTTTCTAAGGTGGTGATTTCGGCGGCGATCGTTTCTTGTTGTTGTAGTCGATCGCTCAGGGAGGATAGCTGCCCTTCTAATAGTTGGATTTTGCCTTTGAGTTGGGCGCTGATGTCTTTGGCTTGGTTGGCAAGGCTCTCGTAGCGTTCCAGGCGCAGCAGTCCGGCTAGTACCTGTTTGCGCTCGGCGGGCTTTTTCAGCATGAACTCATCGGCTCTTCCCTGGCGCAGATAGGCGGAGTTGACAAAGGTTTCGTAGTCTAGTTTGAGGTGTTGGATGATTTTGTCTTGGGTGGCGCGGGAGGTGCGATCGCTGATGGCGCGGAAGCTGTTGCCTTCTTCGTCGGTGGCGATTTGAAATTCTACGGTGGTGGTTTTGCCTAATTGGCGACTGCGGATGACGCGGTAGATTTGGCGATCGCAGCTAAAAGTAAAATCTACCCGCACTTCTCCAGCACCGGCGTGAATCACATCATCCTCTGTGCCAGCGCGGCTATTCCCCCAAATCGCCCATGCCATTGCTTCTAGGAGCGAGGATTTCCCCGCTCCATTCGGCCCACAGATACAAGCCGCGTGCAAACCCCGAAAATCCAGGGCTGCATCGCGATAGCTTAAGAAGTTGGTCAGCTTTATTTGCAGCGGAATCATGCAAAGTTATCCCGGAATTGCGACATCAAGGCAGTTGCGAATCTTTACATCAGCGCCTATTTTTATCACTATTTTGCGCCATTCTCCGCCAAGATTTTCGCTTTTGCACCTAGGTTTTTACAATTCTTTACAATTTTTGCCGCTGCTGGGTGCCTCTGAAGTGACGGGCAACCCCCCTCTCTCACCCCTGATGGCAATACGGGGTTTACCAAAAAGCCACTGGTTTTTAACCTTTTGTTAACCTTGGTGGCGGGTTTCTAGGCAGGTTTCTGGGTGATTCTATCCCACATCAGAACCACCAAACCGCCCAACTGGATTTGCCACGGCGACAAAATTATCCCCAATATCAGCAAAAGTGCCGCCATAGTCGCCGCCATCACCCCCACCATCTCTTCTGACGTATGACGGCTCACCCACATGGATAACACTGCAGTGGCGATAGTGACGATAGATAAGTAGCTCATCTCTAACTGCTCCTTTTGGTAGAGCGGGCATCCCAGCCCGCCTGGTTGTTTGTAGCGTATAATACAAAAATCTACTGCTAATCACCATAGCAGATCTCTGCGAAAACATCTACCAAAATTTTGTCCAGATTTCCTGACAAATATTTGTTGTTTGTCCTTGGTCATCTGTCCTGGGTCATTTGTCCTTTGTCCCCAACGACGGCGCTCCCAACGACGCTGGATGACCAATCAAATCAAAACCCATTGCCAATCATAATAAATGCTGACCAGTAATAAGGATGAATCAGGGCACTATCAACATTTTTTCCCGCTACAAGGGCTAATTGGGCTTGGCGCAGAGCTTCGACTTTGCTAAATTTACCGCTACTTAATGCTTCATAAAACACTGTCATTAATGCCTGGGTGCCTGCATCGCTGACGCTCCAGAGGGAGGCAATTGATGCTTTAGCACCAGTTTGCTGTATCTGATAGCCAAAACCTAATATCTCCTGTCCATTCCCCAGCAACCCACCCATCCCTGTTTGACAAGCACTTAATACTACTAGCTCTACATTCGGGAGGGATAACTTTTCTAAATCTCGCAGGGTGAGCCGACTGCCATCGCCTAAGAGGATAAAAGAATCTTCGGGATAACCGGTGAGAAAACCGGCGTGAGTAGCTAGATGTATGATATTATTTTCATTGAGTCGGGGCAAGGTGGCTTGGGGATTAAATGATTTATCTACCAGAGTGGTGGTATTGGGGAATAAATTCGCCAAATTGGTCACTTCTGCACCGGCTCCGGGCAACCCAGATAAAACTAAGTCAAACTCTCCTACTTGAAATTCATAAATTCCTGTGGTAAAAGCTCCGGCGAAGATTTGGATTTTGTCTAAACTGCGGTGTTGAAAGTTGGTGAGGCTGGCAGCGGTGATATTATTGATACTATAGCGCTCGATTAACCACTGCTTGCCGTCGTAGAGCGCAGTTAGGGGGATGTAGCGCAGTTGGCCATCGGGAGCATAAATGATGGTTTTGACTCCTGCGGCATTGAGGTCATTTTCTATGGGTTTTATTAGCCATTGATATAGTTGCTCTCCGGCTATTTTGGCGGCTTTGGGGGTAAACCGGCGGCTGGGAGCGGTGAGGGATTCCCGGAAATTGTAAATTGCGGTTTCTAGCTGCTGTTGGCTAACGGGGACGGTGTGGTGGATGGGGGGAGCGGTGGCTGTGACTAATACCAATTCTAGCCTGTCGGGTAAGACTAAAGGATAGAGAATGGCGGCGTTTTGGTTTAGTTGCTGGAGGCGATATTGTAGGGTTTGCCAGGAGGCGATCGGGATATTTTCGCCCCCGGTTTTCCAGGTGAGTTTTTCTAGGAGAGCCTGCACATCGGGACTGGTGATAAATTGATTAAATTGGGCAGCAATTTCCTGCTGGTTGGCTTCTAGTTCTTGCCGTCGCTGCTCCTGGGCGGCGGTGCGTTTGGCGGGGGGTATTTGTTGCAGTTGGGCGAGTTCTTCGGCTTGGTTGATGGCGCGATTTTGGATGGCGGCGATGTCATTTAAGAGCTGCTGCTCTTGGGGCAGTAACTCTATGCCTTTGGCGGTTTCTTGGTTGCCGCTGACGTTGTGGAGGTATTCTTGTAGTTCTTGAATTTTGAGGAGGTCGAGGACTTGCTGGGCTTCAGCAGCACGATTTTGTTTTAGGAGCAAGTCGGCGAGGTTACGATAGGTGTCGGCGACGGTTTCGGTGTATGATTGCTGCTGTTCTTGGGAGAGGGTTTTTAAATCTTGGCGAATGGCTTCGGTGACGTTAACAGATTGTTTGTAGAAAATTATGGCTAATTCCGGCTGGTTTTGGGCGTGGAAGAGGTCGCCGATGTTGCGCAGGGTAAATCTCTCGCTTTCTCTGTCGCCTACTTCCCGCTCTAGAGCGAGGGCTTGTTGATATAATTCTAGGGCTCTGTCGTACTGTTTCAGGCTTTGGTAAACTGTCCCCAGGCTGTCTATGGTGCGGCCCATTCCGGCTCGATCGCCCAATTCCCGCACCATCTTTAACGCATTCTCCAGCAGCGGTAAAGCCTCACCATAATTTCCCTCCTCATTTAGCACCAATCCCATATTATTCAAAGTTTGAGCAATCCCGGCTTTATCCCCAATTTCCCGCCGTAAATCCAAGGCTTGCCGATAAAATTGCAATGATTTAGGATAATCTTTCAGCCACCGGTAAGCCAAACCTATGTTATGCAAGGTGCGGGCTTCATCTGGTTTTTGTCCCATTTCTCGCTGGAAAACTAAGGCTTCTTCATATGAAGCCAGCGCCTTCTCATATTGTCCCAAATAATTGTGAATTATCCCCAGATTATTCAACAAAGCCGCCTCCCCCCGGCGGTTCCCCGCTGACCGAAACAGGGGCAATGCTTCCTGGTAAACTTCCAAGGCTTGCGGATATTTACCCTGACTTCTATAAACGGCACCAATATTATTCAAAGTCCGGGCCACTCCGAGGAAATCTGCCAATTCCCGGCGCAGGCTTAGCGCCTCTTGCAATGCGGTTAAAGCCTCGTCATAATTGCCTTGGAGAAAATGCAGGGCGCCAATGGTGTTAAGGGTACTACCGATGTTGGCTTTGTCGTCTATTTCCCGGTAAATTGCCAAAGATTGCTGATAAAATTCTATGGCTTTACTGTATTCTTCCAGTTGAGCATAGATGTTGGCAATTTTGTCAGTGTTATCGGCAATTTCCGCTTTGACTCCCAAGGAGCGGCGCCGTTCTAGCAACTGTAAATATATGCCTAATGCTTCGCGATACTGGCGATTTTGCACAAGCTCCGCTGCTTGGGTTTCTAATGAATCGGTTTCTGTCTGTTTCTCGGATGCTGAGGCTGGCAATACCGGTGTTTTTGGGGTTGCGGTTAACCCGATTTTGGCCAGAGCAGGCATCAGGGTAAAAAATACCAGGGAAATTGCCATGATTTGGCATAATTTGGCATAATTCATGGGATAATAGACACACCTAATTATGAGCAGGATTTGGCTGGGGTGGGTTGGCCGTATTTTCTGGCTCTTCCTCGTCATCAAACAGGAGGATTTCAGCGGCGGAATCGGTTTCGGGACGACAGCCATTCTCGTCGATATTGGGTGGTTTGTCCGGTGGAATCCAGATTTCCTGTTCTAAATTGCTAAAGCATACTACTTGATATTCTGCGGCTAAGGCTTCTTTTTCCCCTGCTTGTTGCGCCATTTCTAGGGCAACCCAATATAAATCTAAGGCAGCTTCTTCCTGACCGAGTTTTTCTCTGGCAATACCGAGGCGCAATTTTGTCCGCCAGTCGCTGGCGTCGGTGGTTGGGGCGATTTCTAAAAACTGGTTAAAGAATTCTCGCGCTTTTTCGGTTTGGTTTTGCTTGTGGTAAATGATGGCGATATTGAAGAGCGATCGAGCTTCCCCTGCTGTGTCTCCCTGTTGGCGCCAAATCGTCACAGCTTGCTCGAAGGCGGCGAGAGCTTCTGGCAATTTGCCACTTTTGTAATCTTCAATGCCTTGGCGATAGATTGCCTCTGGGTCATCTTCCTGTGCGAGCAAGGTTTGCCCGATAACTGGTGTGGGGAATAAACTGGCGGTAGCCACGCGGTTATTAGTTAATAATCCCGGTGGCTGAGTCACGGGAAATGCTAGACCCAGCAGCACCGCACCAGTTAAAATACCGGAGGCTTTAGGAATGAAAAGCATAAAAACTTATTCCTCTGCTTGATTCCTTTTTATTATAGCTAACTGATTTGTCATTTGTCCTTGGTTATTTGACTAGGGACTAGGGACTAGGGACTAGGGACTAGGGACAAAGGACGAGGGACAAAGGACTAATGACTAAGGACTAATGACCAAGGATAAGCCCCTGCACAGCCAGAATCAGAATTATCGGATAACATAAGTATTACTATGTCCTGGAGCCCAGTTAGCTGATGGACTGGGTTGTGAAAATTTGGTGAGGAGCAATTGTGGTGTTAAAGTATTTAGGATTGACCATGACGCTGCTGCTTTCTTTGGTGCCAAGGGCGGGAGCGAATCCCGTGGCAGAACCAAAAGCGGCGGATTTTTCGGTATTGGAACAATTAGAGGAATACAATCCGGTTAATCTGTCTTTGCAGGAGCAAACACCCCTGGAGCGGGTGAATTCGGTGTTTGATTTGACGGATGTGTTTCCCCGAGATTGGGCTTATGGGGCTTTGGAGCGGCTGGGGGAACGTTACGGATGCTTGTTAGCATACCCAGATGGCACTTATCGGGGGAATCGGGCGATTTTGCGTTATGAGTTTGCGGCGCAGTTGGCCCCTTGTTTGGATGCTCTGGAGCAGCAAATTAAGCAGGCGACTGGTCAGATAACGGAGGCGGATTTGCAGGATATCCGCCGTTTGCAGCAGGAATTCGCGGCGGAATTGGCGACGCTGCGGGGACGGGTGGATGGTGTGGAAGCGCAAACCGCTGAATTAGAGGCAAATCGGTTTACTCGTTCTGCAACGGTGTTTGGGGGTGAGGTGATTTTGGGGTTATCGGCGGCGGCGGGTGGTGGTCCGCCGGGAGATGGGGACTCAGAGCCAGCGTTCCATCAGTTTACTCGGTTGCAAACGGTTTCGACGTTTACGGGGAAAGACCGGTTGCGGGTGGAATTGGCGGTGGGGAATTTTAGCGATCGCGGTTTTGGCAACCGGGAGGCGGTGGATACGGATATGGCTTTGCTGTCGTTCCAAGCGGATAGCGGGAACCGAGTGCAGTTGAGCAAGGTAGAGTATCGGTTTGCGGTGGGCGATCGGGTGGTGTTCACCTTCCGTCCCGTGGGTTTCAGTCTCAGCAGCGTCCTCACCGCTAACTCACCTTATTTTGACTCCGGTCGCGGTGCAATTTCCCGGTTTGCAGAAGAAAACCCAGTGTTTAAAATCGGTCGTCTGGATGGTGGAATGGGTTTAGATTGGTTAGTTGCAGATAAGGTACGTTTCCAGTTAGCCTACGGAACCCGCAACAGCGAGAATTCTACTCCCGGTGGCGGATTATTTGGCAATGACCATAGTGCCTTGGGAGCGCAACTATTGCTCAGACCAGCTCCCCGTCTGCTCACTGGCGTCAGTTATATCAACGGTTACGATGAGGATGGGCGGTTAGATACTTTTACCGGCAGTTTTAATGCGGATACTTCCGGGCGTTTGGGCAAACCGGCTCATATTCATGCGGTGAGCGGGACGCTACAGTGGCGATTACAAGATAATCTCACTTTCGGCACTTGGGGCGGTTTGATGTGGACTGATTTTATTAATCAAGATGCCTCCGCTACTACCACCACTTATTTGTTTTCTTTGGGCTATTCCGACCCATTTGGTCGCCGGGGCGATTTGGCGGCGATATTATTTGGTCAGCCGCCCAAGTTGGTCAGCGGCGACGGGGTAACGGAAGACGCGGATACTTCTTTGCACTTTGAGGCATTCTACCGGTTTAGAATGAGCGATCGACTCTCGATTACTCCCGGATTCTTCTACATCACCAACCCCGAACATAATAGCAGCAACGATGATATCTTCGTGGGCACAGTCCGCAGTGTTTTCCGGTTCTAGGTTCCCGCTTTTAGGAGGTTAAAGTATGAGTTTCAAACATACCGCCAGTGTCATTATCGCTTTAGCCGTCATTCCCGGCTTTTGCCTCTCACCCGTAGCTTGGGCGCAAACTGATGGGGCAACAGCAAAACCAGCCCCCCGCTTGAAACCGCCTTTTTTTGAAGAAGACCGGAAATTAGAGGGGCAGCAAGATATGTTTGATGGCTTTACGGAAATGTTTCTCGATGATGCTTTAGGGTCAATTTCCGACCCCCTTTCCGGGAGAACTGGTGACGGTTCCGATATCGACCCCTTCCGGCTCACCCCCCAAGACGGCGACGGACTCCGCCCCCTTGGTAGTGGGATATTCCGCACTTTACCGTAAAACCCCAGCCTTGGTGTACTTTGTGGTTGCTTTTCACCACTTCAGACGCAGAGGGCACTTCAGAAAGATTGTCCTCTGTGTCTAAAATTCGGTATCATCGTAGGGAGGGCATTGCCCAATGATTTGGCAGCAGGATATTCAGGCTGTAGGTTAGGGTAATGACCTCCCTAAAATCTGACTTGCAGTCACGCCAAGTGCGATCTCTTTGATTGAGGATGATTGATTATGGTTTACCGGGTGGTTTTTATTGAGTTGTTAGCGAATGATTAGCAATTTTCAGCATAAAGGTTTAAGCAAACTGTTTATAGACAACAATCCCCAAGGGTTGCCTCCAGAATACGCAACCAAAATCAGAGCCAGACTAGAAGCTATAGATGCAGCATCAGATATAAACGATTTAAGAATACCGGGGTATGACGTTCACGAACTAAAGGGGAATAGGCAAGGAACTTGGTCGATAAAAGTATCCGCCAATTGGCGAATCACATTTAAATTTGATGACGGAAATGCTTATGATATAAACTTTGAAGATTATCACTGATTTATTATACCTTTTTGCCAAAAACCGCTAAAAGCAGGAAAAAATATGCACGAAATAGAAAATCTCACATTAAATAGACCAGCCAGACCAGCCCATCCAGGAGAAGTTATTGCAGATATTTTGGATGATTTACAAATAAATCGGGCGGATTTTGCCCAAATCATTGGAGTTTCGACTGGAATGGTTAACGATATAATTGAAGGCCGGATACCTGTGACAGCCGATTTGGCTATCCGCCTGGGTAAAGCCTTTGGGAACGGACCTCGCTTGTGGTTAAATTTGCAGCAGAAAGTTGATATTTGGGATGCTTTTCAAGCCAATCGAGAAAAGTATGAAGAAGTTATTTCATTGGTTTGATCCGGCATATAAATTATCTTTTTAGATGGTAGAGTGGGCATTGCCCCAATGCCGCACTTTACCGTAAGCGCAAGGCGGGTAAAGAAACCGGGTTTCTAAAAGAAAGGTCTTGGTACTGAAACAGAGATTCTCCGCCAGAAACCCGGTTTCTAAAATTTCTGCCGTGTCCCTACAGTGACAACATCTCCCGCATCCAAATGGTATCAGATTCTGATAATGGCGGCACTGGTTCTTTGGTATAATCTATGATATCATCATAACCAGCCCGCTCATAAACTAGGTTTAATAATTCCTGAAAATTTAAAACTGCTTCCGCATCTTCTGACCGCAAAGGTATCGGGACTGTGGGCAGGCTATCCCGTAAATTGAATAAATATAAATCTCCTAATGGCCGCTGATAGCCTCGACTGATTAATATTCGATAATCTCCCTCAATATCTTCGCCAAACATGGGCATAGGTTCCCCAGCGCGCAGTAAATCAATTTCTACTAAATTGGTGCGACTACCTAAAATTGCTTGTCGCTTCTCTTGATATACTTCTCTTCCTTTACCGGGGCGTTTGTTGGCGGGGGATAGCAGCTCGATCGCTGTCACCACTTCCCCCGTTGCCATATCCCGCACTTCTAAATAACTCTCCCGCACTTCCTCCGTTACTGGCAACTTGACCCGTTTGGGTGGGGTAGCGACAGCAACCGCTGTGGCTGACTCCGATGATTTTGGGGTGGTCTTTTGGCGGTAAACCGTGACATCGGGAATGCCTACCAACACCCCATTCCCCTCATTCACCTCATAAATGCGTTTTTCTATCGCTACCCGATATTTTGGTCGAACTTGGGGCACTAATGCCTCCATCATTATGCTAATCAATAAATGATGCACCTCTGGCCAAAAGTCCGGTTGTTCTAAATAGGGATTCATTCCGGGAAATGGTGATGGCATGATTTTGCTCCTGGTTTTTCAGGGGGTGTTTCATTGACCTTTGGATTCATTATATCACAATTTTAAGGTTAATTCAAATATAAATCAACCCCCAAGTGATATTGAAATTTTTGCCCCAACGGAAGATAACCTGATCAACCACTCGCTTTGAGCATCTCATCAGAAATGACTAAACTCATCTCTATCCTTCAATTATCAATTACCATTGATCAATCAATTATAACTGATCAGCTCTATCACTTGAAGAATTAACTATTAATTAAAAATGCTTCATTTAAAGCATCTTGAATCACCCGATCGCTGACACCGCGCCGCTTCAACCCTTCAATAAAACTTAAAACCGGTTGCTGGCGACTTTCCAGATGGTATAAAATCGCCTCATAGGGTAACGGTAACTCGATGGGATGATGTTGTTCTTCATACGCTTCGATCAACGTTGTCAGAACCTCAAGCCGGTCCCCCTCCGGCGTATTTAAGGGCGCATCAAATAACCGTTCTACCTCCGCCAACGCTTGCCGATAATCTGCCTCGGTTTTAATGGGTTTCAAACTCATATCAGTTCACCTCTTTAAATATTTGCTGCATCAACCTGATCATATTCTTGATGGGTGCCAACAAAGCGAATAAAGACAATTCCAATGTCATAACGAACATGAACAATTAGACGATAATCATTCCCTTTTATATTAAAAACCACCCGATTATTGGGGAGAATACTGGCATTAGCATAAATCGCTTTAATATCTGCTGGACTTGTCCACTCCGTGCAACGGACATCCTGAAACCAAGCCTTTAACGGTTGTTCAGCATCCGCGTGTAACTGCCAAAAGTCTCGTAATGTACTGCGAGCAATAATCCTCACAATAATGTTATCCCTCTCTTCCAACTCCTAAATCATTATCTATCTTTTATCAGCTATCAACTATTAACTAATTCCACTTGAACCCCATCCTCCTTAAATGCTCCTCTACCTTACTCTGTAGCACCTCAAGTTTCCTTCAACAGCAGCCCGGGAATAGGTGATCGGTTAAACGCGATCGATTCCTCGCCGTTGGTTACTCTCGACATTGGGCGAAGCACCCCGGGAATAGGTGATCGGTTAAACGCGATCGATTCCTCGCCGGTGTGCTTCGCCCCTACGGTTTAAATCGATTAATGACGCCGTACCGCCGGGATGTTACAAATTCTCCCGGTTAGAAATCGCGGTTTTCACTTTTTCCAGGATTTCCGCCAAGGGCATCACTCCCAATTCTCCGGCGGCGCGGGTGCGGATGCTGAGACTGTTTGATTCTACCTCTTTTGCTCCCACTACTGCCATCACTGGGATTTTATCTTTTTCGGCATTGCGAATGAGTTTGCCTAGGCGTTCATTGCTCGTGTCCGCTTGAGCGCGAATGCCTAATTGCTGCATTTGTAGGGCAGCATTTTGGGCAAAAGGCAAAAACTCGTCGCTCACGGGGAGCAGGCGCACTTGCTCCGGTGCCAACCACAGGGGAAAATCACCGGCGTATTCTTCGATTAAAATCCCGATGAGCCTTTCTAAGGAACCAAAAGGGGCGCGGTGAATCATTACGGGGCGCTTGCGGGTGCCGTCTTCGGCGACGTATTCCAACTGGAAGCGATCGGGCAGGTTATAATCTACCTGTACCGTGCCCAATTGCCACTCCCGCTCCAAAGCATCACGGAAGATAAAATCCAGTTTTGGGCCATAAAATGCCGCTTCTCCTGGTGCCTCGAAAGATTCCATTCCCAGCGTTTGTACCGCGTGGCGGATCGCATTTTCCGCTTTATTCCACGCTTCATCGCCACCAATATATTTATCCGAGTTAGGGTCTCGAAAACTTAGGCGAGCCTGGAAGTTCTTCAGTTGCAGGCTCTGGAAAACTGACATAATCAAATCCACCACTTTGAGGAATTCTGCCTCTAGTTGTTCGGGAGTGACAAACAAGTGGGAGTCATCTTGGGTAAAGCCGCGCACACGGGTTAAGCCGCCGAGTTCTCCTGATTGTTCATAGCGATAAACCGTGCCAAATTCCGCCAGCCGCATGGGGAGTTCCCGGTAAGAGCGTAACTCGCTTTTATAGATTTGGATGTGGAAAGGGCAGTTCATCGGTTTGAGGACGAACCCCTGCTCGGCGGCTACAGCTTCCTCATCTTCTGCCATCATCGGGAACATATCTTCTTTGTATTTCTGCCAATGTCCCGAGATTTTGAATAAATCTACCCTGGCAATATGAGGGGTGACTACTTGCAAATAGCCGCGTTTAAGCTGTTCTTGTTTGAGGTAGTCTTCTAAGGTAGAGCGGAGGATGGTGCCTTTGGGGGTCCATAGGGGCAAGCCGGGACCTACCGGGTCGGAAAAAATGAACAGTCCCAGCTCTTTGCCCAGCTTGCGATGGTCCCGTCTGAGCGCTTCTTCTTTGCGTCGCTTGTACTCTGCTAGTTGCTCCGGGGTTTCCCAAGCGGTCCCATAAATCCGCTGTAACTGCTGTTTGGTGGCGTCACCCCGCCAGTAAGCTCCGGCGACGCTTTCCAGTTCTATGGCTTTGGGGTTGAGGTCGCCGGTGTTTTCCACGTGGGGACCGGCGCACAGGTCCCACCACTGGTCCCCTAGGTGGTAGAGGGTGATGGGTTCTTGCAAACCAGAGAGGATTTCTAGTTTATACGGTTCGTTGATTTGCTGGATGCGCTGACTGGCTTCTTCCCGGCTGACTTCTTCTCTAATGACAGGGAGTTTGCGGTTAATGATTTTGACCATCTCTTTTTTGATGGCCTTGAGGTCCTGTTCGCTGAAGGGTTCGGGATGGTCGAAGTCGTAATAAAATCCGTAGTCTATCCAAGGCCCGATCGTGACTTGTGCTTTGGGAAATAGCTTCTGCACCGCCATCGCCATGACGTGAGATGTGGTGTGGCGAATGCGCTTGAGTTGCTCCGATTCGCTGGTCCGGGGGAGGTGGATGGCTTCTGGTTGTGCTGGCTTTGCTTCTGAGGCACTAGACATCGGCTTTTTTGTTTACTGATGGAATATTTGCGGTTGGTCATTTGACCAGGGACGAGAACGAGGATTTGCCTCTCTTCCCTATAGCGATAAATTATACAATCTCTGCCTACTCCAGCAGCTCCTCTGCACCAGCATCATTGCAAAATTGCTTGTTGGCAATATATTATAAATTAAGAAAAATGGGAAAAAAAAGAAGATATGTTAAGAAGTGTAAAGTAGGTTAAGATTACTTGGTGTGAGAAAAGGATTTTTAAGGTATGCTGAATCCAAATATGCCAGAACCGGAATTCCTGAAGAGCTTGCTAGAACCTCTGCTGGAAGACTTTCAATACTGGTTCGGACGATCGCGTAGCCTGCTGGAAACCGAGTCCATCCCATTTTTGGGTGTGGAGGGGCAAGCCCAATTGCATATAAGGGTGCAGCAGGCGATCGAGGAAGTGAACACAGCCAAAATGCTGTTCCAAGCCACCGGGGGCCAAGTAGGTCTAGAAATGGAAGTGCTAGTTACCTGGCACAAACTGCTAACAGAATGCTGGCAAGTAGCGATGCGCTTTCGCGCGGAGCGATCGCCAAGCCCGGAATTGGGCAAATAGAGGCGAAAGACACTTCGCCCCTGTACGCCACCTCGTTTGACCCAAAATTAAAATTAGCTCGGCTCCAACCCTAAAGGCGTTGCCACAACCGCGCTATCCCACGCCACCCCTGGCAGTTTAAAAATTAATTGTTTCTAAAAAACCTTCCTACTCGCAAATAGGCTTGCTACCTTGGAGGAACCTATTATGTTACACCTGCTGTACGTAATCGCATTTACAGTTCTCGCTTTCTTAGCCGTCGGTAACTTAATTCGCAGCTTGATTACCCTCAGTACCGAGTCCCATAAACTTAGTGCCCCATCGGAATGGAATCCATACCCCCCGAAATCAGCGCAGAATCGCTACCGCCGCGTCCCCCATCCAGAATTTCTCGATAACAATGGCAACGTAGTCAACGAGCCCCTGTTAGTTATGAAATCCATGACCGTAGAAGACGCCCGCACCAAATTAGATGCCTTGTACAATTCCTCCCCCGGAGTCAACGGCGAAACCAGCGAGCAAGCCTAATCATTTGTCATTTGTCATTTGTCCTTTGTCCTTTGTCACTTGAATAAATAAAAACAAATTTTTTTGATATCACTTTTCACTTGACTAATGACCAATGACAAATGACCAGGGACAAATGAGTTAAAAATCTCGCACCCAAGCTCTAAAAGCCCGCATTGTCTGGTTTCTCCCATCAATTTTCGCCCGTTCCAGATAAACAGGAATCACCTCAGCTACAGGCAAATTAGGAAAAATCGCACTGTGGGTTGATTCTACATACTTGCCATTATCTTGCAACAGATAAATAGTCAATTTACCCCGATTAAACTGCCACAGTTCCGGCACTTTTAACCCCTCGTATATCTCGCGATTAGTGGGAGAAGTCACATCAACCTCTAAAGCCAAATCTGGCGGCGGGTCAATAGCCAAATCCAATCTATCTTTCTGCCGGACAGCCGCCTCATTTTGAATGTAAAAACAGTTATCTGGCTCAATGCCTTGGGACATGGCTGGATTTTTAAACGTCGTGGAACCAAGGGGCACAAAATCTAAATCCAATTCTTCTAACAGGATTTCGACAAAATTCGTGACATAAAGTTTAGCTTTCTCGTGTTCTGGCAGTGGTGTCATAATTTCTAGAAATCCCTGATGATAAGCGATTCTGGCGGCACGATGTTCCCCCAAATCCACCAAAATCTGCTCAAACTCTGCCCAAGTAACATCTTGGAGAATCACCCGTTGTCCCGGCGGTACGGTTAAGCGTTTCAGTTCTAAAAGCATGGTTGCCTCCTTGATGAGTGAGGTTTATTGATTATACCATAAGCTGAATTAATAAAACCAGGGAATCAGTTTTTTGACTTTTTGGCGGTAATTCTCATAATCGGGATACTTTTCCTGCAACCAGGTTTCTTCTCGGGAGGCTTTGGCATTGCAAAAAGCAAAAATCACCGCCACTCCTACTAAATGAGATAAGCTGAGTTGCCAAATCGCCCAACTGGCGGCGAGCAAAATCAGTCCGAAATAAATGGGATGACGTACCCAGCGGTAAACCCCGGTTTGGACTAATTGCCCGTCTTCCACGGGGTAGGGTAAGGGGGTGAGGTTAGTTTTCAGGTCGAGGAGGGCTTTGAGAGTCAGGAGCAACCCGGCGAAACCCAGTAACCCCGCCACCATCCAAACTGCATATCTGGCGGCGGGGTGGAAGTTGACCTCCACGGGAGGCAAGAAGATAAAGCCAAAAATGATCCCCGCCTGCAAGGCAACCCAGTATTCTCCCTTTTGACCCCGCCAGGAGGCGGAGGTGAAACCCCATTTTGCGAAAATGTTCATTTTTTCTGGTAGTTGAGTTAGTAATCAGTTTAGCAGTTGCACCCCCTCGGTTCATAAAGGACCTCCTCTAAACGGAGATTTGACAATTTTTCTGGCGGTAATGGTTGACTTTAACCCTTTGAGGGGTTACACTGGCTCGGAGGACAAAAACTGGGTCGATCGCGAATACTCTTTGAGAAACCGGGTTGCTCGCGAAGACCTGGTTTTAGAGACTAGGTTTCTAATTTGAGAAACCCGGTTTCTTTGCTGTTTGAACGCAAGTCCTGTTCCACTATCATCATAAAAACAACTGAAATTTCGTGCAAGCTAACACTGTCATTGCTGAGGATACCTTAAAACCGCAATCCAGCGGCTCGCCAGAATTACCATTTACCCTGCAGGATATAAAGGCGGCTATTCCCGCTTACTGTTTTGAACCTTCTGTGGTCAAATCTTTGGGGTACTTTTTTTTAGATGTGTCCATCATCGCTGGCCTGTATGCTCTGGCTGGTTATATCAATTCCTGGTGGTTTTTCCCAATTTTTTGGGTAGCCCAAGGCACTATGTTTTGGGCTTTGTTTGTGGTGGGTCACGACTGCGGACATGGCTCTTTTTCTAAGTTGAAATGGCTAAATAACCTCATCGGCCATCTCAGCCATATCCCCATCCTCGTCCCTTATCACGGGTGGCGCATTAGCCACCGGACTCACCACGCTAATACTGGTAACATCGATACGGATGAAAGCTGGTATCCGGTATCGGAAACCAAATATAACCAAATGCCTTGGTATGAAAAGCTGTTCCGCTTCTATGTGCCATTGCTAGCTTACCCGATTTATTTGTTTAAGCGATCGCCCAATCGGGAGGGTTCGCACTTTCTCCCCAGCAGTCCCCTATTCCGCCCCTCAGAAAAATGGGACGTGTTGACCAGTTCTGCCCTCTGGGTGGTGATGGTAGGCTTCCTCGGCTGGCTCACTTATGAATTTGGCTGGCTGTTTCTGATTAAATACTACCTCGTGCCCTATATCATCTTCGTGATGTGGCTGGATCTCGTTACCTTCCTGCACCACACCGAACCAGATATCCCCTGGTATCGTGGTGATGACTGGTATTTCCTCAAAGGTGCATTATCCACAATCGATCGCACCTACGGCTTCATCGACCCCATCCACCACAATATTGGCACCCACGTCGCCCATCACATTTTCCTCAATATGCCCCACTATCACCTACTTACGGCGACCGAAGCCATCAAACCCATCTTAGGTGATTACTACCGCAAATCCGAGGAACCGATTTGGAAGAGCTTTATCCGCTCTTACCAAACTTGCCATTTTGTCTCCGATACCGGCTCCAATATTTACTATCAACCCGCTAATAAGAAAGGTTCCTGATTCCCATTAAGGAACTAAATTACAAATAGAGGAGGGTGGGCAAGTTTGCTTGCCCACCCTCCTCTATCTGATGTATGTCCTAGCTGCTCTATCTACATTCTGCCAGTTCAAGCGCGAGCTAGAGGCCATTTTGGCAGGTCGATCGCCAAAACTTTCGGGAAATCAGGAATTGAGGCAATCAGCAGAAAAAGGCAAATTATTGGTGCCATTTTGGCACCATTCTAGGGGAGTAGCCCGGTAAAATTTAATGACAAAATATAATAGGACGCTCGGTAGTGCTGCAAAGTAAGGATAAACAAATTTTTCTCACTCTGGCAAAGATAGGTTATAATGATGAATAAAATACCAAATTGCCCCAATATGATTCGAGAGTTTTTTGGAAAACGCCAGAGTTTTTCTGACCAATCTAGA
>DVDU01000270.1 GCA_015296065.1 Oscillatoriaceae cyanobacterium M33_DOE_052 | reverse complement strand
TCCCTCAAGATGTATTTGAGAATCATGGAGAATGAATATTTAGTCATGCTTAAACTCCTTTTTTTTTATCTGCGGCTCTCATTATAACATAATTGTGGCTATTTTTACCACTTTTTTATTGACATTCAACACTTCTGGTTGCAACTGAATCATCGGTATTTAAGCATGAGTCAAATTCATTCAGCTTTAGCTTATTATTGGGATCATCAGCAAGAATTAGACGCCGATATGCAGCGACGTTTTGAATATGCAGAGCAGTTACGTCAAGAAGCTGGCCCGTCTGCTTTAGTTAAAAAACTGCGCCACCGGGGATTGATTAAATGAGTATAGCTCTTTATATGGATGAACATATCCATCTGGCAATTACCGTTGGGTTGCAGTTTAGGGGTGTAGATGTTCTCACAGTACAAGATGATGGTCGTACTGGGACGCCAGACCCGATTTTGCTAGAACGCGCTACTGAACTAGGGCGCGTGATTTTTACTCAAGACGATGATTTTTTAGCCATAGCAAATCGCTGTCAACAACAGGGGATAAAATTTAGTGGAGTTATCTAGGCTCATCAACTCTATACCACCGTTGGTGATTGCGTGCGCGACTTGGAAATTATTGCCAAAGCTAGCGAACCAGAAGATTGAGCGAACCAAGTAGAGTATTTACCTTTATAGTGAACTTAGCTGGGGCAATGACTGAGCTATTCATCTTACAGGTGCAGCGGTTTATTCCCGCCGCCGCAAATCCTGTCAGGAGCGCCAATTACCAGGGCATGAGATTAACGGTTAACTTTAGCGGTTAACCGTTAACCAAAATCAGCCGCCGATACCCAGACGACCAGCTAAAGCGGGGGTGAGAGGGAGGAGGGTGGCGACCATCAGGAAGAGAGCGAGGAGACCCAAGGCAGCTCGGGCATCATCGGGTTCGCTGATGTCGTTGAGACAGGGACGCTCTAAATTGCGCTGTAGGAAGAGGATGAGAATTGCCCAGTACAGAGCGAGGGGGTTAGCGAAAGAGGCGATCGCCAGTACCACCAGAGTCGCGATCGTCGCCCGCCCAGCGATTTTGCGCCCATAAATCGCCTGCAAGATGCGCCCGCCATCCAGTTGACCCGCTGGCATCAGGTTGAGAGCCGTAATTGCCAAACCCAACCAGCCGATAACTGTCAGGGGATGCACATCCACCAACTCCTGCGTCAAAGCCGAACCGAGGACAACTTTAGACAGAGTACCCACCAAAATCGAACCCTTAAAGAACTCCGAGGGAATTTTAAAGGCACTGCCTTCGTGAGAGAGAAGTAAGCCCACAATCAACATCCCCAGAGAGGCCAAACCTCCCGCTGCCGGTCCGGCAAAAGCCACATCAAACAACACTTTGCGGTTAGGGACGAGAGTCTCAAAGCGATTCAGGGCACCGAAAGAGCCAATTTGCCAAGTAGGGATAAAAAATGGCAAACTGAAGCGGACTTGGTGACGTTTGGCCATAATTTGGTGGCCAATTTCATGGGATAGTAACACTGCCCAGATGCCAGCACTGAGGGGCAGAGCTTCCTGTAAGCGTCCCATATTGCCGAAGAAATCGAAGCCCAGCAAGAGTCCGCCGGTTTCTATGGTAGTGGAGAGGGTGGCTACCAGTAACACGGCGAATAGGACAAGCTGGGGGGTGGTGGTGGGGGGTGGGTCCGTGGTCTTGGGCAGGACAATAAATACTGGTTTGTCCTCGGGGCTAGTGACTAAAAATAGGCGGTAGCGATCGCCCGTCCGCGAAACCATTGCCTCCGTCAACCGAGCATAAGACTGCTCCAGGTCCCCCCGGAGGTTGCCCTTGAAAATCGCCCCCTCCTGATAAGGAATCGTTTCCGTAGCAAAAAAGGTATCAATGCCAAAAATCCCCTGAATCTGCTTGAGGTCTTCCGGGGGAATTGCCGCCACTCTGGCAGTTTCCAGGGGGGAGGAGACCGGACTGGAATCGGCATCGGAGGCGCCCGCTTGAGTTTGGGACTCGATCATCTTGGCAGCACGCTGGCGCAGGATTTCATCATTCCCCTCGGCTCGCAGTTGTCTGCCCAGGAAAATATAGACCCCAGCGGAACCCACCAGCAAAAATAAGATGGCCGCCAGATTGAGGTAAACTCCAGCGGCGAACAATCCAAAAAACACCAGCCAGGGAGCCATCAGGACTACTGATTGCAACCAAGCGAGGATGCCCAGTTTACCAAAAGGCTTAGCGCGATAGTATCCCCAAGCTAAGATTCCTAAAGCCAACAGCACGATCGCGATCGTGGCAAAATTTTCCGTTGCTGTATTCATTTGCCAGTTTTTGTGTTTCAAAACCCACCTGAAAACATCAGGGATCACGGCCACACAGATTGATGTCTGACCGGATGATCTCAATCTTACCGACCTACGGGGACTCCGGAGACGGGGAGACGGGGAGACGGGGAGACGGGGAGACTTTCTAGACGGGGAGACGGGGAGATGGGG
>DVDU01000188.1 GCA_015296065.1 Oscillatoriaceae cyanobacterium M33_DOE_052 | reverse complement strand
GTCCCTCAAGATGTATTTGAGAATCATGGAGAATGAATATTTAGTCATGCTTAAACTCCTTTTTTTTTATCTGCGGCTCTCATTATAACATAATTGTGGCTATTTTTACCACTTTTTTATTGACATTCAACACTTCTGATCAAATCCCTAGTATTCACCCCGCATCCTCTAGGGACTATCCCAGGGATATTGAGTCGGCTCCGATGTTCCCCGAACCGGGGTAAGCAATGGTTTCTCATAACCATACAAATACTGGGATTTTTGCGGGAGATTTAATATTAGTTACAATTCTCCAAAAACCGCTTTAAATCTTAATAGAAAATTAAGAATTTAGCCATGAAAAATCATTCCATACTGTATTTACTGCTCCTATTTATCTCTAGCCTAATGGTGGTGGCAAGCTGTAGCCCCTTGGCTCCGGTTTCAGCCCCAAATCATCCTACTGCTAGCAGGCCAGTGATTATGGGTTTTAGCGCTTGGCCTGGTTGGTTCCCCTGGGAGGTGGCCAGGGAAAAGGGCTTGTTTGAAGCCCAGGGAGTCAACATTGATTTGAAGTGGTTTGATGGCTACTTAGACTCGATTAATGCAATGGCGGCAGGTCGTCTGGATGCCAATACTCAAACCCTCAACGATACGATCTCCTCTGTGGCGGCGGGAGCAGACCAAGTGATCGTCTTAGTCAATGACAATTCCACCGGTAACGACAAAATCATCGTCCGGCAAGGGATAAATACTATATCTGACCTGAAAGGGAAAAAAATCGCAGCAGAACAGGGAACAGTAGATCACTTTCTCCTGTTGCTAGGATTACAACAAGCAGGTTTGACGCAAAAAGACATTGAATTTATTCCTTTAGAAACTGGCGCCGCTGCGGCGGCTTTTGTCGCCGGACGGGTAGATGCAGTAGGGGTATTTGCTCCTTTCACTACTACGGCGCTAAAGCGATCGGGCAGCAAAGAGCTATTTTCCTCTCGCGACTTTCCCGGTGCCATCCCCGACCACCTCGTGGTCAGCCGGAAGCTGATCGAGTCCAACCCCCAAGCAGTGCAGGGTTTAGTCAATACCTGGTTTGATACCCTCACTTATATGGGGGAAAATCGAGCAGAAAGCTATAAAATTATGGCGCAACGTGCGGGAGTCACCCCCGAAGAATACCAGCAATATGATGCTGGCACGACTATCTTTACTCTGGAAGATAACTTGAAAGCTTTCTCCTCCCATAATGACATGACATCTTTAGACTATGCCGCCCAAAAAATCAGCAGTTTTTTGCGGGAGAGTGGCTTAATCTCTCAGCAGCCAGATTTGAGTAAACTTTTTGAATCACGGTTTGTTAAGGCTTATGCCCCAAACCGCAAATAAAGAGTGCAATTTCAGCTTAATTAATGGCCTTGAATTTTTCATTAACCTAAATTTTGAGGTGAAAAAATGTCTATACCAACCACACAAAAAATTAACGAGTTTGAGGTAGCTTTGACCGAGAAAATTCTGCCACCTACGGTATTTTGGCGGATTTTAGATGAAATTCCGCCCTTGTTAACGTGGAGCTTGATGGCGGTATCGATCATAACGCCGATATTGCTGTGGTGGGTAGTGTCTAATTCCGGTTGGGTGGAGCCATTGTTTTTACCCACACCAGAGCAGGTGTGGCAATCTTTATGTGAGATGGCGAAGAGCGATCGTCTTTTCCAAGACATCCTCGCCAGTCTGTGGCGAGTCAGCGGAGGATTTTTGCTCGCCGCCATCATTTCCGTTCCTTTAGGCATCCTTATGGGAGCGATGCGAAGCATCCGGGCTCTATTCGAGCCAATTATTGCCATCATCCGCTATATGCCAGCAACTGCTTTTACTCCCCTGCTGATTCTTTATTTCGGCATCGGGGAATTGCCGAAAATTCTCCTAATTTTTATCGGCACCCTATTCTTTAACACCTTAATGATTATGGATGCGGTTAAGTTCATCCCCAAAGAATTGGTAGAAACCACCTATACTTTAGGTGGCAACCGCATGCAGGTGATATTGCAAGTGATTTGGCCTTATGTGCTGCCCAATATTATCGATGCCTGCCGAGTCAATATTGCAGCCGCTTGGAATTTAGTTATTGTTTCCGAGTTGGTGGCAGCGACACAAGGTTTAGGACACCGCATCATCATCGCGCAAAAGTTTCTCAGGACTGAAGAGATATTTGTCTGCTTGATATTAATCGGTTTGATTGGCTTTGCCATTGACCTGATATTTCGGTGGTGCCTCCGATTCACTTGTCCTTGGGTAGCAGAATAAATTTTTGGCTTGGATGAATTTAGAAGTTTCCAGTCTTTCTAAAAAATTCCTCAAGAATGGCAACCCAATTGTGGTTCTCCAGGATATTAATCTTTTTGTTGAAAATCGAGAATTTGTCTGTGTTGTTGGGGCTTCTGGCTCCGGTAAATCCACTCTTCTTCGTTTAATCGCTGGTCTCGATTCTCCCACTTCGGGAGCTATTGTGGTTGATGGACATCCTGTTTGTGGTCCCGGTTCAGACCGAGGTTTAGTTTTTCAAAATTACAGTCTTTATCCTTGGATGACCGTAGCAGAAAACGTCGGTTTTGGGCTAAAATTACAGGGTTTTACCGACGCCGAAAGACAGCAGCGGGTTGGTTATTATCTGGAAGTGGTAGGTTTAGCAAAATTTGCCTCTGCTTTTCCCAAAACTTTGTCTGGAGGTATGCAGCAGCGGGTGGCGATCGCTCGGGCTTTAGCATCCCGTCCCAAAATTCTGCTGATGGACGAGCCTTTTGGCGCTTTAGACCTATTCACCAAAGAATCAATGCAGGAGTTTCTCTTACAACTGTGGCAGCAAACCGGCACCACAATCTTAATGATTACCCACGATATTGAAGAAGCCGTATTTCTCGCTCAGCGCATCTATATTCTCAGCGCTAATCCCGGAACTATAGCAGGAGAAATTTTGATTAGTTTTCCAGAAAGTCGCTCTTTTTCTCTCAAAAAATCTCGACATTTTATGAAATTTAAAAATCAAGTATCACAATTAATTCGCAGCTAAATTTAATCACAATAACACTTGAGTGAGATATGGTGATTAAACTCTTTCTCTCTCAGGTCAAGAAGCGGGAGAGCAGCGCTTTAGGGTGGAGAAGGAAATTTCCCCCCCATCTCCCCCACTGCTCCCCTGCTCTGCATCTGCCAGAATCTTTGGGAAAAGGGAGCGGCAGTTTTTGGTAAAAGCGATTAAAATTGGGAAACCCAACCGGAACAAGAGTATCCCAATTTGGCCGCAAAACTTCTGTGACCGCCTACTCCTCGCTACTTGTCGGCTACCGTTGATACACATATTGGCTTCGTTACCACAGTGAAGCCCCTCGCCCCCCTACCCCCCCTCTCCCAAAAACGGAGAGGGAAAATCGGCATCACAGAGGTTTGTGTATCAACCGGAGCTACTTGTCGGGGAGGGGGGTAGAGGAGGGAGAAGTGGATTTCACAATTGGGCAACCTACCTGAACACCCACCCACATAACTAGCGACTGTGTTTAACACTACATTTCTGGAACGCCGCCCAACCGATACCGCTGTACCGGATAACCTGTTTGCGGCCATTGAGGACCTGAAGCAAAAGCTAAACGCCGTAATTCTGGCGCACTATTACCAAAACCCGGATATCCAGGATATTGCTGACTGTATCGGTGATTCCTTGGAGCTTTCCCGCAAAGCTGCCACCACTGACGCGGATGTGATTGTCTTTGCTGGGGTTCACTTTATGGCGGAAACTGCCAAAATCCTGAACCCAGAAAAACAAGTGTTGCTCCCAGATATCAATGCGGGATGTTCTCTGGCTGATAGCTGTCCGCCGGATGCGTTTGCTGAGTTTAAAGCGGCTTACCCAGACCACTTGGTGATTTCTTATATCAATTGTTCTGCCGCGATTAAGGCCATGAGTGATATCATTTGCACCAGTTCCAATGCGGTGAAGATTGTTAACCAAATTCCCCCGGAGCAAAAGATTATTTTTGGTCCAGACCGGAATTTAGGCCGCTATGTGATGGCACAAACCGGGCGGGAGATGGTTTTGTGGCCAGGTAGCTGCATTGTTCACGAAACTTTTTCTGAGAAGAAAATCGTCGAGCTGAAAATTGCCCATCCTGATGCTGAAGTTATTGCTCATCCTGAATGTGAGCCGCCGGTACTACGTCACGCTAATTATATTGGTTCTACCAGTGCTTTGCTGAGATATGCTAGCCAAAGCCCTCAGAATAAGTTTATTGTGGCCACGGAGCCGGGAATTATCCACCAAATGCAAAAGCAGGCTGCACATAAACAGTTTATTCCGGCGCCGCCGATGAATGATTGCGCTTGTAATGAATGTCCGTTTATGCGGCTGAATACTCTGGAAAAACTCTATCTTTGTATGCGCGATCGAACTCCAGAGGTGACTATTCCCGAAGCTATGCGATCGGCTTCAGAGCGACCGATTCAAAGGATGCTGGCTATGAGTATTTAAAGGAGCGATGGCGACGCCGAACCGTTAGGTCGGCGCCGCGTCCTACCGGTTCGGGCTGTGGAACCCAGCAGCCGTGACACTCTGGTGGAGCGGACAATCTGGATCACCACTCACAAGGCCGCTCCCAGGTTGGTCACGAATCCGCATCCGTAATATTTCTTTACTGAATTGAGGCACGTCTCCGTAAAAACCACAAGGCGGGAAGCAGTTCTGGATGGGCTCGCCGCTTTCAGGGTTTGCAGGGGGCGGCGTAGCCGCCCAGAAAACTGCGATGAATGAGGGGGCAGTTAATACCAATTGAATTTATAATTTTCACAGAGCGGTGAGGTGCGGGGCTTTTCGTCATGGCGAAAAATTCTGATCCCTCACCAGATATCTGTTGCATGACTAAATCAAAACGGTATTACTCACTGGGTTTCCGCTTTATCTACAGAAGCATCACCAACACCAAGGGTGAATTTTAATGGCAGACGTTCGGGATAGGCTTTGGCCACTGCTCGGTAAACTTGATGGTTGGTGGGGAGAGTCACGGTTTCTTGGCCGACTTGATAGCTGAGTTTGTACTCGACGCTTTTGTTGAGTTCCGGGGTGCCGATATTTTCGCCCGGTTGCTGGCGTTGTTCCATTTCTTCCACGGTGGGACGCGGCGGAAGGGATGGCCACCAGAGTCCTTTGTCGTCGGGGCCAGTGATGGCACCTTGGGGCTTCTGGCCATTGATATTGGTCAGGGAGTTGGCCGCAAAGGTTTCCCGTCTGGGGAATTTTTCCTGAGCTGTGGTGTAAGATACTTGCCACCGATATTGAACTTCGGCAGTGGCTTGGTAGCGATCGGTGACAATGCTGTTGCACCCAGCAATCACCATTCCAGCCACCAGAGATAAGATAGAACTGAGGGGTTTGAGTCTGATGCGGTTTGTGCTGACCATGATGTTACCCAGAAAAGTACATATATTAGATCTTGGCTTGTCCTGAGAGCCGGGGTGTTTGGCAACAGAGTTACTGGTAGCTTGGCGGAGCGATCGTCAACCATCCCCTCTCCCCCATTGAGTGCGGTCCCCAACGCCCAGTGGCTAGATGGGCAAGGCTCTGTGAGCCGATCGGGGGTAAAGGTGTGGCGAATCTAGCCTCCTTTCCCCACTTTGGCATCCTGGTGATCAATTGGTGACAATCAATCACCCGTGGGAGTTACTCACCTAGCCTTGCAGTTCAGCGCCACTGGTGTAATTCCTCCCATTTCTCCGCCAAACCCGCCCTGATTTAGTTGAATTAAAAATCAACTAAAATCACGGTTTGCTTGCCAAACCCCTAGCACTCCCTGTCTCTGCGCCGATATTTGTCCCCCGCCTCCTTTGTGTTTTGGTGGGATCTGGAGTGAAATGTTTAGAACTGTATCTAAATGCGGTCAGATTCAGCAACATTGATTAGAATAAGCATGAGCTTGACTAAAAAACTCAATTACCAGTTGTTGAACATCACCAAAAAACGATCCTTCCCAATCCATAGGCTTGAATTTAACCTGAGACTCGGCAAACACCATACCGGATTCAGGGATTGATTCCCCTCGCGGGAGTCAGGAGGCAACTCACAGACCGGTAGGAATTTTATTCTCACTACCCAGGAACACTGGGGCAAACTCATTGATGATGGCTCTCACCCCTCAACCCAAAGCGGATGTATTTCCTGGAGCTACCAAGAGCCAGGAGGATGAACAATCCAACCAGATATGGGGAGAAGGGCGATCGAGCCGGAAATGAGGGACGCTCACGATAAACCTTCTCAGGTACATAGTTAACCAGCGACCAATTGTGGCACGTAAATTCGAGGTAACACAACAGATGGGTGCTCTGGCGGATAACTTATCCATTCACGAACTCAGCGGGCAAAAACAGCCGCGCCGCTCTCAAGAGTTAAGTCAAGAATTAATCAAAGTGGCAAGCGAGAACCAGCACCGAAGTAAATCACCATCGTTCTGCCTGACGACAACGTTGCTCCCGGCGGGGCGGTGGTTGCTTACCATCTTGTTTGGCAAAAGCTACGCATCAAGACGATCTCTCGGAGTTCTCCGATGATAGATAGTCTCCAGCAGACTTGACAAAAAAACTGGCACCCCGTGCAATTTTTGTGAAAAAGGCTACAATCGGAAAGGTCTGAGCTGAGTTGCAGCAAAACCTGCTACTGGAGCGATTACTTGACCAAACCAGGAAATCTGCTGTGCCTGTGGGTGTAAATTACCATCGCCTAGGCCATGCAGTTGAAAAAAAGCAGCGCAGACGGAAGAATACAACCGGGCTAAAGCTAACAGGCATTCGCAGTAGTGAGCGATAAGTCCGGAGTTCTAGAAAGATCCCTTGTGGCATCAGTGCTAGTGTCCAGTATCTAATTCTCCTGTAGAGAGGTAAGAGCGCTTTGGCGCCAAAAGCCTTTGTGAGGATTGTTACTGGCTAGTTCTTCTGGAAAAAAACTGGAACGCAATCGAGATAGTTGATTGTTTCACCAAGGAGCATGAGGAAAGCGGCATGACCCAGGCTAACAACTTATTGGCACCCATCGAGCAGGATGAGGTGAAAACCATCCCCCAGACAGAGATCGATTTAGAAGAACTCTTGCTTGATGACGAAGATGATTGGCAACCCAATGGATTAGATGAGGAACCAGATGAGTTTTTAGAGCCTCAACCAGAGGATGATGATGAGGGAAAATTAGGCAAGGTGCCCGCTGATAACCGAAAAACCAATGCCAAGAAAAAGCACTATACAGAAGATTCTATTCGCCTGTATTTACAAGAAATAGGCCGGATCCGGCTGCTGCGCGCCGACGAAGAAATCGAACTGGCTCGGAAAATTGCGGATTTACTGGAATTGGAGCGGGTGCGAGAGCAGCTATGCGACAATTTCCAGCGGGAACCCCTGGACAGCGAGTGGGCTCATGCGGTGAATATGTCCCTACATGAGTTTCAAAAACGCTTGCATCTGGGACGAAGAGCGAAAGAGAAGATGGTGCAGTCTAACCTGCGGTTGGTAGTCTCGATCGCCAAAAAATATATGAATCGGGGCTTGTCGTTCCAAGACTTGATTCAAGAAGGTTCTCTCGGTCTGATTCGGGCAGCGGAAAAATTCGACCACGAAAAAGGATATAAGTTTTCTACTTATGCGACTTGGTGGATTCGTCAGGCAATCACCAGGGCGATCGCTGACCAGTCCCGCACCATCCGCCTCCCAGTTCACCTGTACGAAACCATCTCCCGGATCAAGAAAACCACCAAAATCCTGTCCCAGGAAATGGGGCGCAAACCCACGGAAGAAGAAATCGCGACCCGGATGGAAATGACCATCGAAAAGCTGCGATTCATTGCCAAGTCCGCGCAGTTGCCCATTTCCCTGGAAACTCCGATCGGCAAAGAAGAAGATTCCCGCCTCGGTGACTTCATCGAATCTGATGGCGAGACACCCGAAGACCAAGTAGCGAAAAACCTGCTGCGCGAAGACCTCGAAACCGTCCTGGATACCCTCAGCCCTCGGGAACGGGATGTGTTACGCCTGCGCTATGGCTTAGACGATGGCCGCATGAAAACCCTGGAAGAAATCGGGCAAATCTTCAATGTGACTCGGGAGCGAATTCGGCAAATCGAAGCCAAGGCCCTGCGTAAGTTGCGCCATCCCAATCGCAACAGCATCCTTAAAGAGTATATCCGCTAGGTTGGATTTACTCCTCTAGGGTGGAGGTGGGAGCCGAGCTGGCCAGACGATCGCTCCCACCTCCACCAAACCCCATCACCGGAAGGCTACTGACCGGGGTGATATTCTGTGCCAAAAATTCATCTGTCCCGGGGGAGCAGGGGAGCAATAGAGTCATCCTAATAGAATGGCAAAAAGCGGCGGGTCTAAGGCTGCTAGGGTTCGCCGTAGCAGCCTTAGACCCCCACCGGCCAGATCCCGGCGAATCCCTTACCTACCTTTGAGTGCCTTCTGAAAGTTCTTGCGATAAGACTTGTTGGTAGCCAGCAAAATTGGCCACATTAACGTCAACCGCATCTTGCCCTCGCTGAAATTCGTGCGGTGGTAACCCTGCCAAAACTTCCAGGCGCCGCCGCCATAAACCACCAACAACCCCAAGACAAATAAATTTAGCATGGCTTTTTCAACCCCCTGCTCCTTTCCAATCTGTTGACGGCACTATGACCGATTCTCACCGCCAGGTAGCTTGGTGAGAGCGATCCATTTATAACACAACGGCCCTGCCCAGGGGTAGGGGGTGGTCATCTGCTCTTACATAGGTGAGCTGCTGCATGGTGGGGATGATGGGGATGATGGGGATTGTAGAAAGTAATATTCCTCCCTAGCCTCCCACCGCTCCGGTGTCTCCCGCGCCCACAGTCTCCGAGCCCCCCGTCCCCCACCTGCGGTAAAATCTGCTGCAACGTTACAATTGAAAGCATCTGATCATACTTTCGCGTCCAGCCCAGCCACTTTGTGCCGGACCCAAAAGCGTTCCCGGTGAGGAAAATCATCGAAAAAGCGCTTAGCGGGGGTAGATAGAATAAAATCAGTGCATTGCCGGACAATAGGCAGGAGGAAAATATGCGAGCAGTGTTAATGGCAGGAGGTTCGGGAACGCGGCTGCGACCCCTAACCTGCGACCTGCCCAAACCGATGGTGCCCATTCTCAACAGACCCATCGCTGAACATATCGTTAACCTCCTGCGGCAACACAACATCACCGAGATTATCGCCACCCTGCACTATTTACCCGACGTGATGCGGGACTACTTCCAAGACGGGAGTGATTTTGGGGTGCAGATGACATATGCCGTAGAAGAAGATCAGCCGTTGGGGACAGCAGGGTGTGTCAAAAATATTGCCGAACTCCTAGACAGCACTTTTTTGGTCATCAGTGGTGATAGCATCACTGACTTTGACCTCACCGCTGCGATTCAATTTCACAAAGCGAAAAAGTCAAAAGCCACCCTGGTTTTGGCCAAGGTGCCAAACCCCATAGAATTTGGCGTAGTGATTACCGGTCCCCAAGGCAGGATCCGCCGGTTTTTAGAGAAACCCTCCACCAGCGAAATTTTTTCCGATACGGTCAACACCGGCACCTATATTTTGGAGCCGGAAGTGCTAGACTACCTCCCGGCCAATCAAGAGTGCGACTTTTCCAAAGACCTGTTCCCCTTGTTGCTGGAAAAAGACGAGCCCATGTATGGCTACATTGCTAGTGGTTACTGGTGCGATGTGGGCAACTTAGAAGCGTACCGGGAAGCTCAGTACGATGCTTTGGCGGGCAAAGTCTCTCTGGAATTCCCCTATGAGGAACACTCCCCCAGAATGTGGGTGGGTCAGAATACTTATCTCGACCCCAGTGCCAAGATTGAAGCCCCAGTGCTGATCGGTCACAATTGCCGCATTGGCGCTAGGGTGCAAATTGATGCGGGGACAATTATTGGTGATAATGTGACGATCGGCGCCGATGCCGACCTGAAGCGCCCCATCCTGTGGAATGGGGTCATCGTCGGCGAAGAAGCTCACCTGCATGCTTGCGTCACGGCCAGAGGCGTGCGTGTTGACCGGCGGGCACATATTGGTGAAGGCGCGGTGGTGGGTTCCCTCTCCAGTGTAGGAGAAGAGGCTCAAATCAATACTTCTGTAAGGGTATGGCCGAGCAAAAAGATTGAATCGGGAGCCACGCTCAATATCAATCTGATTTGGGGAAATACGGCGCAGCGGAATTTATTTGGCCAGCGCGGGGTATCGGGACTGGCTAATATTGATATTTCCCCGGAATTTGCGGTGAAGTTGGGGGCTGCATACGGATCTACCTTGAAACCTGGTGCCCAAGTCACGGTGTCCCGAGACCAGCGAGGGATTTCTCGCATGGTTTCGCGATCGCTCATTTCTGGCTTGATGTCCGTAGGCACCAGTATCCTCAACCTAGAAGCCACCGCCATCCCCCTCACCCGCTCGGTGATTCCCACTTTATCCGTGGTGGGAGGACTCCACGTCCGAGTACATCCCGATCGCCCCGATTACCTGCTCATAGAATTTTTCGATGGGGAAGGCATTAATATTTCCAAAGCCCGGGAGAAAAAAATCGAGGGGGCTTACTTTAAAGAAGACTTCCGGCGTGCCCAAATCCATGAAATCGGCACGATGGCATATCCCAGCCAAATTATCGAACTCTACAGCCAGGGGTTTGAGAAAAATCTCAATCTCGAAGCCATCCAATCCAGTCGCGCCAAAGTGGTGATTGACTATATGTATGCCGTCTCCGGCGCGGTGTTGCCCCAACTGCTGGCCAAGTTTGGCTGCGATGCGGTGGTTCTCAATGCCAGCCTCAATCAAATGGCGCCGAATTTGGACGATCGCGAAACCCTCCTCACTCAGCTCGGTCACGTGGTAGAAGCCCTCAAAGCCTCTATGGGTGCCCAAGTTTCCGGTAATGGCGAACAACTGATTATCGTCGATGAATCTGGCCACATAATTCGGGACGAACTACTCACCGCTCTGATGGTGAACATGATGCTAACTTCTCAACCCAGGGGCACTGTGGTTGTGCCGGTTCACGCCTCTTCCGCCGTAGAACAGATTGCCCGCCGCCACGATGGTAAGGTAATTCGCACTAAAAACAATCCCACAGCCTTGATGGAAGCTAGCCATACCAACCCCAATGTGGTATTAGGAGGTAGCGGCGAGATGGGTTTTATTTTCCCACAGCTACATCCGGGGTTTGATGCCATGTTCTGCATTGCCAAAGTGATTGAGATGCTCACCATGCAAGAACGATCGTTGGCACAAATTCGCGCTGAGCTGCCCCGAGTTTGCCACAAGAGTCATACAGTCCGTTGCCCTTGGCGGGTGAAAGGGGCGTTAATGCGCCATCTGGTGGAAACCCACCCAGCAGATTTATTGGAGCTGGTGGATGGAGTGAAAATTTTTGACCCACCCCAAGATAATTGGGTGTTGATTTTGCCCGATGCGGGGGAACCCCTGGTGCATATTTTCGCGAATAGCACCGATCGTGATTGGGTAGAGCGGAAATTGCGCGAATACCGGAATAACGTTCACGCTTTTGTCGAAGAGCAAGAAGCCTCAGACGCGATCGCCATCATATCCTGACCCTTTGACCCGACCAGCCCCAAGCCATGAAATCCAGGGTATTGCCTGAAATCTATTCGGTGAAACATGGAGCGAGAATTTTTCTGTGCCCGCATGTGGTCAGCCCGATCGACCATTGATGGCATTGAGTGAAATTGAGTGAAATTACTGGTTTTTCTTTCTCGCAAACCCTAACCCCGATGGCAAAATCATCCTTACTTCAAACCTCCATGCCTGGATTTGCGCAGGCTGGCGCTGGTAAACTCCCGTCCAATTACCAACCCAAATGACCAAACTATTACACTGCACAAGATTGGTTCAACCCGATTGTTACCAATCCCTCCAGAGCGCTTCACCAAAAAAAGCGCTCGATAATCTTGACGGTAACGCGATAACTGTGTTATGATCAACTAATGTCATAAAAAAATCATCCGGTGAGCAGCCGGAAAATGGGTCACGACCTCAATCGCCTTTGAGAAGTAACGCCAAATTGGGTATGTTACCGTGATTGACAGCAAAGAGGTATTAGCTGCACGGCTAGGAAAATAGCGTCCATATGAATAGCTTTGTTTTGATGGCGGAAATCATTCAACCTCCCCAACTGCGCTACACCAGCGAGAACAAACCAATTGCAGATATGTTGGTGGAGTTCTCGGTGCTACGTCAGGATGAGCAACCAGCCACATTAAGAGTGGTGGCATGGGGCAATCTCGCCGAAGAAATGAACGATACCTGCAAGCAAGGCGATCGTGTCGTTATTGAGGGTCGCTTGAGCATGAATACGGTAGAGAGACCCGAAGGTTTCCGCGAAAAGCGGGCAGAACTTGTGGCCAGAAAGATTCACCACCTCGCCCCCGTAGCCGCTACAGGTCTCCCCCCGACAACTCCTACCCAGCAGGTGGGCGCCGCCAAAGCCCCTCCAGTGAATATGGAATCCCGCCGCCCAGTCAACAGCGAATCGCCCGCCCCTGTGACGGCTGGAATCAGGAGTAGCAAATCAGCCGATCGGCGCCCCGAGTTCTCCCCTACACCAACACCACCGATCGAGGAATTATACGATGGGGCGCCCTCGAGACAAGAACCGGAACGGGTTGCCCCCACCCCCCCGCCGCCATTGGATGAGGATGAAATTCCCTTTTAACCCAGCACTTTCCTCATCTGCGCAATCATTACTTCTTCGTCCTATTTCCCACCCCTCATATCCAGTCCTAGGACTTCGTTGGTAAATATTGGCTGTCAGGGCGAAAAATTAGTCGCCCCTACAGTACGGGCAGAGCGGCTTCTGGCGTATGGTCGCTCAAGAAAAATGCCAGAAAAAACACCATCTATGCCCCCAGACTGGATAGAAGCTGATTAAAGATATTCCCGCAAGAAGCTAAACATATCATCTTCCCAGCAAGGCTCTGGGTAGAGCAAGAGCAGACGGGCGGTCACATCGGCGGCGAGTTCCTCCACATCTTCGCGATCGAACAGCTCCTTGAGCGCAGTGATATCTCGACTTCTCAAGGGGGATAGGGGGGCGGCAAAACTGTCCGTGGGAAAATTCGCCCCTTCAGAGTAGCCCAGTTCTAGCAGCGAGGACTTTGATGGGTCTATTGGTGGCTTGGGGATGAAGCGCCGCCATGTAGAAGGTCGTTTTTTCTCCGCCACCTTAGCGCTGTACTCAATCAGCTCCGCTAAGACGGGATCTGTACCTTCACTCGATGCGGCCATAAATATCAAACCCTCCCTTATATTGATGCCGCTTCTGCCGTCAACCCCTGACGCCAGATCCGCTATCTGCTGTCTATGTTTCATTCTCCCCGTCTCCCCGTCTCCCCGTCCCCTGGTCCCCTGGTCCCCCCGTCTCCAAGTCTCCCTAGGGTGAGGTCTCCTACCCTATTTTAGCCGCCACGCCTAGTTGCAGCAACAGCAGAAAACCTGGTATGGTTAGCTAAGGTTAGGAGTTTTCTAGCTGTTCGTCTCGGCTAATCGCTCAATCAATTCCAGGTGAAAAATCTCGGCAAAAGCCGCCGCCACGGTCTGGCGCACAGAATCGATCTTAATATCGGGGACGAACTGCTCAAGGCTGCCCACTGGTTTATCGGCAATACCGCAGGGGACAATCTCGGCGAAGCCACTCAAATCGGGATGGACGTTTAAGGCGAAGCCGTGCATGGTAATCCAGCGGCTGACTTTGATGCCGATCGCCGCCACTTTCACCCCCTGCACCCACACCCCTGTCAAACCAGGTTCTATATAACCCACCAAACCGTAAGCCGCGATCGCCCTGATTACCACCGCCTCCAACTGGCGCAAGTACCAATGCAAATCCTCACGATGGCGGCGTAAATTTAAAATCGGATACCCCACAAGCTGTCCCGGGCAGTGATAAGTCACATTACCCCCCCGCTCCACCCGCAGCAATTCCCTCTGCTCCCCGGGCTGAAATTTGACAAATTCCAGACTGGCCCCTTTGCCCAAAGTATAGGTAGGCGGATGCTCCAGCAAAATCAACACATCCTCCAAATCTGGACAATCTCGCCGCGCTGTCACTAAAGACTGCTGCCACCCCCATGCCTCAGAGTAGTCAACTACACCTAGATTGTAAAAACTACACTGCCGCCTTTGGGGCTGGGAGATCCGCAAATGGTGCTTATTACTCTGAATCATCAAAAAAATCAAGGGGTATTTAGGGAAATTTACATCAAAAATTGTCTGCAAATGCAACAAATTTTAAAGATAAACAAAAAATTTATGTTATTTAGAACACAAAGTGGTACTCTGTAAATATAAGTCAAAGTTTGCTAGAAAGACGGTGGAGGAATAAAGTCCGGCGGGAAAACGGACAGGCAGCAATCTAAGGTAGAATTACTGGCCTACGAGGCTACGCCGACCTACCGGTTCGCAAAGCCACCCCGTCAGTGGGACGGTCCGTCAATCATTGGCGGTTCCTCAAGCCCCCCAAGCCAGTAGCAACAAGACAGACATCTAGCATCCGGGCTGCTGTCCGGAATTTGCGGGAAAGTACACTGGCACAAGGCTAAGCCCACCTACGGGTAAGGCAGCGCCGACCTGGAGTGCGGAAAAAATCGGTTCAGATACTTTGGAGTGATGGGAAAGCGGCAATACCCGCCCCGCTTTGCCATCACGAACATAGGCAAAAGGTAAAAAATACTCACATCAAAAGTCATTTGTCCTGTGTCCTAAGTCAGTTTCATTTTTAGACAAGGGAAAAGGGGAAAGTGAATGTCTGATGAGTAAATTTTACCTAAGCAGAAAACATCAGGAGTTATTCAGCGGGAATAGGTGATATGAAGCTTGTTATTCATGGCAAAAATATTGAAATCACCGATGCGATTCGCGATTACGTCAATCAAAAAATAGACAAAGCAGTGGGTCACTTTCAGAATTTAACTATGGAAGTGGACGTGCATCTGGGAGTAGCAAAAAATCCCCGCATCAATCCAAATCAAACTGCTGAAGTGACGATTTTCGCCAACGGTACTGTGATTCGGGCGGAAGAAAGCAGTGAGGACCTCTACGCGAGTATTGACTTAGTTGCTGATAAAATTACCCGGCAACTACGGAAATACAAGGAAAAACGCTTCGGCAAGAAAAAAGCCACCACTCCGGCTGAAACCAATGTCGTGGAACTGGTGGAACCGCCAGTGGTCCAGGATTTGATTGGCGATCGCACCCCCGAACTCCCCAAAGAAGTAGTCCGGACCAAGTATTTCGCCATGCCTCCGATGACTGTGGAGGAAGCCTTAGAACAGCTCCAGCTCATTGACCACGATTTCTATGTCTTTTGCAATGCGGAAACTGGCGAGCTGAACGTGATCTACCAACGCAAGAACCACAACGGTTGCGGCTTAATCGTCCCCCGCAACAATGGCGGCGCTACCAAAAATGGTAAAACCGCATCCGCAAGCAATGCTGCCGCAGAAAAATCTGCTGCCTCTAAAACTTAAGTGATATCACTTAAGTATAATATACTTAGAGAAAAAGCCACCCCCATCGGGTGGCTTTTTCTCTGATTATTCCCCTTCTGTACCCCACATGGCCTCTGTACCTTGACATAGATTATAAATTCATGGTATAATCACCAACTTATTATATCTAGTAAAACCATTCCCAGATATCTAAAAAATGTGCCTAACCGAGTTACTTTCAACCTGGAACTGCTCCAGGACCACAGAAAAAATGATTTAATCCCTGGTTGTGATTGCTCTTGAAGTCATTTGTCATTTGTCCTTCTATCTTGGGGCTGACGATTCCGGACCTAGGCCAGTTTAAGATGGGGCGACAAAAATAAGCGTGCTGGGTGTTACGGGACTCCAACTCAGGGTAAGTCACCGAGCGATCGCTTTTCACGGACACTCACAAACCATCGCCCAAACTTCTCCCCCAATCAGATTTACTCTGATTAGTCTGTCAAATTATCTTCCTCATATCTTTGATTCATGCTAAAACCGCGACAGCATAACTAAGATTAGAGTCACAATAACTACTATGCTCTTAATTCCCGGCTACAAAATTAGCGCCCAAATCTATGAAAGCGCCAACTCCCTAGTATATCGGGGCATCCAAGATAAGACCGGTCAACCAGTAATCATTAAAATCCTCAAAGAAGATTATCCCACCGCCGAAGAACTGCGCCGGTATAAGCAAGAATACCAAATCACCAAACAGCTAGACCAAGTATCTGGGACAGTCAAAGTTTTAACCCTAGAAAAATATCAAAATCAACTAGCTCTAATTTTTGAATACTTTGATGCCAAATCCCTCAGAGAGTTTTTGAAAATCAAAAAATTTAACCTCACAGAATTTTTGCAAATTGCCATCCAATGCGCCGAAATTTTGGGAGAAATTCACACCAGCAATATCATCCACAAAGATATCAATCCAGCAAATATTCTATTTCACGCCGAAACTGGGCAAATCAAAATCATTGATTTCGGTATTTCCACGGTGTTTAGCCGGGAAACACCAACCCTAAAAAATCCCAACGTCTTAGAGGGCACCCTCGCCTATATGTCTCCCGAACAAACCGGGAGAATGAACCGGGCTTTAGATTACCGCACCGACTTTTATTCTCTGGGTGTCACCTTTTATGAAATCCTCACCCAAAAGGTGCCGTTTGACAGCGAAGATGCGATGGAGCTAGTCCACTGTCACATTGCCAAACAGCCCATCCCCCCCCATCACCTCAACTCAGAAATTCCCCAAGCCATTTCCGATATTGTGATGAAGTTGCTGGCCAAAACCCCCGAGCAAAGATATCAAAGCGCTTGGGGCATTCAAGGAGATTTAATAGTTTCCCTGATGCAGCTAGAGGCAAATGGTCAGATTGAAGATATCGTACCAGGGGAAAACGATATTTCTGATAAATTCCAAATTCCCGAAAAACTTTATGGTAGAGAGCGGGAGGTAGAAAAATTACTGACAGCATTTGACCGGGTAGCGGCTCAGCCTGCTGGGGAAATCGCGATGACAGAGAAAAGAAAAATTGCGATGATGCTGGTATCTGGGGTTCCCGGTATCGGTAAGTCATCCTTGGTGCAGGAAATATACAAACCCATTACCGCCGCTAAAGGGTACTTCATCGCCGGGAAATTCGACCAACTACAGCGCAATATCCCCTATTCGGCGGTGGTGGCGGCTTTCTGTGACTTAGTGCGTCAACTTTTAACGGAACCCGAAGCACGTCTGGTAAAATGGCGGGAAAAACTGGCTGCTGCTTTTGGCACTAACGGACAGATTATTATTGATGTTATCCCCGAAGTGCAACTTATCGTAGGGCCACAGCCGCCGGTGCAGGAATTGGGAGCGGCTGAATCTCAAAACCGCTTCAACCGGGTTTTTCAAAATTTTATCCGGGTATTTTGCGATAAAGAACACCCTTTGGTGATGTTTCTGGACGATTTGCAGTGGGCGGACTTGGCTACCCTGAAATTGCTGGAACTCATCCTCACGGATGAGCTGACAGAATATTTATTTTTGATTGGGGCGTACAGGGATAATGAAGTCAGCAGCAATCATCCCTTGATGATGACGGTGGAAACTCTACATCAACAGGGAGTAGCCATTGACCAAATCAACCTCTATCCCATCAACTTAAAGCAAATTAACCAATTGATTGCCGATACTTTGCACTCGGACCAGGAGGATACTTTACCTTTGGCGAAACTGGTCACTCACAAGACTTCGGGCAATCCTTTTTTTGTGAGCCAGTTTCTCAATGCTCTGTACCAGGAAAATTTGCTGAGTTTTGATTTTGAACACTTGATCTGGGACTGGGATATTGACCAAATTGAGGCAATGGATATCACGGATAACGTGGTTGAACTGACGATCGCCAAATTGAAAAAACTGCCCTCAGCCACCCAAGAAGCTATCAGCTTAGCCGCCTGCATTGGCAACCGCTTCGACGCCAACACCCTGGCTCTAGTCCATGAAAAATCCGCCCAAGAAACCTTCCGGGACCTCTTACCGGCGATTCAGGAAGGACTGCTTCTGCCGATTTCCGAATTGATCGACGTAGAAGCAGATATCCTCGACTCACAACTACTGATTCTCAATTTTCAATTTCTGCACGATCGCGTCCAGCAAGCCGCCTATGCCCTCCTCGACGAAGAGAATAAACCAGCCGCCCACCTGCAAATTGGCCGCTTACTCCTGGCAAATGCAGCAGAGAAAGAACTTGGCGAAAGGATATTTGAAATCACGGACCACCTGAATTTATCTCGAAATGCCATATGCGACAGGGAAGAACAACTAACCCTGGCCAAATTGAACCTCCAAGCCGGGAAAAAAGCCAAAAAAGCCACAGCTTATGCCGCCGCCTTAGAATACTTAACCATTGGCATGGAGGTGCTATCCTGCACCATGTGGTCTGAGTGTTACAATTTAGCCTTATCCCTGCACAAAGAACTGGCAGAAGTAGAATATCTTAACGGCAATTTCGATGGCTCTAAAGCCTTGATAGACATGGCTTTAGCCGAAGCCCAATCCCCCACAGAGAAAGCCGAACTCTACAATATGCTCATTATCCAATGTACTCTATTAGGGAAATTTGCTGATGCCATTGCCAACGGACGCCTTGCCCTGAGTTTCCTAGGGATAGAACTACCCCCATCTGACGTACCCACAGACCTCACCGCCGAAATTCATGCGATCGAGGAAATGTTGGGCGATCGTCCCATTGCTTCCCTGCTCGACGCCCCCGAAATGACCTTAGCCCAGCCAAAAGTTATCCTAAAAGTCCTCACCAACCTTCAACCAGCCGCCTATCTCTCCACCAAATACCTGCTGGACACCATCATCATCAAAATGGTCAAAATTTCTCTCCAGTATGGTAACATCCCCGAATCTTCCAAAGCCTATTGCACCTATGGCGTTTTGCTGGGTTACGTCTCCGGTCACTATCAAGACGGCTATGAGTTCGCCGTCCTCGGCGTCAAACTCAGCGAAAAGTTCACCGACCAAGCCTTAATCTGCAAAAACTGCTATATCGTCGGCCATTTCGTGTATTACTGGGTCCAACATATCCGCCACGTCATCGAGGTATTTGATGAAGGCTATCAAGCCGGTTTGGAATCCGGCGAGCTGCAATACGCCGGTTATATTCTCGGTCACAAATTAACCACACTATTTTATTCGGGTAAAAATCTCTTGCAGCTTTGGGAAGAATTACCAGAAGTGCTAGCCTTCAGTCAAAAAACCAAAAATAAACTGGCCATAGAAGCTACCAAGGCAATTCAACTCTGTATTCTCCAATTAGGAGGAGAAGCTCACCTCATCTTAGACAAGTTACCAGCCATAACTGAAGCTGAATATTTCCAGAAATGTCAAGAGAGTAACAGTATTTTTACTCTTGGTACTTATCATATCCTCAAAGCCCAAGTGCTTTACTTATTTGACCAGCCAGCAGCAGCAATGAGCTGTTTAAATGCTGCCGAAAAGCTGCTCGTATTTATCAAAAGCACAATTTCCATTGCCCAACACAATTTTTATTATTCTTTGGTCTTGGCGGCACTTTACCCCCAAGTTTCACCCTGGGAACAAGAGGGCTACTGGCAGCAATTAGAAGCCAACCAGCAACGGATGAAAATTTGGGCGGAAAACGCCCCGGATAATTGCCAGCATAAGTATCTGTTGGTGGAGGCAGAAATGGCTCGCCTGTGCGGCAACTGGGAAAAAGCAATGGATTTGTATGACGCGGCTATAGAAGCCGCACGTGCTAGCGAGTACCTGCAAGAGACAGGGTTAGCTAATGAGTTAGCCGCTAAATTTTGGCTGGCGAAAGGCAAAGAAAAGTTTGCCAAAATCTATATGCGGGACGCTCACTACTCCTACCAGGCTTGGGGTGCTTTTGCCAAGGTGGAACAGTTAGAGCAACTTTACCCCCAATGGCTGGCGAAAAAGATTAGTGGTACAATTACGAAAACTGTAACTATAGTTAATAATATTTCTTATAACAGCCGCAGTCGGGCTTTAGACTTTGCTAGCGTGATGAAAGGCTATCAGGCAATTTCCAGCGAAATCGTCTTAGATAAGTTACTGGCAAATTTAATGGAAATTATCATGGAAAATGCTGGGGCAGAAAAAGGGATACTGATGCGGGAGAACAAAGGGGAATTGGTGATTGAAGCCGAAGGGGTGGTAAATGCCAGCGGCGAATGCGTTACCAAAGTGTTGGACTCAATTCCTCTGGATAGCCGCTTACCCCAGGGGATTGTTTACTATGTCGATCGCACCAAAGAATCTTTGGTGATTAACGATGCGACCCGGGAGAGCAAATTTGCCATCGACCCCTACATCCAGCAACGCCAACCGAAATCGATTTTATGCGTCCCGCTGATTAACCAAGGTCAACTCATTGGCATTGTTTACTTAGAAAACAATCTCACGGCCAATGCTTTTACTCCTGACCGACTGGAAATCATTAAACTCCTCTCTTCCCAAGCCGCTATCTCCATTGAGAATGCCAAATTATACTCAGAATTGCGGGCTAGCGAAACCCGCATTGCTCAATTTCTAGAAGCTGTACCCGTGGGCGTGTTGGTCATGGATGCTAGCGGTAAACTATTTTACGCCAATCAAAGAGCTTTAGAAATCTTGGGCAAAAAGTTGGCGAAATCGGTTCCACTAGAGGAATTACCTCAATTTTACCAAATCTATTACGCGGGCACCAATCAACCCTATCCACCGGAGAAGTTGTCTATCGCCCGGGCGTTGAAGGGCCAAAGGTCAACCACGGACGATATAGAAATTCGCAGCGGTGACAAAACTATTCCTATTGAAAGTTGGGGGACCCCGATTTTTGACGATCGCGGCCATCTGGTCTATGCCATTGCCGCCTTTCAAGACATCACGGAACGGAAAAAAGCCGAAGCAGAACGCTTAAAGCTAACCGACGACCTACTCCAACTCAATGCCGCTTATTCTCGGTTTGTGCCTCGGCAGTTTCTCTACTTTTTGAATAAAGCCAGCATCGTGGATGTGAAGCTCGGCGACCAAGTACAGCAGGAAATGTCTGTGTTGTTTTCTGATATTCGCTCCTTCACCACTCTTTCCGAAACCATGACCCCGGAAGATAATTTCCGCTTTATCAATTCTTACCTGTCCCGCATGGAATCGGCGATCGTCGAACACCAAGGCTTTATCGATAAATATATCGGCGATGCCATTATGGCTTTATTTGGCGGGACTACCCCCACCACTGACGACAGCGGCGAGGTGACACCCAATAATGGGGCCGATGATGCTCTCCGAGCCGCTATCGCCATGCTACACCGCCTGGTGGAATACAACCAACATCGCATCAGAAGCGGCTACATCCCCATTCAAATTGGCATTGGCATTAATACTGGCTCCTTAATGCTAGGAACCGTGGGCGGACATTCCCGCATGGATGGGACCGTTATCAGCGACGCCGTTAACCTGGCATCTCGCCTGGAGGGACTGACCAAAAATTACGGCATTCCCCTAGTCATTTCCCACCAAACTTTTTTACGTCTGCAAAACCCGAATGTCTATGCCATCCGCTGGGTGGACCGGTTAAACGTTAAGGGAAAGTCTCAAGCTGTCTCCGTGTTTGAGGTCTTTGATACCGACTTACCAGAGGTCCGTGATGCTAAACTGGCCACTCGCACAATCTTTGAACAAGCAGTGATGCTTTATTGCCAGGGTAACTTGGCCGATGCCTTGAAACTTTTTCAAGAGTGCCTCCGCCTCAACCCCAGCGATACGGTTGCCTCCCAGTATCTCCAACGTACTCAACCACCTGTTCTGTAAATGGGGAGATACGGAGCAGGCGAAGCATTATTATTTATATAATGTTGCTAATCTGCAATTAAACTCATAAAAACAAAGGCGCTTTTCAAAAGCGCCTTTGTTTTGTGGTTGAGTACCCCCAGGGGAATTCGAATCCCCGTCGCCTCCGTGAAAGGGAGGTGTCCTAGGCCTCTAGACGATGGGGGCTTGTCGCTCGCACCTTTTATAGAATAACCAAAGTCTCTGGGTCTGTCAACCCCTTTTTAGAAAAATTTTGGAAAAATTTTTTTGGGGATAGGGACCGGACGGGGGGACTCGGAGACGGGGGGACGGGGAGAGAGTAGGTTGGGTTGAGGAACGAAACCCAACACTCAACCCGACGGAGGACCAGTGCTAATTCAGGAATAACTTTGACAGAAAGATTCTAATAGGGTGATGCAGTTGGCGATCGCCCCCAGGTGAGCTATCTCATACCCGTGAGTATTGTGGGTGGGGAAACTCAAACAAGCGCCACGAGCCACATGGCCGAACTTCATGGCAATTGACGCATCGCTGCCAAACCCATCGATCGCCGCCAACTGCACCGGCACCCCAGCCACCTTTGCCGCTTGGCGGAGACTGGAATTTAACCCCTCATCATACAAGCCATAACCATCCTGAGAGAGCAACACCGGCGCTGGCCCCTCAGAAATAGGATATTCCGCCGCCAAAGGGCAAATTTCCAAAGCAACTAGAGCGTCCAGTCTCTGACGCTGGGTAAAGTACAGCGCCCCCACGGCTCCCACCTCCTCCTTAGCAGAAGCCACCAAATACACATCAACCGCAGGCTGCCGCACAGTTTCCGCCAGCCACAGCAAAATCGCCACCGACGCCTTATTATCCAGAGTGTAGCTAGCAATATAATCTTTTATACGCAACGGGCGCTTGCGGTGCTTACCTACTACAACGCGGGTTCCTGGTCGGACACCCGCCGCATCCAATTCACTAAAACTGCATTTAGTTTCCACCCAAGTATTTTCCCACTTCAAAGGCGCATTATCCTGAAAAGCCTTTTGAGGCGACTCGTGGGACACATGACGGGACCCGAAGCTGAGGATACCAGTAATAGTTTCCTGGTCGCCCAGCAAATCCACCGCCCCTTCCCCATAAATCCAGGGAAAAGAGCCCCCCAGCCTGCGGATATGTACCCGCCCATTTCTATCAATACTTTTGACCACCGCCCCGATTTCATCCTTGTGAGCAGTAATCGCTAAACTCCGAGTAGCATCCCGCCCGGGAATCTTGGCAATCACATTCCCAGCTTCATCCTGCCAAACTTCCACCCCAGTAGCGGCGAAGCGTTGAAGCAACAACCCATCGATTTCCCCTTCCACCCCCGAGGGTGAATGGTGTAAAACCAGCTCCTCGATCGTGGTAAATAGACGGTCTTTATCGATTAGATTCATATAAATTTTAAAATTGTTTAATCATACAAATGAATGTAGTAGCACAGCTACATAAATTTCTCGGTGACACGATAAATCGCCTTCTCCGCCGTGCCCTCAAATGACAAAGGACAAAGGACAAAGGACAAATAACATTAGTCATAATTTGGCAAATTCGGGTTAAGACTAGCTCCCGTCCATCCCGTAAACAGCCACAAGAGCGATCGGAAACAGTCGCGCAGCACCCGCGATCGAGATTCCGGCGGCATCCCCCGAGATGGCACAGTGAGGGGTGTCACCACAATTCCCCGACTACCAAACACGATCGTAGCGATGCTGCGGGACCTGACCATGTGATAGTCAGAAGTCACCAAATACACATGATGCAATCCTCGGCGGCGCAACTTCCCCACCGGACAAGTAAAATTAGTCACCGTATCCGTGGCACAAACATCATAAAAGATTTGGGACTGGGGAATCCCGGCTTGATCGAGCATCTTGCTATAACGAGTATCGCTACCAACACCGGAAACCCAGATATCCATATGGGGATGACTCTGCCACAACTTGGCCGCAAACCTGACTCTCTGCACATTCCCATCCAAAACGAAAATCGCCTGGGGCACCGGCGCCAAATAGAAACTAATTGCCAGCCGCACGGGAATCAAACCCAAAATTACCACCAATGCCATCAGTAGCCCCACCCAAAAACCGGATTTTCGAGCCCATCCTCGTCTTCGTACTCTGCGGCTTCTTAGTCTTCCCATCTCCTTTGCCACCATAAAGCTCTCTTAACTCGGTTCGTAGTAGGGCTTTAGCCCTCTTAACTCGGTTCGTAGTAGGGCTTTAGCCCAACTACAAACCTCCTTTGGGCTGAAGCCCAACTACAAACCTCCTTTGGGCTGAAGCCCAACTACAAACCTTCCAGAGCTGCTGCAGCCGATATTCCTTGATTAATCACGCCGAAGTACCACAAAGACGCCGCCGCTTCTGCCCGACTGACGGGTTTTTTCGGTTGAAACAGAGTGGTATAGCCGAAACTGCGCCGAATATTCGACAAATCGCCACTTTGGAAATCCGCTAACAACGATCGCAGAGATTTTGGGTCAACTTTCGCCACATCTTGGAAACCCCAAGTTTCCTGAACTGCCTGCAATGTTGCTGGCGGGGCTGGTTTGCGCAAGTCCAGAGGCACTTTCCACAACAGCATATCCTCCCGCGTCAGTGGTTCATCGGGGCGGAAGGAAACTGTAGTGTTTTCTCCTGTGAGGTTACTACTGATAATTCCGGCTTCTGCCAAACCTTGAATGATGGCAAAATCTGGGTCTTTTGCGGGTACATCTTGAAAAGCTGGTTGTTGTCCTGTACTAGCGACCCGAATTTGATTACCCGGTTCCTTGGCATAGAGCAGATTATTGGTTTCCAAGAGCCATCGGGCATATTCCCTGCGGGTGATATTCTCAGAAAGCGGTTTGACCACCCCATCTTTACCCTTGACACCAGTCTCGTCTAAGGTAAAAACTCCCAATTTGGCTAAATCTTTAATGTATTGATGCAGTTGGGGTGAGACTTTCTCCAATGCGGTTTCTGGCTGGGGTGGCGGCGTGGCGGAGGGACTGCTCCCCGTCCCCCCGTCCCCCGGCGGTGATGTGGGGAGGCTCTGAGTGCCTTGGTATTCGATCGCGAATGCGTCTGGGCTGCCAAATGACACTATTACCCCCAATTCCCCCAACTTGGCTTTTAATTCCGGTTGGCTGACACCTGTGGCTGGGGGTAAAATCTCCCAACCATTCTCCTTGAGCTTAGTCTGATAAAAATCCCGCACTTTTTCCAACGGGTCCGTAGTTTGCCACCGCGTTTGAGTTTTTCCCTGTGTCACTGACTCCACCGCCAGCAATTTGGCATTACCATACACGGGAATTGTTGCCGGGAAATCTTCTGGCAACCGAGGTAAGGCTCCTTCTGAGACGGGGAGACGGGGAGACGGGGAGACGGGGAGACTTGTCCCCTGGTCCGGTGGTCTCCTGGTTCCCCCGTCCCCTGGTCCGAGCTTGGGGTCTGGCGCTACAGAACGCTGCAGCGTTTCACCTAAATTGGTGTTAGCACAGCCGCTCAGACATAGAAGCAGGCAAAAGGCGATATTTGGAAATAGTTTTTTTTCGAGCAACACGGTTTGTGGCAAAACTTCGATTATTTCTAGATTAGCGCTTGTGTTCGTAGTAGGGCTTCAGCCCTCCTTTGGTTCGTAGTAGGGCTTCAGCCCTCCTTTGGTTCGTAGTAGGGCTTCAGCCCAAAAAATTAGAACCTCTCAAAGAGGGCTAAAGCCCAACTACAAACCTGAGATTGAGGGCTAAAGCCCAACTACAAACCTATGAACCTACTGGCAAGTTTCTCACAGTCAGCTTTTGTATGAGTTGCCATCACGGTCAGGCGCAGGCGGGAAGTGGGGACCGTGGGGGGACGCACGGCGGCCACAAAGATTCCGGCGGCGAGGAGTTGCGCTTTCACTCTTAGGAGTATATCAATCGAAGGCACTTGCACACATATGATAGGGGAAGCACTGGGTAATAGTTGGAACTCTGAAGGCAGGTTTTCTTTTAAATTGTTTTTCATATGAGTAACATTTTTCCACAACTGGGCGCGCCTTTCGGGTTCCGTTTGGATAATCTGTACTGCCGCCAAAGCCGCCGCTGCATCCCCTGGAGAGAGTCCGGTAGTGTAAATCCAGCTTGGGGCGCGATTGCGCAAAAAGTCAATTATGGCTTTACTCCCGGCGACATACCCACCCAAACTGCCTAAAGCCTTGCTCAAAGTGCCGATTTGAATTAAGGGTTTGCCAGTACAGCCGTAATGCTCCACACAACCAGCTCCCGTAGCCCCAAAAACCCCGGTGGCGTGGGCTTCATCCACTAAAACCATGCAATTATATTTGTCTGCTAGTTCTAGTAATTCTGGGAGTTGACAAATATCTCCATCCATGCTAAAGACGCTATCGGTGACAATCAGACAGCGGCGATATTGGTGGCGGTGTTCTTGGAGCTGCTTTTTCACATCTGCAATATTGTTATGCAAGTATTCATTTATATGAGCTAAGCTAAGAATCGCGCCGTTTTTGAGACTGGAGTGATTGTATTGGTCCGCTAATATGAGGTCCCGCTGGCCAACGATCGCGGAAATAGTGCCAATATTGGCTAAGTAGCCGGAACTGAACACTAGGGCGGCTTCTGTTTGCTTTAATTGAGCAATGGCGGTTTCTAGTTCTTGATGTAAAATGCGGTGTCCGGAGAGGAGGCGAGAACCGGTGGCGCCAGTACCAAAAGTGTTGATGGCTTTGGTGGCGGCTTCGATGAGGCGCGGGTCCCCCGCTAATCCCAGATAGTCGTTGCTGGCAAAATTGAGCATTTTTCGCCCATCTTTTAGCACAACCGCTCCGGGAGACCCTTCGATTATCTCTGGTTCTCGATACCAACCGGCGCGGCGAATTGTTTCTAACGATCGCTCTACCCAAGCGTATGGGTTTGTTTCTATTTTGGGTTGCATATGGCTTTAACGATCGCGGCGGAACGGAGCAGCGCAGGCAAAACTACAGTAACTTTGGCCATATTAGCTTATCTGAGCCGTCGGGGAGCCACCGTGCAATCCTTTAAAGTGGGACCCGACTACATCGACCCCATGTTTCACCAATATGTGACTAAACGCCCCTGTCGCAATTTAGACCCGGTGCTAACTTCCCCAGAATACGTCAAAAGATGCTTTGCTTTGCACACCCAAAGTGCTGACTACGCTGTGGTGGAAGGGGTGATGGGTTTATTTGATGGCGTGGAAGGGAGATGGGGAGGGGTGGGAGGAGGGGGAGGAGAGGGAAGAGGGGGAGGAGAGGGAAGAGGGGGAGGAAGGGGAGGAGAGGGAGGAAGATTGCTTCCCACACTCCCCACACTTCCCACACTTCCCACACTCCAGAAGTCCCCCCGTCCCCCCGTCTCCCCGTCTCCCTATCCCCCCTTTGCGAGTACCGCTTGGGTGGCGAAAACTCTAGAAATACCGGTTTTGCTGGTCATTGACTGTAGCAAATTATCCGGGTCCGTGGCAGCGATCGCTCATGGTTATCGTTCCTTAGACCCCACCATCACCATCGCCGGAGTGGTCCTCAACCGCGTCGGGAGCGATCGGCACCTGCAACTCCTCCAAGACGCCCTAGAACCCCTCAACATCCCCATCCTCGGTATTTTGCGGCGAGACGCCACCATCACCATAGGCGATCGACACCTCGGCTTAATCCCCACCGGCGAAATCCCCGATTTAGACCAAACACTTGACAAATTAGCCCAAATAGGATATGAGAGTTTCGACTGGGAACAGCTCGATCCATTACTGGGTTTGAGAAACCCGGTTTCTTTGGAAAATCTCGGTTTGTCACGAGAAATCTCTGTAGAAACCCGGTTTCTGGGTTTGAGAATCGCCGTTGCCAGAGATTTAGCCTTCAACTTCTACTATCAAGACAACCTGGACACCCTAGAGGAACTGGGGGCCGAAATCATCTATTGGAGTCCCATAAACGACCCCGAATTACCCCCAAATATCCACGGGATGTATTTTGGCGGCGGTTTCCCGGAAGTATTCGCCCGCCAACTCAGCAGTAATACCACCGCTCGCGCCGCCGTTTACTCCGCCATCAGCGCTGGAATACCGACGATCGCCGAATGCGGCGGTTTAATGTACTTATGCCAATCATTAATCGACTTTGACGGGTTATCTTGGCCAATGGTAGGAGTAATTAACGCCAATGCCGTGATGGGCAAACGCCTAACTCTCGGTTATCGTCGCGCCACTGCAATAGTTGATAGTCCCCTATTGACCGCCGGGACCACCGTTTGGGGTCACGAATTCCACCGCTCCACAGTAGATGCTGAAAGCTCATCCCCCCTGTTTAGCGCTTGTTCTTTATCTGCACAGAGTGAACCCTTTGCCGAAGGTTGGCACCAACCAGGGAACCTTCACGCCGGATACATTCACCTGCACTGGGGCTCGCGTCCCGAAATTCCCGCCCGGTTTTTACAATTTTGTTTGAGAAACCTCCGGAAAGGTTCGTAGTAGGGCTTCAGCCCAAAAAAAACGAACCTTTCAAAGAGGGCTAAAGCCCTACTACGAACCTAAGATAGAGGGCTAAAGCCCAACTACAAACCTAAGATAGAGGGCGGGAATGAGGGTGCTACGAATCTATTCGCTCACCGAAAGAGTGTAATTGCGCTGGAGTCCGGCTTGCATCACCCCGATCCAAATTTTATAGGTCCCGGCTTTCCAGCTCACATCTTCGACACTGGCATCTAGGCTGGAGCCGGTATCATCGCCACAGCGGACGGTGTTAGAGTTGGGGCCAATAATTGCCAATGTGGTATCGGCGCCGCTAGAAACTTGGATTTTTAGGCGAGGAAAATCCTTTTCTAACACCAAAATGTGATCCGGGTTGGGAGAGCCAAAACCGAGGCAGGTTTTTTTCTGACTATCGGTAGCACCGACGATCGCCGGTAGAGAGGTGGACCCTCCCGTGCGACCGGATACCACTGCAGGCGTCGGGGCAAAACCGGGCTCCAGGCTCAAACCGGGAAAATTCGCCTCCAACGCCAGCACGGATAAAACCGGGGAAAAAACAAGAGGTAACAGAACTGCGATTGATTTCAGGGCAGCATTTGGCATAATTCCTCCTCTGTGTCGGAAAATTCCGCACCCTTTTGTGTCGAAAGTTCTTTCATCCCCCCTTTAGGTCATAATTGCTCCTCCCATCAGACGCTGGTAACGTTCGTCTAACTCCACCTTCAACATGGGCCAGACTCCCAAAGTGGGGTCTTTAGCAATGACTTTTTCTGCCGCATCTCGTGCCAGGATTAAAATATCTCGGTCTTCGGCCAAGTTCGCCAAAGCAAAATCGGGTAAACCGGACTGGCGAGTGCCCAGAACTTCCCCCGGTCCGCGCAGGCGCATATCCATTTCAGCAATAAAAAACCCATCCTGAGACTGAGCCATCACTTGTAACCGCTCTTTGGAGTCGCCGGTAGCATTGGGATGAGTCATCAACAAGCAGTAAGAGCGGGCTGCCCCCCGCCCCACGCGCCCCCGTAACTGGTGCAGTTGGGAGAGTCCGAACCGCTCGGCATTTTCAATCAGCATCACCGTGGCGTTAGGCACATCCACCCCTACTTCTACTACAGTAGTAGAGACTAAAATTTGGGTGCGTCCTTCCCGGAAATTGACGATCGCCGCCTCTTTTTCTGCGGAAGCTAAGCGCCCATGCAGTAGCCCCACCTTATATTGGGGAAAAACCACCTGAGAGAGCCGTTGATATTCTTCCAATGCCGATTTTAAATCCAGCTTTTCCGACTCCTCAATCAATGGTAGCACCACATAAGCCTGTCGCCCCTGGGCTACCTCCCGGCTAATCAAATCGAGGGCATGTTCGCGGTCTTTTCCTGACACTACCGTAGTCTCGATCGCCTGCCGTCCTGGTGGTAGTTCATCAATTTGACTCACATCTAAATCACCATGCAAAGTCAGAGCCAATGTGCGCGGGATGGGAGTGGCAGTCATCGTTAAAACATGGGGCGCGCCTAGGACACCTTTCTCCTGCAAACGCGCCCGCTGCTGCACCCCAAACCGGTGTTGCTCATCAATCACGATTAAACCCAAGCGTTGAAAATTCACCCCATCTTGAATCAACGCATGAGTGCCCACTAAAACAGGTAATTCACCCGTCAACAATTTGGCGTAAATTTGCCGTCGCTTTGCTGCTTTCGTGGAACCGGTGAGCAATTCTACGGGTAGGTGTAAAAGATTGAGCCAACCAACTAATTTTTTATAGTGCTGTTCGGCTAAAACTTCGGTGGGTGCCATCAACGCTGCTTGATAGCCAGCTTGAATTGCTGCTAGCATTGCCACCACCGCCACCACAGTTTTCCCCGAACCCACATCCCCTTGGACTAAGCGATTCATGGCTTCGGGTTTTTGTAAATCATCCAGGATTTCTCCAATCACCCTTTGCTGCGCTTGCGTCAGGCGGAAAGGCAGCACATCATAAAACTTTTTAATCAGCTTGCCTTTGGTGGGGTCACTTTGCGCTTTTGGGGCGCCAGTTTGGCATTGTTTCGCCAAGAAACGTCGGTGGAGCAGTCCGAGCTGGAGATAGAAAAACTCATCAAAGACTAGGCGATGGCGTGCGGCTTCTAGGGTTTTGGGGTCTTCGGGAAAATGGATATTGGCGATCGCTCCCGGTAAATCCATCAACCCATACTTATTGCGCAGTCCCACCGGTAAGGGGTCTTGCAGTTCCAAAGCCGCGCTCTGCACTGCCATTGCCGCTTTTCTGACCAGATCTGCACTCACTCCCTCAGTGAGAGAATAAACCGGCACGACCTTTCCCGCAACTGTCGATTCCATCCCAAGTCCTTGGAAATCGATTACTTCTAACTGTGGATTGTCCAAAGTTGTGCCGTATTTATTGCTTTTCACCAACCCCGACGCTGCCACCAAAGAGCCCACAGGATATTGGCGTCTTTGGATTTCCTGCCAGCTCCGAGTGCTATTAAAGCGCCCCGCATAAAAACGGCTCAGCCTGATTTGACCTGTGGTGTCTTTTAGCACCAATTCTAATATAGTTAACTTTTTATTTTTTGGGCTGGTAAAACAATTACATCGTTTTACCGTTCCCACGATGGTCACTGTCTCACCGGCTTCTAAATCCCGGATTTTCACTTGGCGCTTGTAGTCGATATAATCGCGAGGGTAGTAAAACAGTAAATCCCTCACTGTGTATAACCCTAACTTAGCTAATTGTTCGCCGCTTTTGGCGCCGATGCCACTGACTTGAGTTAAAGCATCATCTGGATATATCTGGCTGGTTGTGGTCGGTGTATTAGGTGTATATTTTTTTTCTTTCAGGGGGCTAACCGGTAGTTCATTCTTGGCATTCAGGACATGAATGGACTCTCCGATCGGCAAAATTGACTTTTTCCCACTTGTTTCTGATTTTCCATCTGATTTACCAATCCCTTTATTATGTTCCACAATCAAAGTTTTTTCTCCACTTTGAGAAGAACTGGAATTAATAATTTTCAGAATTCTGCTTTCCTGCTGTTTATTTATACCTCCCTTCAGCGGCTGGGAGACTTTGCTAGATGGCTGCTGCACTTCATCAACCCCAGAATTATCTAAAACCGGATTTTCCACCTCAGTTTCTGGACTGAGTTGTTCCATCCGCCGGAAAAACCCTAGCGCCTTATCCAGCAATATTTTTCGCTCTTTTACAGGCAATTTAGGATAGCTCTCAAACTTACTAGCTAAGTCTTGCCACTCTTGAGCCGCTCCCGCTTTCAACATCTTTGGTGGTTCCCTAAAAGTAAGCTGAAGAAACTCACTAAAGCGATATTGCTTACCCATCATATCTTCATATCCCCGTTTAGCCTCTAAGGACAAGGCTTTTTGCAATCGCACCCAATCTGGTATTACTTGTGCCACATTTTTTCCCCTATTCATCAAACCAGATAGCTCGCCAAGCGGCTTCTGCTTTAGCTATAATTAAACTTTGCTCTTTTTTGTGATAATCCCGTTTGAGGACGGTTAACTTACTGACAAGTTCGCGAATTTCCTGGCGATATGCCATCGCTACTGAATCAGCAAATTCAATTTCGTGCAAGCGCAAGTTAATAGTGATAATATTGAAAGGCTTTTCTTCTTTTACGAGATGGCCTTTCGTCACTACCGCCTCGGCGTCTTTGGGGATTTCAACTGTCAAATTTAAAATATTTGGCTGGGATGGCGTCCCCAAGGCTTCTCCAACCAAGGCAACCCCCCCCTGACGGTTGATTTCCGGATAACTGGCTACTTTAGCCGCAGCTTCTATCAGCACCTCACTGACTTGTTTGGGAAAAATCCCCAACTGCTGTAGCCCTAAATTCGCCCTTCTAGAAGTAAATTCTAGTGTCTCTATAATTAAAAATTCTAATTTTTCTTGCCATTGCCATAACTCCTGGGGATTAGTTTGTTCGCTACTTTGATTAACGAAGTTAATCTTCTGCGCCAACTTAAGTATTTCTGCGTCATTGTTTCCTGATGTGCCTACCCCCAATTTTTCTGATATTTCTGCTTCGTGGTTTTCTGGCTGCTCTGTGCCTACTTGTTCTGGAGCAACATCTAACAGTAACTGCAAATTTTTCTGAGCTTCGTTGGCTATTTTTCTAATGTTTTCCTGCAGTTGTTGCTGTTGTTTTAATGACATTCCCACAAATGATTGGGGATAGGCTTTGGTACAAGTGTAATAAACAGCTAATATTAGCTGTTGCCGCACTGACCTTCCCAGAGCTGTAAGATATTTTAAGTAGGCGCGTTGAAATTCAGCCCTCAGCTCTTTTGTTGCTTGGGATATCGCTCCTATTTCTTTCTCAATTTGCTCTACGCTTCTGACCATGTTTTACCGTCAGTAATTTATCAACTTAAGCCCAAGTAAAAAGGTAAAAAACATCATCAGGCAATTTGTCCTTAGTAATTTGTCCTTGGTCATTCGTCCAGTGACAAGTGAGAAAGGACAAGTGACAAAATTTATATATTTTATTCCTTTTTACTTTGGGCTTGGCCTCCCTAGTTGCTTCCCATTTGGGCTGCTACTTCATCCGCAAAGTTTTTCTCTTCTTTTTCTATCCCCTCTCCGAGGACAAACCGGACGAAGCGGCGGACTTGAATATTTTCACCGATCTGGCCTACGCTCTGACTGATCAACTCTGCTACCGTAATATTTTGGTCACGAATATAGGGTTGATCCATCAAAGATAATTCTTTTAGGCGTTTGTCTATCCGCCCCTGGACAATCTTTTCTTTGATGTTTTGTGGCTTGCTACCTAGGTCGTCTCGCCCCAGTTCAATTGCCTTTTCCTTTTCTACCAGTTCTGCCGGAATGTCTTCTACCTTGATATACTCAACGTTGGGACATGCGGCTATCTGCATGGCGATATTTCGCACCAGAGTTTGGAACTGCTCACCCCGAGCCACGAAGTCAGTTTCGCAGTTCACTTCTACTAGGACGCCAATGCGACCGCCAGTGTGGATGTAGCTATCTACTAACCCTTCAGCGGCAACTCGTCCGGCTTTTTTCTCGGCGGAGGTAATGCCCTTTTGCCGCAACCATTCTGTTGCTTTGCTTACGTCACCGCCATTCTCTTGGAGTGCTTTTTTGCAGTCCATCATGCCTGCGCCGGTTTTTTCGCGCAATTCTTTTACTGCTTTTGCGGATATTTCTGCCATTTTCTGCTCGTTAGACTTTAGGGGAATTGATCCGACAGGGCCGGAAACTAACACTGTATGGGAGGGAATGGGGGGGAGAGCTTTTGGCTCTCCACTTCCTCAACCCAAACAGGGCGCTTTGTGTTTATTTATTCTTCTTCTTCATCGGGAAGTTCATCCTCTACATCGGCTTCGTACTCGTCGTACTCGTCGTACTCGTCGTACTCCTCGTCTTCTGGCATGTTGTCTGGTTTACCGTGCCGCCCTTCGTAAATGGCATCTGCCAATTTACCTACGATCAGTTTAATTGAGCGAATGGCATCGTCATTGGCCGGGATGTGGATATCGGCTAAATCGGGATCGCAGTTGGTGTCTAGAAGGCACACGATCGGAATGCCCAGCTTTTGGCACTCCAAAACTGCATTGTACTCGCGCCGCTGATCTACCATCACTACCACATCCGGGACTTTGCGCATCGCTTTAATCCCGGTTAAATATTTCTGGAGCTTGACGAGTTCGCGGCGAAGCATAGAGGCTTCTTTTTTGGGTCGCCGATCTAGTGCCCCGCTGTTTTCGAGCCCCTCTAATTCTTTGAGACGAGCGACGCGGGTTTTAATTGTCTCCCAGTTGGTGAGCATTCCCCCCAACCACCGCTGGTTAACGAAGTATGAGCCACAGCGGGCTGCTTCTTGGGCGATGATTCCCGCCGCTTGACGCTTTGTACCTATAAACAGAAACTTTTGCCCTTTTTCAGAGGCTGTCCGCATATAGTCGTAGGCTTCTTCCATCAACTCGGCTGTTTGCACTAAGTCGATGATGTGAACGCCGTTGCGCTCAGTAAAAATGTACTGGCTCATTTTGGGATTCCACCGGCGGGTCTGATGCCCGAAGTGAACCCCTGACTCTAGCATATCGGCCAATGAGACAACTGGCATGGTTTTTTCTCCTGATTCGGGTTTAACCTCCATCCGGGCGGCATCCAGGGGGATTTTCATTCCCCGGAAACACCCGAATTCCCGGATGTGCGATTTTTGACAACTTAATTAGGGTAGCATATTTGTGCTATTTCCGACGCAGTTGTTTGGTGGATCAAGTGCCAGGGCATGGTCCCTTCGGGGATCAGGCTGATCGGTCATAAGTTATATTTCTTGGCTGACACCAGCCGATGCTGATGCGACACCGGAAGCCGATCGCCTCCACGACTTTGCCGATGACCGGCCACAAGTCTCCCAGATCTTACGGATGATTTTTCTGTTGAGATGAACCATATGCGGCATACACAGCTTGCACATGATACCGGTTCAGAAAAATTCTGGCAATTTCCAAGGCTAGCTGGGATTTGCCCCGATCGATTAGCCACTGTAAAAATCCTGCCATTGTGGATTCGTTGAGGTTTCCCCCCAAGGTGAGAATCCCCCAGAGCAGGCGATGTATCCAGGTGAGGGAAACCATCATCCGCACTTCCCAAGTGGGGTGTTTTTCATAAAACACCACCCCCATACGTCCTCTTTGGATTTCTTTTTCTATGAGCTGGGGTAGTTGTTCCAGGGAAAAGGGGGGGTGCCAGTGATAACCTTTGGCGGCGGGACATTTGATTAATTTTAACCCCAATTGCTTCAATCTCACTCCCAGTTCCAGGTCTTCCCAGCCGTAGAGGTGAAATCTGGTGTCAAATAAACCGGCTTTTTCTAACCAATGGCGAGATATGGCCACGTTCCCGGTGGCGAAATAAGCGGCGGAAAAATCCGTCATTTTATAAGGTTCGCTGGTGGGGTTGTCAAAGTTGCAGGTGTTAATCACCTGTCCGTAGGTGAACAGGCGATCGCTCCCCATTTTCTGCCTCCCCTCTTGTAAGCCATCCCCGTGCGCCTGGATAAAATCCTCGGTAACGACCAAATCGCTATCGATAAAAATAATTGTATCTCCTTGAGCTTGCAATACTCCCAGATTCCTGGCTGCTGCTGGCCCCCTATGTTCTTGCTGAAACCGCCGTAATTGAGGAAACTCGGCTTCCTTTTCTGCTAACCATTCCCAAGTGCCATCGGATGATCCATCATCTACCACTACTACTTCATAGTCGCTGATTGGGCCGTCTGGCCTCAATTCTTGTCTGGTTAATGCTTTTAAGCATTTTTCCAAAATTAAGCGGCGATTGTATGTGGGAATCACTACACTACAAAACATATTTTCTGGTCATTGGTCATTGGTCATTGGTCTAAGAGTCCTTTGTCCTTTGTCATTTGTCGTTAGTCCTTTGTCCTTTGGTGACAAGGGACAAGTGACAAGTGACTAATTGCCAGCAGTCTTTTTGGCATCACTCAATAATCTATTTAAGGCGATACCGGTGAGGGAGGCAACCGCCAACCAGGCGATCGTCAGCCCCACGAGTTCCCCTAAAAACATCCCCGTCAGTAGTCGCAAAACTCCGCCAAAAGTCCACCCCAAACCTAGCCCCACAGACCAACACAGGGCGAGAATCCAGGGCCACCTCCAGGCTCGGTTGATATTGTGTCTCAGGGCAAACCATTGCGCTACTCCCATCCAGATTCCGAACGCGGCCCCGTGTAAGGCTCCGTAGATTGCCCGAAATACGATCGCCTCCCCCGCCGGTGTGATCCAACCTACCACACCCACACTGCTACCTCCTACCAACCCCCAAGCAATTACACTCATCCACATCCACCGCCAACTGTGGGCAATATATTCTTTCAGTACCCAAGATTGAGCCAACCCAATCACCGCTCCACCAATTAACCCATATCCCACACCAAGGTCGGGTTTTTCTCCTACTTCAATCAAGAGCAAACTCAAGAAAAACGCCCCCATTGTTCCTAAGAACCAGTGCCACCAAAAATTTCCTCCTATCTGTTTTAGCGATATTTTCATTATAGTTACTTTCGCTCGTTCTGCCATGTGTGATGCTTCACTAAGTCCCGGACTTCGGCGGCGAAAAAAGCTGCTTAAATACTTGGCGGCGTTGCCCTGGGGCATCGGGGGTTAAATAACTCCACAGGGTTTCCCAATAGAAAAATGATACCCCATTAAATTGCCGATCGCGCACCAATTGCACCTGCTCCTGGACTTGCTCCACTCGCACCGGATGAGTCAGAGTCCCCGTTAATATCCCCACACCCACAGGAATTTTTTGCGCCGCAATTTGCACCGCCGTTTGTGCCAGTTCTGCCTCAAAACTTTTCGCATCGTCTCGATACACCTGCAGCAGCAATTCTTCCACCCAACCCCGGTTCACCCATGTTAGCCAATCTTGCAAGTATTTGTTATAAGAAAATTCATATGAATTAGGAGACAAAGATATCAAACATTCTGGGTTTATCGCTTTTACTGAAGTGAATATTTTTTGCATAAACGCATTAATTTTTTGAGAACGCCAAAACATCCATTCTTCATCTCTTGGGTCATATGGGGGATTTTTCCCCCCATGTTCTCGGCGATATAATTCTACGGTAAATGAGTCATAGCCCAACTCCACAGGCAGCCCAAAATGGTCATCTATCTGGATGCCATCCACATCATACCGTCTGACCACTTCTAAAATTAAGTCTAAAATGAATTGCTGGACTTCCGGGTGGAAAGGATTTAGCCATACTTGCTGCCTAATCAGGCGATCGCGGATAAAATCAGGTATTTTTACCTGAGAAAAATTTAACTCTGGTTCCAGCTTGTTTCCCGCTGGTTTTTTCTCCCGGTTCAGCGGCTGGCTAATCCATTCTGGATGCCGCCGTGCTAGAGGGGAATTTTTAGGCGCCATAAACCCATATTCAAACCAAGGAATCACCCGCAAATTTCTCCTATGCCCTACCTTAATGATTTCTTCTAAAACATCTCCGCCCCACCGCATAAATTTTAACATTGGTTCTTGCTCTCTGCCTGTGACTTTTTGCGCCACTTTGCTGGGGTAAAAAGTATGTCCCCGGTTCCAGACTACGGGATATACCGTGTTAAAATTAAGTGCCGATAACTGTCTTAATGCCCGATTGATGCCCCAAGGAGAAAACAACACGCCACTGGCCACATTAGTAATCCACACCCCTCTAATTTCTGAGGCAGCCGGAATGGGGCGTGGCATTGCCCCGATCGGGTCAGGAAAAATAGTGACTGCTTGCATCCATAACCAGACTAGGCTGATCCCTAATCCTCCCCACAGCCACAAATAATCCCACCACTTTTTTCCTTTCGGTTTCATCGCCACTCACCCCTATAACTTCTGGCTGCACTCCACCCATATCTTACCCACCACGATCACACCCATAGGATTTGGGTAATTTTTTCTCCCACTCACTATGTCATCTCAGCCGCCACATCTGCCTTTAATTATTACTCCTCTTCTTAGAGCTTCTTAACTCCGCGCCATCTGTCCATCCTGTTTGACTATCAACCGATGAATGAAAGCGATTATAAACCCAATGGGCAAATCGGTCAATTTTTCTTTGAAAAAATTTTTATATTTCTGGGATATCAAGGATAGCATTGCTGTGGATTAGCAACTTCCAAGATATAGGATCACAGCCTTTGAGGATGGTAAAATCAAGGATATTTTACCCAAAATTATCTGATGCTAGCCAAAATTACGCCCAAGATCCAGAAGTGAGGCAAAAACTTTGACCCGCCGCCAAAGGAGCCAGACGGGCAAGGGAGCGATCGAACTTTTCGCCCCTGTATTTTTCCCGCTTGACTCTTGGCCCTCGATCGCACTGCCAAAGACGACCCAATTATAAAGCTAATCTAAATCTGAGCAATCCTTGACCATAATCGGGGTAATTTGGTTGATAATACAGGATTGTTCACTTCAGGAAACATAAAATCAATGGGTCGCGCTACCAAAGTTGTACTGGCATATTCCGGAGGAGTCGATACCACCGTCTGCATTCCTTACCTCAAACAAGAGTGGGGTGTTGAGGAAGTGATTACCCTAGCGGCAGACCTTGGCCAAGGGGACGAACTCAAACCGATTCAGGAAAAAGCCCTCAAGTACGGCGCTAGTAAATCCCTTGTGGCGGATGCCACGGCAACTTTTGTCAAGGATTATGCTTTCCCGGCAATTCAGGCTAATGCTCTCTATGAAAATCGCTATCCTCTCTGCACCGCCCTCGCCAGACCCCTGATTGCTAAGCTGTTGGTGGCCGCAGCGGCAGAACATGGGGCCGATGCGGTGGCTCACGGTTGCACTGGTAAGGGCAACGACCAAGTGCGGTTTGACGTATCGATCGCCGCTTTGAATCCTAACTTAAAAGTGCTGGCACCAGCACGGGAATGGGGGATGAGTCGGGAAGAAACGATCGCCTACGGGGAAAAATGCGGCATTCCCTCGCCGGTGAAAAAGTCTTCTCCTTATAGTATCGATCGCAATTTGTTGGGGCGGAGCATTGAGGCGGGTCCTCTGGAAGACCCTTGGAACGAGCCCCCAGAAGAAATTTACCTCCTCACAAAAGCGATCGCCGACACCCCAGCCGAGCCTGCTTACGTGGAAATTGGGTTTGAACGCGGTATCCCCACCACCCTCAATGGCAAGCCTCTTTCCCCAGTGGAAATGATTAGCCAACTCAACCATCTGGCGGGGACCCACGGCATTGGGCGCATTGACATGCTCGAAAACCGCCTCGTGGGGATTAAATCTCGGGAAATTTACGAAACTCCAGGGTTAATCGTCCTGATCCAAGCACATCGAGACTTGGAAAGCCTGACCCTGACAAAAGATGTGACGCAATACAAGCGTGGGATAGAAGAAACCTACGGCCAGTTGATTTACAACGGTCTCTGGTACAGTCCGCTCAAGAGTGCCATTGATGCTTTTATTCAGCAAACACAGGAGCGGGTTTCTGGCATCGTGCGGGTAAAACTGTTCAAAGGTAACGCCACGATCGTCGGGCGCAAGTCAGCACAATCTCTTTATGCCCCTGATTTGGCCACTTATGGCGCTGAGGACGCATTCGACCATAAGGCAGCAGAAGGTTTTATCTATGTTTGGGGTCTGCCTACCCGGATCTGGTCAGAGAAAATCAAAGGTTAACCAGTTTTGGTACTGGGGCGCCGTGGCGCCCCAGCCTTTATTGGTTTTCTTTGGCGCTCTTGCGGGCTTCCAACCAGGGGGGTAGAAACACTGCAGCTATGGCCACCACCAGGGCGACGATCGCAAACTTACTCACCCAAATCACCAACTGCTCTAAGGGGATAACCTCTCCCACAAAGAAAGACAAGCTCACCATCGCCGTCGCCCAGATGGTGGCTCCCGCTGTGTTGCACAACAAAAATTGCGGGTAAGGCATTTGGGCGATTCCTGCCAAAGGTCCGGCAAAAATCCGCAGCAGAGCAATAAACCGGCCTAAAAACACCGCTCTGGGAGCATTGTTACTGAACTGGTTTTTCACTTCTAGGAGCTGGGCTTCTGAAATGCGGAAAATTCGGCCTAGAGCCATGAGAAATGGCCAGCCGCCCCACTTGCCAATCCAGTAACCAAAGTTATCTCCTAACACAGCTCCGGCGATCGCGCTGCCCAAAACCAACCAGTAATTCAATTCGCCACTACCCGCGAGGAAACCGCCCACGATGGTTATGGTCTCTCCGGGCAGAGGAATTCCGGCATTTTCTACCAAAATTCCCAAAAATACTGCCCAGTAGCCGTATTGATGCGCTATTTCTTGGATGGTTTCCAGGGATATCAGCTCTGAGGACATGCAACACAGCCTTTACATTTTTTTACGTTCATCTAACATCATGCCGTGAGGTGGGCATGGATGTCAAATCAAAAGTCCAGGCAAGATGCCTGGACCACATAGCACATAGCAACGCGCCTGACTTTAAGCATTCCCAAAGGTGGGCAGGCTGACGCTAGCGCCAGGAGCATCGGATAAACTGGGCAACTCCAGCCGTCCCGATCGCCGCCGCGTTCTCACCGCCAGTCTGTAGCTCACACTTTGGAGTTCCGCGTGTAAGCGGCGATTTTCCCGCTGGAGCATCTCCACCTTCTCTTTGACGGGTTCGATGCGCTCAGCAAATTTCTGGCGGTAAATCTCTGGCAGTTCCTGTACTACCTGTTCCAGCATCCGAGAGCGTTCGGTTAATTCAGCCACAGACTGCTCTAGAGTCTCTCTGTCCCGGTCCCGCTTCGCGATTTCTTCTTGGTAAAACTGGACCTGCTCCTCCACCCCTTGGAGTTGTTCCCGCAGCGATCGCATTTGCTCTACGTACTCCGGCGGCACCTGGGGGGTGGGGGTGAAATCGCTTTTGCCCTTGACTAATCGGAACAATTCTTGCGATAACTGCTGTACTAGCTGATCTCGCATCTGCAAGTCCTCCCGCAGGCGGGAAACCTCGGCTTGCAGCGATTGCATGGTTGATGTTTCAGTTTGGCTCACAATCTGTTTCAGCTCCCATCAATTTCAGTTCGGCTCTCTCCCTCAGTGACGGTGGCGGCATTCTAACCGATAGGACGCTACGCAGATCCCGGCGGTTTGGCGCAGCCATCGCCCTTCCCCGATTGGGGCTGTTGCTAATTTAGCATTCCCAACCCCAGTTGCAACTGCCTTTACCCCTGGTGCGATCGAATTTCCCCATTTAGTTTCCCCCTCGGGCCTTGGGGGGCACGGCAGGAGCAAGATTTCCCGTTAGCTGTAGATACTGTCGATGCCTTGCCCCTACAGAATATCCCATAGGACCTCTAATGTGAACATTTCATAACCACACCACTCCCATTGATGTTACGATAATTTAATATTTATGCCCAATTCTTGCCCAGGCTGTAACCATACCTGAATCGTGGATGTTTGCAAAATCTTTTCAGCAGAAATCGCAAAAATCAGATAAAATTATATATACTTGTCTTGTTGAAAATTCCCAAACCTCATATAATCCACAAGGGTATCAACCTACCTTAAGCACAAATCGCCACCCCCAGCAAAAGCAGCCCCGTACTGCATCCAGCTAGGGTTTTTCCCCGCTGGATTATTTGATCCCACTCACCGGGTGAAAAGGCAAGTACAAAATAAAGTTCTCATACCAGCCAATGTGTGTGGGATCACAGCCGTCTAACAGTGATTTGGGGGACAATAAAATTGTGGGGTACTAACCAGGGTGAAAATATGGCAACAATGGTAACAAAAGAAGTCAAAACCGAAACTTTGGAACTCCTGCGGCTATACCAGGAGTCACCGTCAACCGAAGTGCGCAACCAGTTGGTAAAACTCAACCTCGGGCTGGTGAGGAAAGAGGTGCATTATTGGTTGCAGCAATGTACCGAAAGTTATGAAGATTTGCTCCAGGTAGGATGTTTGGGGTTAATTCGGGCTATTGAAAGGTTCGACCTCTCCAAAGGCCACGCCTTCAGCTCTTTTGCTATGCCCTATATCAAGGGCGAAATTCAGCATTATCTCAGAGATAAAAGCCCTTCTGTGCGCATACCCCGGCAATGGCTGAACCTGCAAAGGCAAGCTGCTAAAGAAATTGAACAGTTAGCCGCTAAGCTGAAGCGCCATCCTACGGATGCAGAAGTCGCCGCCGCTCTGGAGATATCCGTCAGCGAGTGGATGGAAATCAAACTCGCCACTCGCAATCAGTCCCCTTTGAGCTTGGATGCGCCAGTCCAGGATGAAGAAGAAGGCACTACCCCTTTGGGAGATTTAGTCCCAGATACCGGTTATCGCAGCTTTCAACTGGCACAGGAGGATCGCATTCGCCTCCAACAGGCTCTCGCTTCCTTGGAAGAGGGAACCCGCAAAGTGCTGGAATTTGTGTTTTTACACGACTTGACCCAAAAGGAAACCGCCGATCGTATGGGGATCAGTGTGGTAACTGTTTCCCGTCGCGTCAAAAAGGGCTTACATTCTCTGAAAAATTTGATGCTGGGCAGTGACGATTAGGTAACGATCTCAGGATTTAGGACCGCTCAAAATGCCCCGGTCCCCGTTCAGGGTGCTTTTTACTCACATAAAGTGGTTTTCACTCCTCCTTTTGCGGCTGGTTTCAGCTTTCCCACTCGGCTCCGAGTCCGATCGCATCATCGGCAAACCCTTCTGTCCTTGATTTATGGCCAGTCTTCACTCACATCAGGAGCGCTGTTGGCTAGAGATGTGGGTATTTATGGTAGGCGAGAAAGCCGATCGGAGCGCTGGGAGACTATGCTCAAAGGCTCCTGATGACTGCTATGCCCCATTTACCGGGGTAGGATCGCTTCTTTCAAATCCGTTCCTGACAAGTTGGCATCCACCAGAATCGTTCTGGTCAAGTCTGCCCCATTAATATCCGCAAAAGAAATATTCGCCTCAGTGCAGTTAGCCCCCGCCAGATTCGCTTCTTTCAGCGAGGCACTATTTAAAAAAGCTTTCTTCAGATTCGCCCGTTCTAGGGAAGCACCAGATAAATCAGCTCCCTCCAGATTCGCAGCTTCCAGGTTGGCACCGGCAAGATTAGCATCTCGCAAATCCGCACCAATCAAGTGCCAGCCCTGCAAATTAGCACCGCTTAAGTCGCAACCCTGACACAGATTAGTCTCCAGCAGTTGTTTCACGTGTTCTGGGTTTTCAGCCCGCACTGCTGTGGTTAGTGATAATGCGAGCGTGGCAGTGGCTATACCCAAGATTATGGATTTCATCTGCCTGACCTCGAAAAACTCTATACATTTATTATCACCTAAATGTGTCGTTGATAACACTATCTCTTTTGTTAAATTTATGTTACACCAGATAGATTCCTATTCCGCCCTAGATCTAACCTGAAAAATTTTTCTCTCTAATTAAACTCACTAAATATTTCTTTACAAAAAACTGGTTACAAAAATTAATGAAAAATTGTTAAAATAATTGGGCAGAAACACGAGCTGGCGAGTAAACTCACCTGGGAGCCAAGGGAAAAACCTAATCGATCTCAGGCACAACCAGATTCCCCCTTCGGGGAAACTATTGCATTTGGCGGTGGGCAGAATTGCTGTTGCCACCACCGGTCCTCTGAGGTCGAGAGTCCTCCGGGCAAGCCAAACTGCCTCAAATGCTGCCTCAAAGGCAAATTTTCCATCCCAAACATTCCTCTAGAATTGGGATGACTCATGTTTCCAGGGATGTGTTTTAGCTGCACCGGAGGCTTTATGGCCGTACTCCCATTTTTGTTCGGTCTCACACTTGGAATTGGTTTATGCCTATGTCAGCAGTTCTGGATCCGCAAACAGCTAAGGCAGATGTTGCAAATGCTGCAAAATGATGGGTCCTCCATCTCGCTGCCGATCGTCTCTCGCTTGCGGCGGGCGATCGCCATGTCCAACCGAGAGCGGGAGCAGCTACAAGCCGAAATCCTCGCTTGGCAGCATCTGCTCCAAATTGCCCCATTTGGTTTTTTACAGGTCGATGAAGAAAACCAGCTCATTTGGTGTAATCACCAAGCCCAACAACTGCTCCATATTCAAAAGTGGCACCCAGAACACCCTCGTTTACTCCTGAAATTCGTCCGGGACTACGAGCTAGATCAGCTCATCGAGCAAACCCGCGAACAGCAAGAACCTGCCGTGCGTGAGTGGGTATTTCATCCCGCCTCCCATCCCCCTCTCCAGGGCGCTCCCCAAGAAATGCTTCAGGGGCGAGCCCTCACCCTGCGCGGCTATAGCTGGCCCCTCCCCCAAGGCCAAGTGGGCGTTTTCCTAGAAAACCGTCAACCTTTAGTTGAACTAGCTCAAGCTCGAAATCAATGGGTGTCCGATTTAGCGCATGAACTGAGAACCCCCCTGACTTCCATTCAGTTAGTCGCCGAAATGCTCCCCGCCCACCTTCAACCTCCCTGGACTCAAAGAGCAGAACGCCTCTTAGGAGAAATCAACCGTCTTATTGAACTGGTTCAAGAATGGCTGGAATTATGCCATCTCGAAGCCGAACCCTATAAAAATCTCTCCCGCCAGCCAGTGGAACTCAAATCCTTGATTCATCGCGTCTGGCAAACCATCGAACCCCTCGCCCGCCAGAAGCAGCTCACCTTAAGTTACTCTGGCCCAGACTTGGTTTCTCTCCTCGCTGATGAGTCGGCTCTCACCCGCGTCTTCCTCAATATTTTCGATAACAGCATCTGCCACAGTCTGCCTCAGCAGCAAATTCAAGTGGTTGTCACCTTGCGGCCTAGCCCCGAAGCCAGTACTCATCCCACCGGGGAATCTACTTCAGTTTTAATTGATATGATAGATTCAGGCGCAGGATTTCGCGAGTCCGATCTACCTCACGTGTTTGAGCGACTTTATCGGGGAGACCCAGCTCGATCCAGGCAGGCACCTCACTCTGGTCTTCCACCAGGAGTATCCGCTACTGAATCAGCGCCCAATCCCCCTTATGCTCGCACCGCTGGTAGTGGTCTCGGCTTGGCGATCGTCAAACAGATCGTCCAAGCTCATAACGGCACCATCCACGCCAAAAACCATCCCGAAACTGGTGGAGCATGGTTGCAAATTCAGCTACCCTACTCTTGAGTATATTTCCCGCCAACGGCTCATCAATAGGCCAGGTTTTTTGTACCTCCTGTTTGATTTTCGGCACAGACTATCCCTAACCCATCCAAAATATTTGCCGATGTTCGTGATATTTTCCCCTAATCTGGTATATCAGCCAAATTTATCATTTCTATCCTGATTAGAGCGCCTATAAAGCCAGCATTTTTCAATTCGGTGAGGCACTAATATCCCAGAACATTCCCCCTGGCGCGGTAATTCATTAAAATCCTGTACCTCAACCATGTAATATCTGTTCGCTATAAATCTTAAATTATTATCAATTTATTGTTAATTAATCTGGAGTGACTAATTCTTCTAATGCTAATTCCAAGCACAGCCATTTTAAGCGCAAACTGAAACGCTTAGAACGGGACACCTTACGCATGGGTGCCTTGGTGGAAAACTCTTTTCGGCTCAGCCATCAGGCTTTATTCTCTAGGGACATAGCCTCAGCCGAAGCAATTCCCATCCTCGACAAGCAAATCGACCAATTTTACCGGCAAATAGAATCAGACTGCGTGTTGCTGATGACCCTCCAAGCTCCAGCCGCACAAGATTCCCGCTTGATTGGCGCTTTTATGCAGCTAGTGCGAGACCTAGAGCGCATCGGCGATTACGCCAAAGACCTTTCAGAAATTGCCGTCAAGCTCCTGCCTTACTCACCCCATCCTTGTATGCCTCAGATTGAACTCATGTTTCATCAAGCGCAAATGATGCTCGCTACCAGTTTAGTTGCATTAGCCGACTTAGATGCTGAAGTTGGCAATCGGGTCAAACAGCTTGATTCTATTGTGGATGACCTGTATAATACTGTTTATCACACTTTAGCATATCAACGCGATATTAAAGGTGTGGTGGAACCTCTGCTCCTATTAGCTTTGGTGATTCGTCACTTGGAACGCATGGCCGATCATGCAACTAATATTGGTCAAAGAGTGGCGTATATTGTCAACGGCAGCCGCTCTTAACTCAATTTTGTTTCGCCAACATATTTTAAGCGAAAATTAACCTATGCTTAATCTCGCTCAATTTATCCTTAATCAAAATTTTACACATAATCTTCTAGACCTGAAATGGTTGCTATCCAAATTGCGCCTTGAAAAAACCACAGCATTCTATCAAATTGTCGCCAGCTTCCTCCTGCCTGCTTTAACTAATCTGAATTAATTCAGCAGCAACGAGAATTCTCATAATTTCAGGAGTTTTTGCCCCCAATTCTCAATAAAGTTGTCATAATTGAGATTGAAGGACCAAATATCATAAGAAACCCAGAAGCGCAAGATAGGGTAATCTTTTGCCTAATTGACGATCGTCGGTAACTGGTCTTGCTGGAGCGATTGACCAGAGCCAGGATAATTACAGCGGGTTGTCAAATAATTTTGTACTACTCATTGCCCCTATCCCTTTCTGGGAGAGGGGTTTGGGGCGAGGTCATGTACCGAATAGACGGTCAAAACGCTGTATATATTCAATTTATATATTTGACATCAGTGATGAAATAAATCTATCATCCAGTAGGTAAAAATTCTTGATTTTCGGCTAAAATCACAAACAAGTGTCTGTGGGTTGGCTATGACTAGGAACAATCAGGTTGCTAGATATATCAAAAAAATAGCCACGAACTCCCAGATACATCCGCATGGTGTGAGGAAAAAAGATGAGTAGGTTGTTTTGGCAAGGACTGAAATACAGTCCAACTGCTGTTGCCGCAGTTTTTTTGGCATCTACCACAGGAGCGATCGGCCAAGAGGTATCCTCATCGGCTATCCCTCCCGCTCCCGCCACCACCGGCGGTGAGCTGCTCCAGCAGCTTGAGGAATACAACCCAGTTAACCTGTCCCTGCAGCAAAATGAACCCCTGCAGCAGGTTAATTCTGTCAGCAACCTCCGGGACGTGCGCCCCACTGACTGGGCTTACAGTGCCATCCAGTCTCTGGCCGAGCGTTACGGCTGTTTGACAGCATACCCCGATGGCACCTATCGTGGCAACCGCGCCCTGACTCGTTATGAGTTTGCCGCTGGTTTGGATGCTTGCTTAAACTCCATCCAGCGCCTGATTCAGGAAAGTGCATCCCAAATTGGAGCCACTGATTTATCTTCTATTCGCCGCCTCCAAGAAGAATTCGCCGCCGAATTAGCCACCCTGCGAGCCCGCGTCGATGGCTTGGAAGTGCGGACCGCTGAACTGGAAGCTAACCAATTTTCCACCACCGCCAAGCTGAAGGGTGAATCGATTTTTGCTGTCACCGACAGCTTTGGGGATGGGGTTTTCGGCACCGATCGGAGCGAAACCACATTTGCCCAGCGGACCCGTCTTAACATAGACGCCAGCTTTACTGGTGAAGACTTGCTCAAAACTCGCTTGGATACTGGAAATATACCCGGGTTCAGGGGTGATATTACCGGCACCAACATGACTCGCCTCTCGTTTGATAGCAATACCAACAACGAGTTTCGACTGGGCAAGCTGTATTATCGTTTTCCCCTAAGTGACAAAGCTAGAATCCAAATTGACGCGATCGGAGCTGAATCCTACGAGATGCTCTTCGATCCCTACAGCCCCCTGCAAAGCAGTGGCACAGGGGCAATTTCCCGGTTCGGACGCTTCAACCCCGTCCTGCGCCAAGCCAGTGATGGAGCAGGCATCAACCTGGATTACAAAATTAGCGACCAGTTAGGAGTTGTCTTTGGGTATTTGGCACCAAATAGCGACGAGCCCAATTCCAAAAACGGAATATTTAACGGAGCCAACGCCGCCTATGCCCAGTTAAACGTTAAACCCACGGATAATATTGGTTTAGGTCTGACCTATATCCGGTCTTATTTCCCTGGCGGCAATGTCAACCTCACCGGGTCCACCGGTAGCAGCCTTGCTAGCAACCCCTTTAGTGGCGTTGCCACTTCTGCCAATACCTTCGGTGGTCAAGCCTCCATGCGCGTCACCCCCAACGTCAACCTATCTGGGTGGTTTGGTTGGATTGATGCCACTGCCGAAGATAGCCGTGGTGCCGTCACTGAGGGAGATAGTGCCAAAATCATCAACTGGGCAGTCACCTTGAGTTTCCCCGATGTGGGTAAGAAAGGGAGTTTGGGAGCAATTATGGTGGGCACCCCCCCCAAAGTCACCGATAATGACACTGGAGCCGAAGACTTGGATAGTGCCTTCCACATTGAAGGTCTGTATCGCTACCCTATATCGAGCAAAATCGATATTACTCCAGGCTTCTACCTGATTACCAATCCAGAACACAACGAAAACAACGATGCGGTCTGGGTGGGCACCCTACGTACCACATTTAAGTTCTAGTGCCCTTGCCTAAATAGGGTTGGAGCATCCCTGGGGGATGCTCCAGATCAAATATCTAACCCACAGTGATCAGACTGTGGGTTTTTTTAGTTTCATGCTCAGGTCTAGCCAAGTCGATCGGGTAATCGGGGCACTGGTGGAGATGTAATCTACCCCAGTTGCCGCCACAGCGCGGATGGTTTCCAGGGTGATATTTCCCGATGCTTCGATTTTGAGCCTCTGGTTAGCAGCGCGAATCAGTTGGACCGCTTCGCGCATTAGCTCCAGAGACATATTGTCGAGCATGATGATATCGGCGCCATATTGGAGGACCTCTCGGACATCATCGAGAGTTTCGGTCTCTACTTCTATAGATAGGGGGTAGGGGACATACTCACGGATGCGGGCCAGGGCCGCCCCGATACCTCCCGCCGCCGCAATGTGGTTGTCCTTAATCATTACCGCGTCATCCAGTCCCATGCGGTGGTTGCGGGCCCCTCCCACTAGGGTGGCGTACTTTTCTAATAGTCGTAGTCCGGGAGTGGTTTTGCGGGTGTCCACCAGTTGGGCAGGTAAATCGACAATTTTTTCCGCGTACTGGCGGGTGAGGGTAGCGATACCACTCAGACGCATGACAAGATTCAGGGCAACTCGTTCTCCCATGAGCAGCGCCTCAATCGGTCCGCTTAAAGTGGCCACTACTTGTCCCGGATGGCATGGTTCACCTTCTGCCAACTGCGCCTCAAAGGTGACTTTCTCATCCAATATATGGAAGACTCGCTGCGCCACAGGTAGTCCGGCGATGACTCCGGAGGCTTTGGCGGTCCATTCAGCTCTAGCTGGGGGGGTTTCTCTGATATAGATGCTGCCCGTGGCGCGATCGCCACGACCAATATCCTCCAACAACCAACGGTGCAAAAGGGGGTCCACAACCACCCAGGGGGGCAAACCAGCAATCATGCGCATCAAAAAAAAATTTCCCGATTTTTTAGGTCTTCACCAGATAATTTAGCCTCAAATGTAATCGCCGCAAGGATTTGAGGGGCAGAAAAATTTCGCCAAAAAAATTGGGCAAAGGGGTTGACAATCGAAAAAAAGGGGGTTATATTAAAAAAGCGCCTGAAGGAAGGGCAAACGAAACCCATCC